>JBBRXP010000079.1:0-24948 GCA_038238555.1 Chthoniobacterales bacterium | reverse complement strand
TGGTCAGTGCCCGGCTGGACAGTGCCGCCCGTGACGCGGTGGCGTCCGGCCGGTGGCCGCGGGGCACACCACGTTGTCCAGAAGTAACTTCGCATTGATGTCATGCTGGAGCGGCACCAGGACCATGGGATCGAGATAGTTTGCCACCGCGCCACCGAAACTCACCGGGAGACGCCCGTTGGCTTGAAGGGGCTGCCAGTAATTCCATCCAGTGAGCAAGGCCGCCATGCCGAGGATCGTGGATTGGTTATAGGTCGGAACGAGATCGCCGGTCGAGTCGAGCACGAGCTTGCCATCGTCCCACAGATGATTCAGGCCCACCGAAAAAAGCTGCATGATTTCCCGGGCATAGTTCTCATTGGGATGACGCCCGAGGGTGTCATCGCCTTTTGTATTAGCCCGCATATCCAGATACAGGCCCATCGCCGGCGTGAGGGTGACAGTTTTTAGAATCCCCCGAAAGTTACCACTGTCAGGAAGACCCGACGTCGGCAGACAGTAATCCACCAGGATGTCGTAATAGTCTGCAAGTGCGCGAGCGTTTGTTCGCAGAGGTCCGCTGTCGTTATTATAGGAGACCACCAGGATTTCACTCAGAGCAAAGGCAAGGCGCTGGCGCAATTGGTCGGGCGCGGTAATCGAATACTTCCACCAAGTGTTAGTGAAGAGAGAGGAGGGATAAGTGTTATTAAGGTCAACCAAGACTCCAGCGACCACATCGTTGGAAAGATGTGTTGGCGTCTTGGTGAGTTGATCTGCGATCCAAGCTGGAAATCCATTCGCCTTTACGTAGGCCACATCGGAGAGGCTGGCTCCGAAGCTTGCTTGATTTAAGAAGCGCGCGGCAGGCGCATCGTTCGAGGCGACATCGGTGGCCGGCGGTTCCGCATAGAGCGCGGGATTAGGCGAAGTTTGCGAGCCGTTGACCAACGTCAGGTTACCGCGGATTTCTCCGTTGGGGTAAGTAACCGAATGGATGTTGAGATATAGCTTGCCCCGCTGAATTCCATCCAGGATCGAGGCGGCCGTGGGAAAAGTACCTACGGCGCCAAAATTCCAAATGTAGCCGCCATCGGCGGTGCGAAGCTCCGGATGGAACGCGTCCACGTCGTCAATGTCGTAGATGATCTCTCCTTGGGGGTGGGTGTCGAAGGCATCCACATGAAGATGATAGGCCGTCTTGGGGGAAGTAAGATTGCCGTAATTAAAGTGGAGGATGGCCGACGTGCCGTTCGCATCCACACGCAGGTTTGCGGAGCCGCTGGCCTTTGTGCTGGAGGCGCCCTGTGGTCCAAGATTGGCGGCATAGAGCGATCCACCCGCCGGCGTGAGCGCCGGATAGTCGTAAGGCTGGAAGATGTAACTGGGCACCGTGCCGCTGAGTGGGTAACCTTGCAGTGGCGCGCCTCCGGCGGGGATGATGGGAGGCAGCCCAGCGGCGTTGGGCGCACCTGCGACGGAATGGACCGTGCCCACATCGTCCTGGCACCAACCCACGGCGACATAGTCATCGGCGTCGGCGCCAGTGTTATGCAATACTTCGAAATAGTATTTCTGGCCAGCCACCAAGGAAAGCCACTGCGTCTGCTGGGCCGCGCTCCAAATCTTATTACCCGTGGTGGCGGTCACGGACACACGCCGGACCTTGTTCACGGCTTCGGAGTCGTTGGAAATCGAGAGTTCCGCCGCGTTGTTTGCGGCCAGCCAAAAGTAATAGTTGCCCGTCTTGGGCGGTACCAGGTAACCGCGCAGGCGTTCTCCGGTGTTATTCCCGTAATCCGTGTCCTCGTCGATGGTCGGGATGGTATCGTGCGCAGGGGTTCCAGAAGGGATCACGATATCGGACACCTCGGTGCCGCCGGCGGTGAGGATTTCGCGCGATACGCTGCCCACCGGGTAGATGGTGATGTTGACCACGGAGCTCCCTGTGACCCCGGATGCGGCGCCGTTTTGCGCATTGATCGCGACGTTAAAATAACCCGCCGCCGTGGATGTGCCGGCGATGACGCCGCTGCTCGCACCAAGAGTCAACCCAGGCGGGAGCGGACCGCTATTGGCAGCCAGAGCGTAAGTGGCAGTGCCGCCGACGCCGAGGTTTGGCGAACTAACCTTGAAGCTAAAAGGCGTGCCCACATATCCCACAGCCGTCAGCGCGGAAGTTACAGCCGTTAGCTTGTTAGCAAGAGTGGGCGCGGGAAAGAGCCGTCCTTGAGGAACGACCTGCCGGACCTGGCTGGAGCTATACCAGTAAAGGCGGGCCTGCGCGGTGCTGGTGCTATTCCAGTAGTCGATCTGGATGTCGTAAAGGACACCTGCCTTGAGGTCGATGCTGTTAACGTAATCGACAGCGCTCTGAACCGCCCATCTGTCGATCAAGAGGACTCCATTGACCCACACTTTCGCGCTGTCATCGCTCCGGAAGTCGATGAAGTAAGTCTCCGAGTATTGCGGGAGAATCTGCCCGGTCCAACGCACGGAGAACGCGCCGTTGATCGAGGCTGGAGACATGCCCGCCGGTCCCGTTGTGGCGCCCCAGCCATTGGTGCCATTGATGAGGGAGCTTGCAAGAGAGCTCGCGCCCACCGTGCAATTGACCGGAACAGTAAAGGTGCTGGCGCCGGTAACAGTGGCTACAAACGTCGCGTTGATGGTGGGACTGAATGTGCCGCCCGTCACTCCGCTAATGGTGACTGACTGTCCGGCCGTCAACTCGTGCGGGCGCGCGGTGGTGACCGTGCAAGGATTGCCGGTGGAAATGCTGGCGATGCTATTCGAGAAGTCGATCACGCTGTCCGTGCGGGACATCGCGGGGGTGCCTGCAAAGATGTTTGTCTGAGTCGGGGAGTAAGTGGCCGAAGAGGTGTTGAAGTAGTTTCCGGTCAGCCCAGTGCCCGTGGCGTTGCCCGCCGGATTGATCACCACGCTGCCGCTTGTCGAGGAACCCAGCGAGTAACCCCCCCCCGCCATCGCTTTCACGATCGCAGTTACATTGGTCTTCAGGTTTGCGTTTGCCTTCGGGTTCACATTGAGCACGATGGCGCTCTGCCCGGGACTGAAAGTCACCGAAACCGGTAACGCATCGTAGTCGATCCCTTCCGCGGCAGTCCCCGACTTTTGCAGCGGCACAGTAATGGTATTGAAAGTCAACGGTCCCGAGCGGTTGATGGCGATTGCACCTGTTTCAACCGGCGGCGTCAGTGCATCCGGCGGCTGTGTCGCCGAGTACTTGATCGCACTCACAGTTACCATGCCCGAACCACTTACCGCGGAAGTAAGCGCAGTAAGATCGTTTCCACCAGCCACTCCGCCCGTGTTCGCATTGTTTGGGTTATAGCCGGCGACCTTCTCAGCCCAATCGCCCACTCCATCGCCGTCAGAATCGAGATCCAGAACGATAACACGATAAAAGGTGCCAGCGGCTTTCGGAATCGTTAGCGTCTTTGGATTTCCATCACCGGCGATAGTAACTGCCGGCGATACTGCCACCCAGCCCGCGGCGTTCGTGAGATTGGTATTCCTTTGGGCCACATAGGACTTTCCATCCACCGTTGGAAAAGTGAGTAACACCGATGTCGCGTTAGCCGTCACGGCGGTGAGCTTGATGATCGAAGATGCCTGGAAGGGGTTGGTGCCGGCGGAAATCTCAGCCCCGTTGGTTACTCCGTCGCCATCGTCATCGGCCGCTTTCCATGCCGCGCTGCCCAACTGCGCATCGGTCACGCCGTATTTTAGTTTCCAAATTTGCTCGTTGATCGTCTGATCCACCGCTCGCACCGGCGAACCCAATGCGAGCATGGCGAGGAAGATTGCGCCAGCGCGTCGGAGGCTGGCGGTCGAATTGTCGGGGCGGGATATATTCATGGTCTCAGGGGTGGGGACGGGATTTCGGGTTTTTGCCAGCGTGAAGAACGCTGGCGCAAGCCGGGGGCTGGCAGCAAGCGGCTACACATTTACGCCCGGTTGTCCGAGCCGTCCAGTTGCGTGTTTACGCAGCCGGCCGATTATTTGCAGTACAGACGTTCCCCTCTTTGGAAAAAACGCTCTGCTCACGAATCCCGATCGGCGCGGCGAGGGGCGCCGCGGGCACTTCGGGCGACGACGGCGTCGCCGTTACGTTACTTGGAAAAGGCGGGGTTACTCTGGTCGCCGGCACTTAGGATGTAGGCGACGAGGTCGAGGATCTCTTCCTTGTTTAATAGAGTCAGTAGCATCGGTGGCATGGGCGAGACTTTGGAGGGTTCGATGCTCTTTACTTGTTTGCGATCGACACTTACCCGCTCGTTGGGATCGGCGGGGTCGGTGTTAATGGTAACGGTGTCTCCGTTGAGATTGACTACGGAGCCTGTGACGGTGTCGCCGTTTTCTTTGGTAAGAACGCTCGGGACAAACTGCTCGTTGATCTCCTTGCTCGGATTGATGATCTGGTCGAGCAGATCGTGCGGCGTGTAACGTCCGCCGGCGCCGGTAAGGTCGGGGCCGGTCATGCCGCCTTCATTGCCAAAGCGATGGCAGGCATAACAAGCGGCGGCGCCGAAAATCTTGCGGCCATTGGCGAAGCTCCGGCCTTTCATGCCGGCGGCGGCGGCAGCGGAAAGTTCTTCTAGCGTCCAATTAGTCGGTGTGCGGCCGGCAAAGATGGCGCCGAGATTGGCCAGCGGGGACTTACGCTCTGGCTTCTGCGCGAGTAACTCGGCCATGGCTGCCTTCTCGGAGTCGGTAAGTGTGGCGAGGGCGTCGGTGCGGATGAACTCGATGAACTTATCGAAGCTCGCGCCGCCGCGGTAGTTGGCCGCTTTCACGAACCACTGGAAGTAAGCGTTGCGCGTGTCCTTGGTCCATCCGGCCTTGAGCATTCGCAGCGAGCGGGCGTATTCGATCTGCTCTTCCTGCGTGGGGGACTGCTCGATCAAGGCGATGGCTTTGGCGGCGACGGTGGGTGATTGGAGATAGACGAGCGTCTCGCAGAGTAACCAATCCAACTCGCGGGAGCCGGATGGGAAGAGGGGATCGAGCTTTGCGAGCGTGCGCTGCACGGCGGCATCGCCGGGACGGCCAAAGCGATTGAAGACGATCTCGCAAGTGCGTACGAGGGTGAGCCGCTGCTCGTGATTGAGATGGGTCCAGTTGAGCTTGAGCAACGCTTCGAGGATCCTCGCGCCCGTCACGAAATCGACGGGCACATCCTCCGGCTTGCGATGGGAGGGGCAGATGCCGGCGACGCGCGCTAGGGCCATGAGTGCCGGGAGTTGCCTGGCTGCATCGGGCTCGGCCAGGGCCTTCTCCGCCCAGGTTGCGACGGGCTGATGCTCGATGGCGGTGCGCGCAGCCCACCGGATGAAGCGATCGGCATTCCCGAGATGCGGCCAGGCGGCGGGGATGGCTTGCGGGTCCACCTTGCCATGAAAGGCTTCGAGCCGGTGGCGCAGGTCGCGCTCGGGACTTATCGTGCCCTCTGCCTTTGCTGAAGCGGTGGATTCGCTGCCGGTATAAGTAACGCGATAGAGGCCGGACTGCACGCGGCGGCCGCCGATGGCGAAATACATCGCGCCATCCTGCGGATGAACGATGGCGTCGGTAAGTGGCAGCGGCGCGCCGGTAATGAATTCTTCTCTTACTCCGGAGTAAGTGGAGCCGGAAGGAGTAAGATGAATGGCGTATAACTTACCCCAGCTCCAATCGAGGGCGAAGAGCGCGTTCTGATACTTGGCGGGGAACTTCGCGCCATAACCGAAAGTAACTCCAGTGGGCGAGCCGGGGCCGATGTTTAACACAGGCGGCAAGTTATCCGGGTAAAACTCGGGGCGCTTACCCGCGCCGTTGCGCCAGCCATATTCACCGCCGCTAACTACATGGCAGATCCGGGTTGGACGATACCACGAAGTATTGAAGTCGTACTCCATGTCGGCGTCGTAAGTGATTAGTTCCCCATCATGATTGACCGCCCCGTCGAAGATGTTGCGGAAGCCAGAGGCATAAGCCTCGAAGTTCTTACCATCCGGCGACACGCGATAGACGATGCCACCGGGCCCGAGGACATCGCGCATAAAGCCGCGGCCGTCGGGCATCCGCGGCAGCAGGTGATCTTCTCCCCACACATGGGGCACCGGCGAAGAGGGCGCCAGGTCGGTGAGTTTCGTGCCGTTGCCGCTGATGACATAGAGCGCTTGTCCATCTGGAGTAAGCATCACCGCGTGGACGCCATGGTCGCTTCTAGTGATCAAGCCGCGGAGTAACTCGACCTTATCGAGCTTGTCTCCTTCGCTGTAAGAGACGCGATAGAGCCCGCTCTCCATCTTATTCTCGTAATCGTTCACGTTTGCGTAGAGCGCGCCGAAGGCCCATACCATGCCATTGACCGCGCGAATGTCGGCGGGCACTTTCTCCACCTGCCCCGGATCGAGCGGCTGGCCAGGCGACGGCGGTGCGAAGCGGTAAAGGCCGCCGTATTGATCGCTGGCGAGGATGCGCCCTTTGTCGTCCACGCAAAGGTTGACCCATGAACCTTGTTCGGCGCCCGGCACCGAGTAAAGAAGCTCGACCTTGAAGTCTTTGGCCACCTTCAGCCTCTCGATGGGCGTGGCCTTATTCTCACCCACGACCGGGCCGACGACTGCCGCCCGCTTTGGTCGCGCGGCCGGGGGTTGCTTGGGCACGGGCTCGCTCGCAGCAGGCTGCGGCGCCTGGGCAAAGGTGTAAGCGGCGGAGAAGGTGAGCGTGAGAAGAAGGGAGAGCGATTTCATAAGTGGGAGAGATGTCGGAGCGGTGCGCGAAGAACTCAACGTGTTTGGCGGGGATATCTTTGGACAGGATTATTGCCGCGCGCGGGAAAGTCCCAAAGAGAGGCGACAACTCCTGTCGTCTTGACGGCTCTCCGCGCGGCCATTAGGAAGCGCCCATGCCCCGGACCTTGCTTCGTCTCGGTCAGTATCTACTGATCGCTGCGATGTTCTTTGCCTTGGGTGGGCACTGGTTGGTGCTGCAGACGGTCGCGTGGGGCGGGATGATCGTGGACTACTCGCGCGGCGCCCGCTGGACGGAGGCGGTGGAGAAGACTTTCGATGGGCAGCATCCGTGTGGGATGTGCAAGTCGATCGCCAGCACGCGCCAGACGGAGAAGAAGCACGAGGCTTTCACGGTCGTGAAAAAGATCGACGTTTTTCATCAAGCGGTCGTGGTCTTCGTGGGAGTCGCGACGGAGTGTTGGGAGCAGGAGATCGCGGACGTGGCCGCGAACGCGCGCGCCGAGCAGCCCGCGGTGCCGCCTCCGCGGTTCGCTTAAGAAGTCTCCGCGTTTTCTTCCGCCCCAGGGCGCGCGCCCAGGGCTCACTGCGAGGCTCCACGTCTGGAGCTTCGCGCTTCCTGCATACACCATGAAATTTTCCAAACTCACGCTCTTCTCCCTTCTCTCTCTCTCCGCCGCATCGCGCGTTCTCGCGTGCGATTTGTGCGGCTGTTACACTCCTCGGCTCGAGGTCGTTCACGAGCGGCCCGTCGGCATTTATGCCGGCGTGGCCGAGCAGTTCACTCACTTCTCCACCGATCGCATCAATGGCCGCGAGGTGGACAATCCGACCGGCCAGCATCTCGACAGCTCCATCACGCAGTTCGTCTTGGGTGCGACCTTTTTTCAGAACCGCCTCGCAGTGCAGGTGAACGTTCCGTTCCTCTACCGCTCCTACAAACGACCGGCGGGCTTTGAGATTGAGCGCGGACGCGTCTCGGGACTCGGCGATATTTCGCTGCTCGCAAACTTTCTCGTGTTCAAAAAGATCGCGCTCTTTCGCGGGGACGCGGAGCCGGATTTCAGCGCGTCGCTCCACGTGACCGCGGGATTGAAATTCCCGACCGGCGATGCGCGGCGCATCAAGGAAGAATTTGCGGAAATCGAAATCGAAGGCGCGCCGGAGAGCGGCATTCACGGGCACGATCTCACGCTCGGCACGGGCTCGTATGATGGCATCTTCGGCGCGCAGGCGGAGGCCCGTTACCGGTCGGTTTTCTTTGAAGCCGAAGTGCAGTATGCGCTGCGCGGCTCGGGCCATTACCACTACTGCTTTGCCGACGATCTTCAGTGGAGCGGCGGGCCCGGCGTGTATTTGGTTCGCCACGGCGCGGACTCGTTTGCGCTGCAATTTGTGATTTCCGGCGAGACGAAGGGCTACGACCGTTTCCAAGGGGAGCCGGCGCGCGACACCGGCGTCACTTCGCTCTACGTCGGCCCGCGCGTGCTCGGGTCGCTCGGGCGATTCACGGGAGAGCTGGGCGTGGAAGTGCCCGTGCTCATGCACACCACGTCGTTCCAGACCACGGCCGACTTCCGTATCCGCGCGGGTTTTGCGGTCCACTTTTAAGAGCGCGTGGCGCAGGCATCCTTGCCTGCGGCACGCTATCCGAGCCCCGGGATGCCGAGCTTCGCGGCCATGCGGCGCGGGCGGCGCAGCGCTTCCTGCATCCGTGCGGCTTCGTCGCTCCCGCGGCGGTCGGCGCATGCGGGATGAATCTCGGGCGAACGGATCAAGCCGAGCGCGTGGAGAACGTGCGCGGTGCTGTGCTTGTAAGCGCTCGCACTTTGTTTTTCGTCGAGGCGGAAGACGGTGTCTTCGAGCGATTGGATGGCTTCGAAAAGTTTATAGACGCGCGTGTCGAAGCGGCCCGTGCCGGTCTTGAAACGCTTCTCCGCGACGGAGTCGAGGAGCCACATATCCCGGGCCGCGCAGAGCAGCGGCGCGGCGCTCACGGCAGCACCGATGAGCAACGGCAGGCCGAGGCGGATGGCGGTGGCGAGCCCGAAGTCATCGCCACTGTGCGGCACGAACTCCAGACCGAGCCCGCGGCACATCGCCGACCAGTAGAGGAAGTGCGGCTCATCGAGCGTGCTGATCTTTCCGCCGATGAATGCCGGATGCCGCGCGAGCTCGTGCAGCAGCCAAGGCTCGAAAGGCCGCGCCCACGCAACGAACGCCGGCTCGAGTGCGTGCACGATGCCGGGCCGCGTGAGGTGCGCGGCGATTTCAAAGTAAGCGTCGCGCCGCCGCTCGGGATCGAGCGCGCTGAGATGCGGCGAAGTCATCAGCATCACCTCGCAATTCTCGTGCGCCTGCGCCGCGTCGAGCAGCGGCAGATAGCGCCGCGCATCGAAGGCCGTGTCGGCTTCCGCACCGCGCGCCGTCACGCCGGCGATGAAGCGCATCTCGGGAAACTCGGCGCGGAAACGGCGGAGCACTTCGGAGTAAAGCGCCGTGTCGAGGTCGAAGATGTAGCCGGTGTCCGCATTGAGCACCGGCACGAACTCGACCCCGTAATGCTCCGCGCACGATTGCATCCAGCGCAGGCTCGCGATGAAGCCTTCCCAATCCGGCTTCCCGTCGAGGAAAGGCAGCAGCGCCGCGGCGCACAGGCGCGCCCGCGTGGTGTGATCGATGAGTTCTTCTTCACTCGTCCAGGCCCACACCGTGTCGCTCCACGGCGTCGTCGGCTGGAGCTCGCCGGCTTCGGAGATGAGATGCTTCATGTCTGCGCGCGCTTGATCTCCTTGAGCGCCCGGTGCGCCTCGGTGCCGGAGTAGTAGGGATCGAGCGGAAAGCAGCCGCTCGGCAATCCATTGCGCGGCGCGGTGGTGCAGTCGCTGAAGGTGCGGCAGATGAATTTCGTCCGCACTTCCGCGCCCGTCGTCACGGCGTCGGTGAGGAAGCTCGGGTAGGACAAAACCATGCGCCCGATGCCGACAAAGTCAGCGCCGCCCGCGCGCAACACGGCTTGCGCGACATTGGGCAGATATTCCTGAAGGTAAGTATAACCCGAGCCGACGAGCATTAACTCCGGCCCGGCGTGCGCGCGCACCTGCGCCACCGCATCGAGCTGGCGGGCCACGTCGATGAGCGGATCGCAAGCCGGCTGGTAGCCATCGCTCGGCGGGTAAGCCGCGGGCCGCTGAAGGTGCGGCGTGTAGTAAGGCGAGCCGGCGCTGGTGTTGAGAATCTTCACGCCCAACTCCGTGCAGAGCCTCGCAAAAGCGAAGGTCTCGGTGAGGTCCGCTTGCATGGGGTTGTTCGGATTGAGCCCGAAGCCGTAGCAGTATGGCAGCAGATGCGCATACGGCTCGGGCTCGCCGGGCCCGAGCTTGCCACCTTCGCCGCCGCCGGGCGCGGGCCGGTGCGGCACGGAATCGAAGAGGCTCAAGCGCACGCAGAAGTCGATGGGATTTTCCTCCGCGCGAATGCCGGCGACGATCTCGCGAAGCAGGCGCGTGCGGTTTTCAAACGAGCCGCCGTAAGGTCCGGGCCGCGTGTGCGCGGCGAGAAATTCGTGCAGCAGATAGCCGTGGCAATGCTTGATATCCACGAAGTCCGCGCCCGCCTCCCACGCGATGCGCGCCGCACGGATGAAGCATGCGATCAGCTCGCCGAGTTCGCCGTCGGTGAGCACTTGCGCGTCGTCGGTCACGTTGAACTTTGCGTCGAGCAGCGGATGCCGGAAGGCGACGCGCGACTCCCAGCGCTTCTTGTCAAGCGGCCGGCAGAAGCGGCCCGAGTGCGTGAGCTGAAAGCCGATCGCGAGATCGTCCGTCGTGCCGCAGCGCGCTCGATGCGCCGCCTTCAAGATGCCGACGAGTTCCGACAGCCCCGCGCGATTTTCCTCCGACAGGATGAGTTGATTTGGATTTGCCCGCCCGTCCGCGCGCACGGCCATCGCTTCGCCGCCGCAGATGAGCTTCGCGCCGCTCTCGCCGAAGCGCTGCCAGCGCCGCCGCATTGGATCGGTCACCCCGCCGCTCGTCGTGCCGTCCCAGCCTTCCATGGGATGGATCGCGATGCGGTTGCCGATGTGCTTTCCGTTGATCGCGATGCCGGGCACCGGCTGCAGGAGCGGCGAGTCCGAGCCGCGCACGATCTCCGCGTCGCACGGAATGCCCATGCCTTCGGTGTGCCGGCGGAAATCCTCGACGGTCTTCAGCGACGGGACGCGGGTGAGTTTGAAGGGCGTGCTCATGGGAGAATCGAACCAGTGAAGCCGGAACCAGTCGGCCGGTAAATCAAGACGTGGCCTGCACGCTTCCGGGGACGCGCCTGTCCCGGGTGCCGGTCGCGGCGAGGACACCGCGGACCCACATGCGAGACGCGTATGCTCCCCTTGCGCGGACGAGCCGTCTCTCTATCATCCGCGGCTCCATGGCCGCGACCACCGAGAAACATGTCTTCCAAGCCGAGATCGGGCAGTTGCTCGATATCGTCACGCACTCGCTTTACACGGACAAAGAAATTTTTGTGCGCGAACTCATCTCCAACGCGGCGGATGCCTCGGAGAAGTTGAAGTTCCTGCAAACTTCCGGCGCGGAAATTTTTGAGCCGGATGCGCCGCTCAAGATTTCCGTGGCGACCGACGATCAGGCGAAGACGATCTCCTTCACCGACGCCGGCCTCGGCATGACGCACGGCGAGCTGGTCGAGAATCTGGGCACCATCGCGCACTCGGGCTCGAAGGCTTTTCTCGAGCAGGTGAAGGCGAGCAAAGGCGACGCGGATTTGATCGGGCAGTTCGGCGTGGGCTTTTACTCGGCCTTCATGGTGGCGGAAAAGGTGACGGTTTTCTCGCGGTCGTATCGGCCCGGCGAAGAAGGCTGGATCTGGAAGAGCGACGGACAGAGCGGCTATGAGATCGACAAGGCGGGCACGCTTTCGCGCGGGACGAAAATCGTGCTGCACCTGCGCGACTCGGAGTTTGCAACGGCGACGCGCGTCGAGCAGATCATCCGGCATTACTCGAATTTCGTCCCCTTCCCCATCGAGCTGAACGGGACGGCGGTGAACACCGTGCAGGCGCTCTGGACGAGGAACAAGAGCGAGGTGAGCGAGGCGGACTACGAAGGCTTTTACAAGTACATCGGCCACGACACCGAGGCGCCGCTTTACCGGCTGCACTTCACTGCCGACGCGCCGCTCTCCATCCACGCGCTGCTTTTTGTGCCGGCGAAAAGTCACGAGCTTTTCACCCTCACCCGCGGCGAACTCGACGTGCACTTGTACAGCCGCAAGATCCTTATCCAGTCGAAGGCGAAGAGCCTGCTGCCGGAGTGGCTGCGCTTTTTGCGCGGGGTGGTCGATAGCGAAGACATCCCGCTCAACATCTCGCGCGAGACGATGCAGGACTCGGCCCTGCTGCGGAAGCTCAACGACGTGCTCACCAAGCGCGTGCTCAAGTGGCTCGACGAAGAAGCAAAGATCGACGCGGAAAAATACGACCGATTTTTCAACGAACACGGGCACTGCATCAAGGAGGGCATCGCCAGCGATTGGTCGCACCGCGAGGCGCTCGGGCGGTTGCTCCGTTACGAGTCCTCGCACACTGCGGCCGGCAAGACGACGGGGCTCGCGGATTACGTGAGCCGGATGCCGGCGGAGCAGAAGGAGATTTACTATCTCGCCGCGCCAGAGCGCGAGGCGGCGGAGACCAGCGCGTATTACGAGGTCTTCCGGGAAAAGAAACTCGAGGTGCTTTTCCTCACGCATCCGCAGGATGAATTTGTGATGGAGCACCTGCGCGACTTTGACGGCAGGAAGTTGGTGGCCGCGGAAAAGAGCGACCTCAAACTCGAAGAGGCGGCCGCCGCGCTGAACTCCGACGATGCGCGCCTGCTCGCCAACTTCATGAAAGAAACCCTCGGCGATCGCGTGGGCGAAGTGCGCGTGTCGCGGCGGCTCGTGGGCAGCCCAGTCGTGGTGGTGGAAGGCGATTCGCACATGACCACCGGGATGCGGCGTGTCTTGAAAGTGATGGGCCGCGACAAGGAGGCGGGCCTCGACGAGACCAAGCCGGACCTCGAAATCAATCCCGGCCACGCTCTTCTCGCGCGGCTCGATGAGACCCGCCGCGCCGACAGCGCGCTGGCCGCGCAAGTGGCCGAGCAGCTCTTCGACAGTGCGCTCATGGCCGCCGGCCTGCTCGAAGAGCCGCGCGCCATGCTGGCCCGCGTGCAATCGCTCCTCGAGAAGCTGCTAGCCAAATGAACGCGGAGCGCGCAGTTTCGGAAACCTGCGGTCGCCCGACGACCGCGCAACCAAACAACAAACCCATCATAACACATGAAAGTTAATCCTCTGTTTGCCATCGCCGCCTCCGCCGCTCTCGGCCTGTTTGCGGCCTGCGAAAAGACGCCCACCGAAAAAGCTGCCGACGCGCAAGCCGATTCAATGGAGAAAAAAGCCGACGACATCAAAGACGCCGGCAAGCGGCAGGCCGACGCCATCAAGGACGACGGCAAGGCACAAGCCAAGGCGGCCAAAGACGACGGCGCGGCCATGAAAAAGGAAGCCGCTCAAACCGCGGACGCGATCAAGCGGGACGCCGATGCCCGAGCCGACGCGGCAAAGAAAGCCGCTGACGACGCGGCCAAAGCCCTGGATAAAAAGGCGGATGAAGTGAAGGACGCCGCCAAGCCGCAAAACTAAACCGCGCGCCAATTCATTGCGCGAACAGCCCCGGTCTCGCGAGAGGCCGGGGCTGTTTTTTCGCCCGGAGCGCCGCCGCCCCCGGGCGGCCGTGATGGCGCAAGTGCCGCCCGAGGACGGTGGCGCTCCGCGGCCTCAACTCAAGTCGCGCTGGCCGGCTCGGCCACGCCCGCGGGGACGCTGAAAGTCAGCTTGCCTTTGTCGGCGCTCACGTGCGCGAGGTCTCCCGGCTTGATATTGCCGCGAAGGATTTCTTCCGCCATCGGATCTTCGAGATACCTCTCGACAGCACGGCGCATGGGACGCGCGCCGTATTGCGGGTCGTAACCTTTCTCGATGAGGAATTCCTTGGCCTTCTCGTCGAGCACCAGCTTGATGTCTTTGAGCTGGATGCGGTCGAGCACTTTCTTGATCTCGAGATCGACGATCTGCAGGAGCTCCGGCTTGCCGAGTGAGTGAAAGACAATGAGGTCGTCGAGGCGGTTGACGAACTCGGGCTTCAACACCTTCTTCGTTTCGTCGAGGATTTTTTCCTTCATCACGTCGTACTCCTGCTCGTTCTTGGCGCCGGCTCCGAAGCCCATCACGCTCGACTTCTTGATGAGTTCAGCGCCGATGTTTGAGGTCATGATGATGATCGTGTTGCGGAAGTCGATCTTGCGCCCGAGCGAGTCGGTGACTTTGCCTTCCTCCAAAATCTGGAGCAGCAAGTGCATCACGTCGGGATGCGCCTTCTCGATCTCATCGAAGAGCACGACGGAATACGGCCGCCGGCGCACGGCCTCGGAAAGCTGGCCACCTTCCTCGTAACCGACGTAACCCGGCGGCGAGCCGATGAGGCGCGAGGCGGTAAACTTCTCCATGTACTCGCTCATGTCGATCTGGATGAGCGCGTCGCGATCGCCAAACATGAACTCGGCGAGGGTCTGCGCGAGGAAGGTTTTTCCCACGCCCGTCGGGCCGAGGAAGATGAACGAGCCGATGGGCCGGCGCGGATCTTTGAGGTCGGCGCGTGAACGGCGCAGCGCCTTGGAGATGGCGATGACGGCTTCGTCCTGACCGATGACTTTGCCGCGGAGCTCGTGCTCCATCTTGAGGAGCTTGTCGGTCTCGGCCTGCTCCATGCGCTTGAGCGGCACGCCGGTCCATTTCGAGACGACGTGCATGATGTCGTCTTCGGTCACCACCACTTCCTTCTCCTCGCGCTGCTCGCGCCATTCGGTGAGGATGCGCTCGAGCTTGTCCTTGGCGTGCTTCTCGGTGTCGCGGAGCGAGGCGGCTTTTTCGAAATCCTGCGCCTTGATGGCCGCTTCTTTTTCCACGCGGATGTCTTCGATTTCTTTCTCGACGTTCTTCACGTCGGGCGGCCGCGTCATCGAGCCGATGCGGGCCCGGGCGCCGGCTTCGTCCATCACGTCGATAGCCTTGTCGGGCAGGAAGCGCCCGGTGAGGTAGCGGTCGCTGAGCTTCACGGCCTGCTCGAGCGCGTCCTCGGTGTAGCGGGCCTTGTGGTGGAGTTCGTATTTCGAGCGCAGACCCTTGAGGATGAGGATGGCCTGCTCGACAGTGGGCGCTTCGACTTTCACCTGCTGGAAGCGGCGTTCGAGCGCGGCGTCTTTCTCGATGTACTTGCGGTACTCGTTGAGCGTGGTGGCGCCCACGCACTGCATCTCGCCGCGGCTCAGCGCGGGCTTGATGATGTTGCTTGCGTCCATCGCGCCTTCCGCGCTGCCAGCGCCGACGATGGTGTGCAGCTCGTCGATGAAAAGGATCACGTTTTTGGTCCGGCGGATTTCATCCATCACTGCTTTGATGCGCTCTTCAAACTGGCCGCGATATTTCGTCCCCGCGACCATGAGCGCGAGGTCGAGCGTGATCACTTTTCTGTCGCGGAGCAGCTCGGGCACGTTGCCGGTGGCGATCTCTTGCGCGAGGCCTTCGACGATGGCGGTCTTCCCCACGCCTGCTTCGCCTATTAGTACAGGGTTATTTTTTGTCCGCCGGCAGAGCACCTGGATCACGCGCTCGATCTCGCTCTCGCGGCCGATCACAGGATCGATCTCGCCTTTCCTCGCGAGCTCAGTGAGGTCGCGCCCAAAGGCGCGCAAGGCAGGCGTCTTCACGTCCTTCTTGCCGGTTTCCTGCGGCTCGCCCTCGCCTTCGGGCGGGGTGAAATTGGGATCGAGTTCCTTGAGGATCTCGTTGCGAGTGCGTTCGATATCGACTTCGAGATTCTTGAGCACGCGCGCCGCCACGCCTTCCCCCTCGCGCAAAAGCCCGAGCAGGATATGCTCGGTGCCGACGTAAGAATGGTTGAGCGACTTGGCCTCCTTGCCGGCGAGAGCGAGCACTTTTTTCACGCGCGGCGTGTAGGGAATGTTGCCCACCATCTTGGTCTCCGGGCCGGAGCCGACTTGCTTCTCGACCTCCATGCGCACGGTCTCGAGATCGAGCCCCATCTTTTGCAGGACATTGACGGCCACGCCCTGGCCGAGCTTGATGAGGCCGAGCAGGAGGTGCTCGGTGCCCACGTAGTTGTGGTTGAAACGGTCGGCTTCCTTGCGAGCGAGCGCCAGCACCTGCTGAGCGCGGGGAGTGAAGTTGTTCATCATTTGGATATGCGTCCCCGAGAGGTCGGGCCGCCTACCGCGCACGTCGCGCAGGTCGCAGCAGACTCAACGGAACACATCGCACCTTGGAGTGGATGTGATGGGGGTGCAAGGTGCGAGCCGCGTCATACGGAAAGTTTTTCGCGGCACCGGCGTCCGAGTCCGCCGAGTCGCGACAGGCAGGGATGCCTGGGCTACTCTTGCCTTGATCCGAAAATCCTCTCCGATGCGCGCCCTCTTCCCGCTTTGCTTTCTGGCGACCTTCGCGCCGGCCGCGCTGGCGGAGGATTTCCAAGGCTCGACTCATCCGGTTCCTTTCGAAGAAGAGATCATCGACTACAGCAAGAAGCCGGCGGGCGGGCCGATCGCGGAGCTTCAGGCGCGGCTCGACAGAGGCGGGATGAAGCTGCGGTTTGACAATCAATTTGGCTGGCTGCCCGGCCTGCTCGACGCGCTGCACGTTCCCAAGAGTTCGCAGATCCTCGTCTTTTCCAAGACCTCGCTCCAGCGCACTTACATCACGCCCAAAAATCCGCGGGCATTGTATTTCAGCGACGACGTGTATCTCGGTTACATCCCCGGCGCGCCGATGATGGAGCTCAGCGCGGTCGATCCGAAACTGGGCGGCGTCTTTTACTCCATCGAACAACTGCCGGCTCGCAAACCACGCTTTGTGCGCGAGCCGGATTGCCTGCGCTGCCACGGCACGGCGCGTTCGATGGGCGTGCCGGGTCACATCCTGCGATCCATCGGCACCGATGACACGGGCGAGATGGACACGCAGAGCGAGAGCTCGCCCATCGACCATTGCACGCCCTTCGCCGAGCGATGGGCCGGGTGGTATGTCACGGGGAGGCACGGCGAGATGACTCATCGCGGCAATCTCATCGGCGCCGCCGCCTTTGAACGCGCTCGGGAGGAGCCGCAAAGTAATGGCAACATCGAGACGCTCGGCGCGTTCTTCGACGAAACCGAGTACATCGCAAGAGGCAGCGATATCGTGGCGCTCATGGTCCTCCAGCATCAGGCGCACATGCACAACTACATCACGCGGCTCAACTTTGAGACGCAGATCATGATGACGCAGTACGGCCACACCCGTTACCTCACCAAGAAGGTGGATGCCTTCCTGCGCTACCTGCTCTTCACCGAGGAGACGCCGCTCCTTTCGCCTCTGCAGGGCAACCCCGAGTTTGTGAAAGAATTTACGGCGCGCGGGCCGCGCGACTCGCAAGGCCGGTCGCTGCGCGATTTCGATCTTCAGTCGCGGCTCTTTCAGCATCCGTGCAGCTTCCTCATTTATTCGAAGGCCTTCGATAGCCTGCCGCCGGTGATGCTCGACCAAATTTACCGACGCCTCTGGGACATCCTGCACGGTCAGGACGCGAGCGAAGACTTCGCCGGGATCTCGGAAGATCGGCGGAAGGCGATCCTCGAAATCCTGATCGAGACCAAGAAAGGTCTGCCCGAGTACTGGCGCGTCTCGGGCTGAATAAGCCCGGCACCAATGTTGCTGAACTTTGCGCTCACTTATGCCGCAAAGCCGCAACGCTCGCATCGTCTCCGCTTACTCCGCCGTCTCTACTGTGTGCCTCGGGTTTGTCGCATTCGATCTTTTCCAAGGCACGCGGCTTCCCGACCTGCCGAAATTTCACGGCGTGCGATCCCGGCCACCTGCGCTACTGGCCGGGCAGAAAGTGGCTGAGCGTTCCGTGGCGCTCCACTCGCACTGAAGTCTTTTGCGGCGCGCCCGATCCGGCGCGGAGAGGGCGCCGGGGGCACTTCCTGCGACGAGGGCGTCGCAGCTACGGCGCTCAAAAAGTAACCGCCGACATCACGTAGCCGAAGTCGGCGGCGGCATGCGAGCCGGTGTCGCGGAGATAATCGCCCGAAAGAAGTGGCTGTAACCGGCCTCCACTTTCGATCTTTTGTCCGGCGAAGTGATGGTCGGTCGGCGCGATAGCCTGTGGCATGTCGGCGGCCGTCTGACAAGATCTCGCTTTCTCTTCCATCGCCCGGCTCTCAGTGCGGCGAGTCGCCTTCGCGCGCGGGGCGCTGCTGGGCGGGGCCGCCTTCGCGGGAAAGATTGCGCGCGGTGTTGATGAGGCCGACGTGCGAGAAGGCTTGCGGGAAATTGCCGAGCTGGCGGCGGGCGCGCGGGTCGTATTGCTCGGCGAGAAGGCCGAGGTCGTTGCGGATCGTGAGCAGGCGCTCGAAGACGGCGCGCGCTTCGTCGCGGCGGCCGGCGAGCACGTAGTTATCCGCGAGCCAAAAGGTGCAGAGCAGGAACGCGCCCTCGTGGCCGGGCAGACCGTCGGCTTCCCCCGCGCCGTCGGTGCGGTAGCGGCGCACGCAGCCTTCGACGAGCAACTCGCGCTCGATCGCCGCGACGGTGCCGCGCACGCGTTCATCATCGGCGGGCAGAAAGCCGACGAGCGGGAGCATGAGCAGCGAGGCGTCCATCTCCTCGCCGCCATAGACCTGCACGAAGGCGCCTTTTTTTTGGTTGAAGCCGCGCGCGCAGATTTCCGCGCGCAGTTCATCGCGATGGCCGCGCCAGCATTCCACCGGACCCTCGTGGCCGAACTGCTCGACCGCTTTCACCGCGCGATCGAAGGCGACCCACGCCATGACTTTCGAGTGCGTGTAATGCTGGCGCGGGCCGCGGATTTCCCAGATGCCCTCGTCCGGTTCATGCCACGCGGTTTCGAGGAATTTCATCACCGCGCGCTCGAGCAGCCATCCGTGCTCCTCGGACGGGATGCCGGCGACGCGCGCCTGGTGCATCGAGTCGATGAGCTCGCCATAAACATCGAGCTGGAACTGGCTGAACGCCGCGTTGCCGACGCGCACCGGGACGGAGCCTTCATAGCCCGGCAACCAAGGCAGCTCCTGCTCCTCCAGCCGCCGGCGGCCCGCGAGGCCATACATGATTTGCAGCTTGCTCGGATCGCCGGCGACGGCGCGCAGCAGCCAGTTGCGCCACGCGCACGCTTCGCCAGTATGGCCGCCCTGCATGAGCGCGTAGAGGGTGAAGGTGGCGTCGCGCAGCCAGCAGAAGCGGTAGTCCCAATTGCGCGCGCCGCCGATCGCCTCGGGCAGCGAAGTGGTGGGCGCCGCGACGATGCCGCCGGTGGGCGCGTAAGTGAGCGCCTTGAGCGTGATGAGCGAGCGCTCTATCGCCTCGGCCCACTCGCCTTCGCTCCTGGCCTGCGCACTCCACTCGCGCCACCAGCGCTCGGTTTGCGCGATCTCGTCGAGCGCATCGCCACGCCGCTCGGGCGACTCGTGCGAAGGATGCCAGAGCAGCTCGAAAGGAATCGTTTGGCCTTCGCTCACCTCGAATTCCGCGAGCGTCGTGAGCCCCTCGCCGCGCGTCTCGACGCCCGACCAAAAGCTCAGCGCATCGGGCCCGGCGACCGCTTCGAGGCGATCCTCCACGCGCCGAATCCAAGGCACGATCGAGCCGTAATCGAAGCGCACGATGAGCCGCATCTTCATGCGCACGCGACCGCGCACGCCTTGCACCACGCGCAGCAAATCCGCGTCGTGCCGCCGTGGCGGCATGAAGTCGATGAGCCGCACGCAGCCGTTGGCGGTTTCAAACTCCGTTTCCAAAACGAGCGTTCCTTTCCGATACGCGCGGCGCGTGGCGAGGATCGCTTCGTCCGGCGCGATCTGCCAGCAGCCGTGCTCCTCGGTGCCGAGCAGCGCGGCGAAGCACGCCGCCGAATCGAAGCGGGGGACGCACAGCCAGTCGATCGAGCCATTGCGCACGACGAGCGCAACGGTCTGCGTGTCCCCGATCAAGCCGTAGTCTTCGATCTTCATCTCACTCCATTCATGCGGGACTTCGGGCAGCGGACATCACTCTTGGGGTTTGCGGTGAAATCGCGCGACTCAATGCCAGCGGAGGGGTATTTCGCCGGCCGGTATCGTCGGACATTCTTTCCATACAGCCGCCCGCCTGGCGCGGGGCGAACTTTCCCACTATGGCCTCTCCCAAGCACACCACCTCTGCGGCGCTGGTTGCGATGGCCAGCGTGGTCATCACCACGTTTGTCATTGCGGCGCTCTACATCGGGCGCGACATCCTCATCCCCCTGGCGCTGGCCGCGTTGCTTTCTTTTTTACTCTCACCGCTGGTCACGCGCCTGGAGCGCTGGATCGGACGCATCGCCGCGACACTGCTGGCAGTGGCGATTCTCTTCGGCGTCCTCGGCGGCGTGGGCTGGGTGCTCACGCGCCAGGTGCTCGACCTCGCCACGCGGCTGCCCGACTACAAAGAAAATATCCAGGCCAAGCTGCGCAGCTTGAAGATGCCCGGCGGCGGACGTTTTACCAAGCTCAACGCGACGGTTGAGGAGTTGAAGAAAGATCTCCCAGGCGCGGAGCCGGCTGCCGCGGAACCCGACGCGACGACGACCGTGGCCGTGCCGCAGCAGCTCGTGGCCGGCGGCTTGCCGAAGCCGCCCGCGTCCTCCGCGGTGCCGACGCCGGTGGAAATCGTGGAGACCAGGCACGCCGGGCCGATCGAGCAATTGGGCACGGTGGTCTCGCCGCTGCTCGGCCCGCTCGGCACGGCCTCCCTCGTGCTGTTGCTGCTGCTCTGCATGCTGCTTCAGCGCGAAGATCTGCGCGGGCGGCTCATCCGGCTCATCGGCTCGGGCAATATCTCCGCCACCACGCGCGGCATGGACGACGCCGCGCAGCGCGTCGCGCGTTACCTCCTCATGCAGCTCATCGTGAACGCCACCTACGGCGTCGTGATCGGAATCGGGCTTCATTTCATCGGCGTGCCAAACGCGTTTGTCTGGGGCGTGCTCGCGACGGTGCTGCGTTTCATCCCGTATGTCGGGGCGTGGATTGCGTCGGCATTTCCCATCGCGCTCTCGCTCGCCGTCACAAACAACTGGACGATGCCGGTGCTCACCGTCGGGCTCTTCCTTGTCGTGGAATTGCTGAGCAACAATGTGATGGAGCCCCTGCTCTACGGCTCGAGCACCGGTGTCTCCTCGATCGCGCTCATTGTCGCCGCCGTTTTCTGGACGTGGCTCTGGGGCGCGCCGGGACTCGTGCTGGCCACGCCGCTCACCGTTTGCCTCGTCGTCATGGGCCGCCACGTCCCGCGGCTCGGCGTGCTCTCCGTGCTGCTTTCCGACGAGGAAGCGCTCGAGCCGCACCAGGAGTTTTACCATCGCCTGCTCACGCCCAGCGCCACGGACGCGGGCAACTTTGCCGACGCGTATCTCAAGGCCAACTCCCGCACCGCGCTTTACGACTCGGTGATCATCCCCGTGCTTGCCACCGTGGAGCGCGACGGCAAAAGCGGCGAACTCGAAGAGGCGCAGTACACCGCCATCCTCCAGGAATTGCGCGACGTGATCGAAGACCTCGGCATGCGCCGGCCGCCGCCCTCGCAACTGGAAGCCGACAAGGCCGTGGCCGCCGCCGATGCCGCCGCGCCACCCGCGCCGCCCGCGCCCACCTGCCGCGTGCTCTGCCTGCCCGTGCGCGCCGAGCGCGACGAACTCGCCGGCGCCATGCTCACGCAGTTGCTTGGCGCGCACGATTTCCCAGCCGTGAATCTTTCCGCGAAAATGACCACCGGCGAAATGCTGGAGACCGTGGAAAAGGACAACGCCGAGGCGCTCTGCATCTCGGTCACGCCGCACTCCACCGTCGTCCACGCCCGCTATCTCTGCGGCAAGCTGCGTACGCGCTTCCCAAAAATGCGCCTCATCATCGGTCTCTGGGGCGCCACCGAGCAACTCACCGAGGCCACCGCGCGCCTGCGCGATTCCGGCGCGGACGAAGTCGTCACCACGCTTGCCGACTCCATCGTGCTGCTTTCCAAATACGCCGCCGCCCTCGCGCAGGAGGCCGTGTTGCTCGCGCCGAGCATCGACGAAACCGAGCGCCTCGCCGAGCTGCAAAATCTCCACCTGCTCGACACCGAGGCCGAGCCGGCCTTCGACCACATCACCAAAAAACTCGCCCGCATTCTCAACGTCCCGATCGCGCTCATCACCTTCGTGGACAAGGAGCGGCAATTCTTCAAATCGCAAGTCGGGCTGCCCGACGATCTCGCGAAGGCACGCCAAACGCCGCGCGATGAATCGGTGTGCAGCCATGTGGTCGCGATGGATGACGTGCTCGTGATCGAAGACCTCGCGCGCGACCGGCGGTTCGCCAAAAATCAAATGCTCAAAGAGCGCGGCCTGCGCTTCTACGCCGGCGCGCCGCTGCGCACCGCAGGCGGGCACGTCCTCGGCGCGCTCTGCGTGCTCGATACCAAGCCGCGCCAATTCGGCGAACACGAAAAACGCCTGCTGCAAGTCATGGCCGAAGAAGTCATGGAAGCCATCGTGCAGCGCGCGGCCGCGCTTCCGGAGACGGCGGCGTGAAAGACCCAGCCGCCTGCAATCCTCACCGCGATGCCGAGCTGCCAAGTGCTGGCGATCGAAGACCGCGCGCGACGGTTTCAAGCATTTCGCCGGTGGTCATTTTCGCGGAAAGATCTCACCGGCGCGCGTTCGTTACGGGATTTTGTTCAGCGTGTAATAAGCGACGGCGTGCGCGAGCGCTTCGCCGTCGGCGGAAACCAGGCCGCCGATGGTGAGCTCGTGGATGAAATACGGGCGCAGATTTTCCACGCGCAACTCGACGGCCAGCCCGTCGGCGGAGACCGCAGCGACCTTCACGGCGAGTTCCTGCGCGTCGATCTCCGGGCCGCCGTATTCGGCGTGATACTCGTAGGTGTAGCTCTGGATGCGCCACGCGGCGGCGGCCAGCGATTCGCGGCCGATGGGCTTGGTGAAAGTGCAGCGGAAGCCGTGCGGGCGCGCTTCCATCGTCCGCATCTCGAAGGGCGCGCGCCCGGTCCAGATCACGCGCTGCAGGCCGTAGGAGCGGTTGCCGAGCGAGTTCCAACCGCGGTTGGTTTCGCCGACAAACATCGATCCGTCCCCGCCGAATTCCATGCGCAGCGGCGCGCTTTGAAAGCCGTCGAGAAACGGGAAGCACGCGCCTTGATACTCACCGCCGACCTTTTCGAGAAAGACGCGGTTGACCTGCGACATCGTGAATTCGCCGATGAAAAACTGCCCGGCAAACGGGCCGAACTTTCCGCCGGTGTCGTCGAGCGCGAGGTCCGTGCAGCTCATCCCCATCTTGCGATAGGGCAGCCACACGGCGGCGGGCCGGTAGATCGGCATCCGGCGCACGGCCTCGGCGATCGGCACGCGCTGCACGGGCTCGGCGGGCCTGGCAAAAGGCGCGCCGGGCAGCGTGCTCGAGGCGAAGGAATCCGCGTGGCCGTGAAAGGCGCCGGCGCGAATGTGATGCACACCGCCGGCGCAGTTCCAGTTGCCCTGCTGCTCGGTGTAAAAGACGTCGCCCGCGGCGTTGATGCCGATGCCGCACGGCGAGCGCATCCCGCCGGAGATCGGCTGCCAGCGGCCATCGGGCGCGATGCGCAGGCTGTAGCCGCGCCAGTCTTTGTCGGGCGTCACGCCTTTGCCCATTGAGCAATTGAGCGTGACCCACATGTCTCCGCGCGGGTCGAATTTCGGGCCGTAGGCGTACTCGTGGTAGTTGCCCGAGACGCCCCAGCCTTTGGCGGCGGTGAGATATTCGTCGGCCACGCCGTCGCCATCGGTGTCGCGCAGCCGGGTGACTTCGCTGCGCTGCGTGGTGAAAAGATCGCCCTCGTGCAGCGCGAGGCCGAGCGGCTCGTGCAGGCCGCTGGCAAAGCGCCGCCAGCGCACGCCCGCACCATTTTCCGCGCAGGGATTTTCCGCGATCCACACTTCGCCGCGGCGGATGGCGACCGCGAGCCGGCCGCCAGGCAGCCGCGCGATGCCGCTGGCTTCGAGCGCGAGTTCGGCGGGATGATCGAGCGTGACGACGCGATACGCAGGTGGAGTCTCCGCCTGCGCGGCGAGCGCGGCGGCGGCGAGGAACAGGGCGCAGGATTTTACCATGAGAGTTCCTCCACGAGTTCGGCGATGCCTTCGTGAAAGTGAAGGCGCAGCGGGAAAGTGGATGACCCCGTGATCTGCACGCGCAGGCCCGCGGGCGGCTCGGCGCGAAAATCCACGGCCTCGGTCGTCTGCCCGTACACGCGCAAGGTGCGGCGCAGGCCGGAGCCCGCGGGCTCGAGCCGATCTTCCACTCGCAGCGCGCCGAGGTCGTAGAGAAAGGTCGGCACGCCCGCCGCGTCGAGGCGGTAGCCGCAAAAGCGCGGCGCGGTCTCCGGCGAATCGGCGAGCACGAGCGCGCCTGCTTTTTCCAACCGCACGAGCTGATCGCCGAGCGGCTTCTCGATCTTCGCCACGCGCTCGTGCCACGTGCCATCGGCATCGAGAAAGCGCCCGCGCCAGGCGATCGACCAGCGCACGTGCAACGCGTCAAAGGCCGCGTGCACGCCTTGCGGAAAGCCGACCGCCACGGCGTGCGTGCCCGCATTCTCCATGAAAGTGCGGAAGACGATGGGCCGATCGATGGGCTTCAACTCGGAGGCGGCGGGATCGTGAAAGCCCTCGGGAGGCAGACTCTGGTCTGCCTCGGAAAGATAGACGCGGATGCTGTCGATCTGCCGCTCGGCGCTCTCGCCGCGCTTTGCATCGAGCGGCTTGCCGGCGGGCCAGAAGGCCGGCATCCGCGCACCGGTGGGGAAGGCCGCGGGGTCGAGCAGGAAATCGCGCATCCACTCGGGGCGCAGCCGGCGCGGCATCGCGGCGAGATCGTAAGCGCCGATGCCGAGCGAGGCGTGGCCGTGCAAGTCGTGGCACGAGATGCAGGAGAAGCCGCGAGTGCCCACCATCTCGCGGCCCGCTTCATTGCGGCCCACCTGGTTCGGATTGGTTTTTGCGAGCGTGGGTTTTTCTCCC
>JBBRXP010000078.1:0-25034 GCA_038238555.1 Chthoniobacterales bacterium | reverse complement strand
GGCGCGACATAAGTGGCGATGGCATTAGCCTCGCGCTCGTTCTTCGCCGTGGAGGCTTTCTTGCCGTTGCAGCCGGAGAGTGTGATCGCCGCAGCGAGGGCAATCCCGGTGGTAAGTATCGAATGCTGAGTTTTCATGGATAACAATGGGTTGCTGAACTTCGGAGCTACTGGACGGTGAGAATGCCTTTCATCCCGATCGCAAAGTGTCCGGGGAATGAGCAGATGTAAGTGTAAGCGCCGGGTTTCCGCGGCGCGGCGAAGCTGATCGTGTCGCTCTCTCCCGGTCCGAGCAGCTTGGTGTGCGCGAAAACCTTGTTCTTCACGTCCGGCCCGATGAAGTCGGTGCCCATGCTCGTCTGGCTGGACTCCACAAATTTCGCCGGATCTTGATCCTGCATGAGGAGCACGAAGTTATGCCCCATCGACATCTTCGGCATGGTCCCTGCGTTCTTGAGCGTGACCGTGACCTTCTGCCCTGGCTTCGCCTCGATGGCCATCACGTCATACTTCATCGTGTCGTTCCCGGTGATCTCTACTTTCTTCTCCGGCAAACTCGGGTCCGGTGCCTCCGCTGCCGGGGCAGCGTTTGTGGAAGGCTTTTCGGTGGTCGAATCCCCGCTTTCCGGAGACTTGTTGCACGCGGTGAGAAGACCAAATGCGCTGATGGTGATGATCGTGAGTAGGCTGGATTTCATGCTGTTCATAAGTTGAAGGTGGTGGCGCGGAGTGCCTTGATGTGGGTCAAGGCATTACTTGTTTACCGATAATGCGTTGATCGCCTCGATGACCTCGGCCGGCGTCCATCCGTTGCCGCGCCAGATGTTGCGGATGATGCCGTCGGCTCCCACGAGCGCGGTCGCCAAGCCATGAGCGATGGTGCCGCCTTCCGGCTGCACCGCGACGGAAAAGGCATGTGTCAGCCGCTTTGTCTCCGCCGCGGTGCCGGTGGCAAAGCGCCACTGGTCGGTATCCTTCGTGTGGCGCGCGGCGTATTTCGCGAGCACCTCCGGTGTATCGAACTCGGAATCGAACGAGATGCTGAGAAGCTGCACCTCCGCCGTTCCCGGCGCGCCCGCGAGCGCCTGCTGGATTTCCCGAAAGTGGTTCGTGATCAGCGGGCAGAAGTTGGGGATCGGGCAGCGCGTAAAGATGAAGGTGAGGATCAGTGGCCTGCCCGCGAACGTCTCGCGCGTGATTGCCCGCCCTTGTGAGTCGATGAGCTGAAAGTCGGGAAGCCGATCGCCGTCTTTCAGTCGCTCCACATTTGCCGGCGCGCCCTCCGCCTGCTTTCGCGCGGGTAGCTTTATTTCGCTTGCGGCGATCTTCTTTACGCCTTCGATCCAGGAAGACTTGTCCGTGACGATCAACGTGAACGCGATGGCATCGCCGGCTCTGAGCGGCTCGACCTCCGCCATGGTCTTTACGTCGAAGGGCATCGTCATCGACGGCATGTAGTTCGGGATCTCCTCGTGCTCGACCGTCACCGCGCGTCCCGCGAAGTCGATCTGGCGCAGGATGCCCCGCACCGCGAAGGTCTGCGGCGGCGGTTCCGCACGCACCGTCGCGCCGCTCTCGGACCGCTTGCAGGAGACAATCCCAAGGCAGACCAGTGCCAGGGCGAGGAGGAGCGTGGGTTTCACGACGCCAGCAGAGCATGGATACGAGCGCGCTTTATTGACGCAGGTCAAAGCAGGCGCGCGAATATGCATTGAGCCTCACCTTCATGACGAATCTTCCGACGAACACGACCGGCACATCGCTCTCGCGTCCGCGCTTCTTCGCGATGTGTTGCGATGAGCCTTTCCGCATTTTCTTTCCGCTCGGGCTCGCGAGCGGCGTCGTCGGGCTCGCGCTCTGGCCGCTGCATCTGTGGGGCGCGCTGGCGATCTATCCCGGTCTGATGCACGCGCACTTAATGATCGAAGGATTTATGGGCGCGATCATCATCGGCTTTCTCGGCACCGCCGGGCCGCGATTGCTCAGCGCGGCGCGCTTCACCGGGCGTGAGCTCGGAACGCTGGTGGCGCTGCATTTGGCAAACGTCGCCGCGCACCTCGCCGCCCGCCCGGCGCTTGGCGATGCGCTTTTCTGCGCGGAACTCGTCGCGCTCGCCGTCATCCTCAGCCGCCGCTTCATCGCCCGCGGGGATCTGCCGCCGCCGAACTTTGCGCTCGTCGGCGGCGGCCTGCTCTGCGGCATCGCGGGCGCGGCGATTGTCGCGATCACCAGCGCCCTCGGTGCGGGGCCGCGGCTCTACGCGTTCGGCATGCTCGCGCTCAGCCAGGGCTTTGCGCTGCTGCCGATCCTCGGCGTCGGCGTCTTTCTTTTTCCACGCTTCCTCGGCGTGCCCTTCGGCGCGGAACTCGCGGAGCTGCGCCTCCCGACGCGGGGGTGGACACGCAAGGCGCTTCTCGCGGCGAGCGTTGCCGTGGCAGTCATCGCGTCCTTCGCAGTGGAAGCCGCGGGCTTTCTCCGCATCGCGGGAGCGCTGCGATTCATCGCCGCCGCTTTCTATGTCGCCACGCAAATGCCGTCGGTATTGAAGTTCGGGCGCGCGCCACTGCTCGGCCAATGCATCCGCGCGTCCGTCTGGATGCTGCTCCTGGGCTTGCTCTGGCCGGTGCTGCTCCCCGCGTATTGCGTGGCCGGTCTGCACCTCGTTTTCATCGGCGGCTTCATGCTCACGGTCTTCGCGGTCGCCACGCGCGTGATGCTCGGTCACAGCGGCCAGCTCGACCTTTGCAAAAAGCCGCTGCCTTTCCTCATCGCCACGTGCGTGCTCCTGCTCATTGGCCTCGGCGCGCGGATCGGCGCGGACTTCATGCCGAGCGCGGTGGGCCGCGATCGCCACCTCATCTGGGCCGCGCTGCTCTGCATCGCCGCCGCGCTGGTGTGGGGCATCCGGCTCATCCCGCGCGTATTCATCCCCGACTCCGACGAATGAGCCGCGCGACCCATCTCATGCGACGCGCCCTGAAAGTCTTCCGCACGCGTGGCCGCGAGCGCGACGGGGCTCAATCGCCTTCGGCGTGAAACTCGATGAGATTGCGGATTTCGCGCTTGGTCAGCACCGCGCCGAAGTGAGGCGGCATCGGGCTGGGCAGCGGAGTGCGCTCCGCGATGTCGCGGATCTTCAGCTTCCGCTTCTTGCCATCGACCACCGACGTCAGCGTGAGGTCATCGCTACTTTCAAAAGTGATCACGCCGGAGATTTCCTCGCCATCTTTCAGCTTGAGCAAAGCGGGTTGAAAGCCGTGAGCCACCGTTGAATTCGGAAGGATGAGCGATTCGAGAATGCCGATGCGGTCGGTGGAATGCCGGAGCCATGTCAGGTCGGGACCGATCACGCCGCCTTTCCCATCGACCGCATGGCAGCGGATGCAGCCTGCTTCCGGCTTTTTGGTGAAGATGACGCGGCCCTCGTCGGCATCGCCGCCTTCGAGGCATTCGCGGAAGCGCCCGAGTTGGTCGGTCGCCTTGTCGAGTTCCCGCGCGCGCTCGGCGAGCCGGGATTTCAAGTCCGCGTTGTCGCGCTTCGCCGCAGCCTCAAACAAATCGAGCCACAGCGCCGGCGGAAGATCGCGCGCGCGATAGCGGTCGAACTGCGCGAGGAGCACTTGGTCAGCGCTTGGGTCGGCGTGGGCGCCCAGCCTCGCCAGCGCCCTCTGCCTGGCACTGAGGCGACCCCTTTCCAGCACTGCGGCATCCTCAGCGACGGTTCTCGCGGGCTGTTCCACCGCGGTGCTTTTCGTCGCTGGCAAAGTTTGCGCCAGCGCGTCCGCGACACAGATCACCACGGAGAGCAGAGGCACGATGGCGGAACGGAAATGAAGGGAGCTTTTCATGTGAGTCGCATCGTCCTGCCGGGGCGAATGGTGAAACGATGCGCAAGGAATGTGGCACAGCGTGGCCTTCGTGCTTTGACTTGAATCAATAAAGCAGAACCCGGTGCTTTCGCGGCTCGCAGACTGGAATCCGTTACACCGTGCGAATCGAGCGCGTGGAGATCATCTATGCGTTGATCGAGCGAGCCAATAGAAGCTGACGCATGCGTGTTCCCAGACTCGCGGGCATGAAGACGGCGTGGCCCGCGCGGATTCATACAGCTCTCACGGGCGATCGATCTCGAAGCGCGCGCTCCAAATAGATCAACGGAACTATTTCGACGTTTGGACGATGATGGACTCGGTTCAGGAAAGGATTTTGGCGAGTGAACCTTTTTGCCGCGGACGCACACGTAGTAAAGTAAATGGCCTGCGCTGATGCGGCCGCGATCCCTCCTACCATGGAACTTACCAATCATTCGCCCGCGCTCGAACGGTTCTTTACCGAGAGTTCCGGGGATTTGGCGCGCTATTTTTCGCGCCGGCATGGAGTGGGAGAACTGGCGCAGGATCTCGTGCAGGAGACTTTTTTGCAGATGGCGCGGGGGCTTCGCGATGGCCGACAGTTCAAGTGCGCGCGTGGCTACCTCTTTGGCATTGCCCGTCACTTGAGCCAGGCGGCATGGACGCAACGCAGCCGCGAGGCGGTGATTCCTTTTGAGCCGGCGACGGGTGACATGGCCGCGCCGATACCGGATGAACGTGTCGCGGCAGCTCGGGAAACCATCGCTGCCCTTTCTTCCGTTCAGCGGGAGATTCTCGACCTGCGTTTCTCACAGGGGCTGTCCTACGCGGAAATTGCCGAGGCGCTGGGGATCCCGATCGGGACCGTGCGTTCTCGTCTGCACCACGCCGTCGCAGAAGTGCGCAGCCGCCTTGAATCCGAAGGTCACTTCCCATCACCCCAAAATCTATGAATACATCATCCTTGCACGCCTTGATCATCGACCAGCACATGGGCGAGTTGTCTCCCGAGGTGGCCGAACTGTTGGAGGCTCATCTTGCTCAAGATGCGGCGGCGCATGCGGAAGCCGAACGGATCAGGCAAACTCTGGCCGTCACCCAGCAGGCCATGCTGCTGCATCCGGAACTGGTCCGGGTCGGGGCGAACGATGATATGACGGCGCAACGCTCCGTAACACGTGGCCTTCGCGCCCCTTGGCTGGCCAAGGCGGCGGCGATCACGTTGCTCGCTGGGCTGGCGGGTGCGGGTGGTTTTTTTGTTGGGCGAAAGCCGGCGACCGTTTCCGTAACGGCGATCACGACTGCTCCCCCCGCATTGCCGCTGGCTCCGCGCAAGGACAGCCCGTGGGCGCGCTACCGCATCGCGCATGAATCAAGCGGCGGGGGCCTGCGGGTGGAGCGAGTGGACCTCTCAACCTCAAGCGATCGATGAAAATGCCGACTCGCATTTTTCTCTGCCTGCTCGTCCTGAGTTTGAGCGGCTGCCTGCCGGAGGAGCGTTTTTGGTGGTCGCCGGATGGAACCCGAGCTGCCGTGGTGGTGAACGATCAGCTCCATCTGGTGCGTGCCGATGGCGAATTGAGCGCGCCGATCATCGATGACTTGAACTTGGAGACCAACGTGCCGGGGCGCGTGAGTTGGCTCCCCGATGGCAGCGGGATGGTGCTGCATCGCCTCCGCAAGCTGGCTACTTGGGAAGGTGCCCGGGAGTTGATTCCCGCCGCAGAGGCGTCCGAAATCGAGCGTCTGGCTACGACGATGCCCAGCCTTCTGCATGCAGCGGCGGCTCTTGCCGAGGACGCAAATTCGCCCGAGACGCTGATGACCCGGCTGGCGGTTCGCGACAAGGAACTCGGCGCTGCGGCGTTTTTCTGCGCCCACGCGATGCGGAAGGAGGCACTGGAGGCGGCACTCCTCGCGCTTCCGAATGGCGCGACGATTCTCGAAAAAATGCGACAGGCGGCGACTCTCTTTCAGGTGCACGAAATCTGTCTGGTCAGGCTTCGTGGTGATCGACGCGATGGAGAGCTGCGCCCGCTGGTGCGCAGTGTGCATGCGCTGCTGCAGCCAGCGGTATCGCCGAAGTTTCCCGTCGTCGCCTACTGGCGTTTGATCGAGGAAGACGAGAAGGTCGCGTTGGAAATTTGCACGTTTGATGGGCAGGCGAGGATCGAGGCTGCCCGGAGCACCGCCGCCACTTTCGATTGGACTGCCGATGGTCGCTCGCTCGTTTTCGCGGTTCCCGCCAATGGCGAAGACACGCTGCTTCACACCATCCAGCGGTTGACCGTGCTGCAGGAGTCCGGCGCCTTGAAGGAGCCGCGCGGGGACGGTGATGCTTCACCGCGCAAGCTGGCACTGCCGGTGGATCTCGCGCTCGCGATTCTCCCATCGCCGCCGCGGCTCGCCGCGCTGCCGGACGGGCGCGTGCTCTTCGCGAGTGTGCCCGCGACGCTGCCCGCGGTGAGCAGCGGCGTGGAATTGGAGCCGCGTCTGTTTGTGATTTCTGCCGATGGACAATCGGTGCAGACGGTTCCGACCGTGGCCGGTGATCTGCCCGCGAACCTCAGTTTCTTCGTCGTCTCGCCCGATGGAAAAAGGGTCGCCGTGGTGGAGAGCGCCACCGACGCGGTGGCCGTCGTCGAGCTGGCGACGGGCCGGACCGAGATCGTGTCCCCGGCTCATCCTCACTGGCAATGCCGCACGCTGCCCAACTGGAAATCCGCCACCGAACTGACTTTCGCCGCGCTCAGTGGTCCGAAGGGCAAACCTCGATGGATGCTCTGGAGCCCGGGCGCAGGCGTTCGCGGCATCAGCGATCGCTGGCCGCTCGCGGCCACCCAGGAATGGCTGAGTCAGAAAAAGGCCACCGATGCGGTCACCGCTCTACCCCAAACGAAACGAAGCTCGCCATGAACATGAATCCATTCCTCGTCTCGGTGCTGCTCGGCGGCCTGGTCATGAGTGCCGCCGGGGCCGCAGAAGATGCGGCGAGCACCGCGTTCTTTGAATCGAAAATCCGTCCGGTGCTCGTGAAGCACTGCTACGAATGCCATTCCGTCGAGGAGGGCAAATCCAAGGGCGGGCTGCAGCTCGACAGTCGGCAAGGCATTCGCATCGGCGGCGACACTGGGGCGGCGGTCGTTCCGGGCGATCCGGCGAAGAGCCTGCTGCTCACCGCGATCAAACATGCCGATCCCGATCTCGAGATGCCGCCGAAGAAAGCGAAGCTTCCGGACGCGGTGATCGCCGACCTCGAAGCGTGGATTGAGGCGGGCGCGGTCGATCCGCGTGAGGCGACAACGAAGATCGCGGAGCGTCCGCCAGTCGATGTGGAATCGGGACGGAAATTCTGGAGCTATCAGAAGCCTGTGCCGCCGAAGCTGCCGACGACGAAACAGGCGGATTGGGCGCGGCGGGATCTTGATCGGTTCGTGCTCGCGAAACTGGAGGAAAACCACCTCGCGCCTTCGCCGGATGCGGCCGCGGTGGTGCTTTTGCGGAGGCTCTACCTTGATCTCATCGGACTGCCGCCGACGCCGAAGCAAGCGGTCGAGTTTGCCGAAGCGGCGAAGCGTGATCTGGCGGTGGCCCTTGAATTCACCGTGGACGATTTGCTCGCCAGTCCGCGCTTCGGCGAACGCTGGGGACGGCACTGGCTGGACGTGGCGCGCTTTGCGGAATCGAACGGACGCGAGGCGAATCTGACGTTCCCTCACGCGTGGCGTTATCGCGATTACGTGATCGACGCGGTGAACGCCAATGTGCCGTTCGATCGCTTCATCACCGAGCAGATCGCGGGCGATCTGCTGCCCGCGAAAGACGATGCGGAGCGCGGGCGTTTGCTCGTCGCCACCGGCTTTCTCGCGATAGGTGCGAAGGGGTTGGGCGAGTTTAACAAGGAGCAGTTTGCGACCGACGTCGCTGATGAACAGCTCGATACCGCCACGCGGGCGGTGATGGGCAGTTCCGTGGCCTGCGCGCGCTGTCACGATCACAAAACCGATCCGTTCAGCATGGACGACTACTATGCGCTCGCGGGCATCTTCAAGAGCACCAAGACCTTCTTCGGCAACTGGATCGATTCGGAGAATAACAACGATGGCGACCTGATCCGATTGCCGGAGTTGCCGGGTCAGTTGATCCCGAACAAGCCGCTGGGCGCCGAGCGAGTGAAACAATTGAAAGACGAACTCGCGAAGATGAATCGCGAGGAGAAAGAGGAAAAGGAAGAGGCCGAGAAAGCCAAGGCCGCGGGCAAGGAGTTGAAGGTCGATTATTTCATGGCCCTGCAAAAGGCGATCAGCAGGTACTGGAGGCGCGGTGGCATCGATGGAGAGCTCGAACGCGTGGACGAAAACGGGCACGCGCTGCCGCTGTGCATGGGCGTGATGGACGCGAAGGTCCACGACTCCGCGCTCTACGAGCGTGGTGAGATCGCACATCCCGGCAAATCCATCCCACGTGGTTTCCCGCGGGTGATCGAGATGAACGGAGTCGGTGCGCCGCCGGAGAAACAAAGTGGCCGCCTTGAATTCGCGCACTGGCTGACGCACCGCGAGAATCCCTTCACGGCGCGAGTGATGGCGAACCGCGTGTGGCGGCACTTGTTTGGAACTGGCATCGTGCGCACTACGGACAACTTCGGCTTCAGCGGAGAACGCCCCAGCCACCCCGAACTGCTCGATGACCTCGCGCTCAAGTTCATGGACGGCGGTTGGTCGGTGAAGGCGCTGATTCGCGAAGTCGTGCTGTCGCGCAGCTATCGCCAGGCCTCGACGTATCGCGCGGATGCCTTTGCGAAAGATCCCGACAACCGCCTGCTTTGGCGCGCGAACAAACGCCGGCTTGATGCCGAAGTCATCCGCGATTCCATGCTCGCCGTGTCCGGCCTGCTCGATACCTCGCGCCGCCCCGGTTCGCTCGTTGCTGAATTGGACGGCCCCTCGGTATCCCTCATCGCCTTCAACCCGAAGCTTCCACGCGATCTCGACGGTTCGCATCGCCGCTCGGTTTATCTGCCGGCGCTGCGCGATCATCTGCCGGACGTGCTGGAGCACTTTGACTTCGCCACGCCCACGCTCGTCACGGGTGATCGCGACGTGACCAATGTGCCGCTCCAGGCGCTCTATCTGTTGAACGGTGCGTTCGTGCAGGAACAAGCCGCCGCGCTCGCCCAGCGGGTGATGAAGGAGAAGCCCACCGAGACCGAACGCATTCGCCGCACCTTTAGCCTTTGCTTCAACCGCCCACCTGAGGCGGAGGAAAGCAAACTCGCCGCCGACTTCTTCCTCGCCGCGCGCGCCAGCATCGAGGACTCACCAACCCGCGAGCAAATCATCATGACGCACTACTGCCAGGCGCTGCTTTCCAGCGGCGAGTTTCGCAATGCGGACTGAGTCCACCCCGCTTCAAACATCACCATGAACACACCATTCTTCTCCCGCAGCGATTTCCTCACGCAGATGTCTTCCGGCATCGGCTGGCTCGCGTTTTCGGCGCTCGCTCAGCAGGCCGCGGCCAAGAGTGCCATCGCGGCGCATGCCGGGCATTTTCCCGCGCGAGCCAAGCGCGTCATTTTCCTGACCATGCGCGGCGGGCCGTCGCACGTGGACCTGTTTGATTACAAGCCGGAGTTGATCAAACGCAGCGGCAAGTCGGCGACGCTGGGCCGCGACGCCACCGGTGCGCGACTCCTCGGGCCGGTGCATCCCTTTGGAAAGTTCGGGCAGTCCGGGCAATGGATGACGACGCTCTATCCGAAGCTGGCGAAGCACGCCGACGACCTGTGCATCATCAACTCGATGCACACGGACCTGCCGAATCACTCGCAAGCCTTCGCGCAGATGCACACCGGTAGTTTTCAGTTCGTGCGCCCCTCGATCGGGGCGTGGACGCTCTACGGCCTCGGCACGGAGAATGAGAATCTGCCCGGCTTCATCACGCTGAACCCACCGGCGGATAATGGCGGCGCGCAGAACTACGGCAGCGCCTTCCTGCCCGCGATCTGCCAGGGCACCAAGATCGGCGGCGCGCAGTTGCCCGATCTTTATGCGGCGTTTCTCAAGAAAGACGTCGCGCCGGGACCGCCGATGAGAAACATCGAGAACCCCAACGTCCCGCGTCCAATTCAGCGCGCACAGCTTGACCTCATTCGCGGACTGAATGAACGGAAGCTGGAGCGCGACGTGGTCCATCCTCAGATCGAGGGCGCCATCGAGTCCTTCGAGCTGGCTTTCCGCATGCAGAGTGAAGTGCCGGGCGTGCTCGACTTGCAATCGGAACCAGAGTCGATTCGCCAACTCTACGGCATCGGGCAGGGCAAAGATCAATTCGCGCGGCAATGCCTGCTCGCCCGCCGCATGGCGGAAGCGGGAGTGCGTTTCATCGAGATCGCTTCGTCGGTCGCCTGGGATCACCACAACATGCTCAAGGACAACCTTGCCACCAACTGCGCCGCGACCGACCAACCCATCGCCGCCTTGCTCACCGACTTGAAAGCACGAGGCATGTTAGACGAAACCCTGGTCGTCTGGGCCGGCGAATTCGGCCGCACGCCCTACGCCCAGAACCTCGACGGCCGCGATCACAACAACAAAGGTTACTCCATCTGGATGGCCGGCGGTGGCGTAAAAGGCGGCCTGACTTACGGCGCGACCGATGAATTCGGCCACAAAGCCGTGGTGGATCCGATGCACATTCACGACTGGCACGCCACGATCCTGCACCTGCTCGGCCTCGATCATACGAAGCTGACGTTCAACTACGGCGGCCGCGATTTCCGCCTCACGCAGACCTACGGCAACGTCGCGAAAGGCATCCTCGCCTAACGTCCTCATCTCCGCCTTTTGGCGAGGATTTCCTCCACTTCCTCACGGGTGAAACCATTGCTAAAATTCCCCAACCCCAGTCATCCCGTCCACCGCGCTGCACTTGATCTGGACCGGTCGATTCTCAACCTTCTGGAACCGCTCGCGGCAGCGACGGAGATTCCGGAAAGCAAGGCCGCGGCCCGCCCACTCCTGCTGCTGGCCAAAGGTTGCTTTGTGATGAGTCCCACGATCGGCCTGGCGGGCAGCCGGATCACCGGGCAGTCACCGACAAAGTTCCGGCGCAATTCGCTGAAGCTGGCGACTTGAGCGAAATCTGCGCGTTGATTTCGAGGAAGTTTATGGGCGGTTTTCCATCGGCGGCGCAATGTCGCGAACGACGGCCAGCGCGCGCATGTATTGCGCGCGCTCGAACGCATTCGGGTCGGAACAATTTTTCTGACTGAGGACGCCTCTGATTTGATCGAGCGAATCGCAAGCGTGCGTCTCCATCCATTCGCACATCTCGCGTTCGATGACGGCGATGTGTTCGATGCCGCGGCGCAGGAGCACGGAGCAGAGCATCGTCACGTCAGCGCCAGCCATCACCATTTTCAAAACGTCGGCAGCACTGTGGATTCCAGTGGTCGCCGCCAGGCTTGCGCGCACCCGGCCATGGAGCATGGCGATCCAGCGCAATGGCAAACGCGACTCCGTGGATGAACTGAGTTGGATCGTGGGTGAAACCTCGCGTGTCTCGAGGTCGATGTCGGGCTGGTAAAAACGATTGAAAAGCACGAGCCCATCCGCGCCTCGATCATCGAGTTGATGGGCAAAGCGGGCGAAATTCGTAAAGAACGGACTGAGCTTTAATGCCACCGGGATCTTCAACTGCGCCTTGAGCGAAGCGAGCATTGTCAGAAAACCGATCTCGATCTCCTCGCCGCTGATCCCCGGATCGCTCGGAATCGAATACACATTCAACTCCAGCGCGTCCGCGCCCGCCTTTTCGATCGCGCGCGCAAAGGTGATCCAATTTCCGAAGGTGGTGCCGTTGAGACTCGCGATGATCGGGATGCCGAGTTCCTGCTTCGCCTTCACCAAATTGAGAAGGTAACGGCCGGGGCCGAAATGAAACGCATCTTGCGGCGGGAAATAGCCGAGCACCTCCTCAAGCATTTCGGTGCCTTTGAGATGCTGAAAAAACGAATCGTTTTCGCGGCGAATCTGCTCCTCGAACAGCGAGTGGAAGACCACCGCGGCAGCGCCGGCATCTTCCATGCGCTTGAGCTCGTCGAGGCTTTCCGAAAGCGGCGATGCCGCCGGCACCAAAGGCGTGCGCAGCTTTAAGCCGAGATAGGTCGTCGAAAGATTCATAGCTCCCACGAACACCTTATTCTTCCGGGCGCGTTCTGACTCGCCGTCCTTTGCGGAAAACGCACTCGGCTTTGCGTCGCCGTCATGGCGTCACGACCTTTGGCTTGTAGCTGGCGTAGCGGGCGCGCTGTTCGGGGGTGAGCTTTGAGTAGTCGTAGCGCTCCTGCTCCAGGCCGTTGATTTTGGCGTGGATGACATTCGCCATGTCCGACGCAGCGCTCTTGATGTGCTCGGCTTTTTTTCCCGCGAAAAGCTCGTCCACCGTGGCGGAGAAGATTGCGAGCCAGCGGTCGAATTGCGGTCGTCCCATCGTCGTCAGCGGCACGAGCCGGGCGTGCGCGGCGAGCGGATTGCCGGTGAATCCGCCGCTGCGAAAAATCATTGTCTCCCAGAACGCATACATCTTCGGCAAATGTGCGGCCCAATCCGTCCTGGCCACGTCATTGAAGATGAATCCGAGCAGATCATCGTGGCGGACCTTGTCGTAAAAGGCATCCACCAGCCGCTCGATGTCCGCGCGGCCGGTGAGATCGGCACGATCAGCCAGGCGCGGGTCGTCGGAAGTCATAGTCACGAAAGCTACGGCCCTTCGCCGCATGCGCCAGAGGCAAGCGGCGCGAAGTTTGACTTGGGTCAAACGAAACGCACATCAGGGAACCTTCGGCAGTGCCGGGCCTTCCGTGCGAAGCGTTAACGACCTAAGCTCCGGCGATGACGATCTATTTTACGCGCACAGGATCTCCCTCGGAGGAGCGCTTCCGCGAAGAGCTTGCCGGGCACGAGCTACGATTTGTCGGCTCAGTGGAGGAAGTCGGTGAAGAAGCGGAGATGCTCGTCATCCTGTTTTGGGCGCGCATTGACGAAGGCTTTTTGGGAGCGCACCCGAAGCTGCGCTTCATCGCCACGCGCTCGTCGGGCTACGATCACATCAATCTTGCTGCCTGCCGCGAGCGCGGCATCGTCGTTTGTTCGGTCCCGAGCTATGGCGAAAACACCGTCGCGGAGCACACCTTCGCGCTGATCCTGTCGCTCACTCGCCGCATTCGCGAAGTAGCCACGGCAAAGCGCATCGGGCGTTTTTCATTTGAAGAACTGCGCGGATTCGATTTGCACGGGAAAACGCTCGGCGTCATTGGCACCGGGCGCATCGGGCTGCATGTCGCACGACTCGGCCGCGCCTTTGGCATGGAGGTGCTCGCCTTCGATTCCAAACCATCCGACGTGATTGCCAGTCTTCTTGGCTATACCTACACCTCCCTCGACGAGCTGCTGCGGCGAAGCCATGTCCTCACGCTCCACGTGCCGCTCACTCCCGCGACCGTTCACCTCGTCGACCGCGACGCCTTTGCCAAGTGCCGCGAAGGCGTGATCGTGATCAACACCGCACGCGGTGGGGTGATCGACACGGCGGCTCTTCTGGAAGCTTTGGATAGCGGGCGCGTGGCCGGTGCCGGGCTGGATGTGCTGGAGGATGAACGCGTCTTTCAAAAAGCCGCGTCGCATGTCATCACCGACCAGATCATTGAATTTCTCCACGCGGACCCGTCGTCTCCCGAGGAACGTCATCAGCTTGATCCGGAGCGGCTCGAGGAACTGCGCTCACTGCATCGCAACGAAGCCCTGCTCGCGCGACCCGATGTCGTTTTCACCCCGCACGTCGCCTTCAATAGCGTCGAAGCCGTCGAGCGGATCGACCAGGTGACCATTGAAAATATCCGCGCTTTTCTGGCGGGGGAACCGATCAATACGATCAATCCGCTGCCGCAGACCTGATCTTGTGAAGCACTCGCGAATCATCACCCGCCGAAACTTCCTGACTTCCAGCGGCGCGTTTGCCGTCTGCCTCGCACGGCGTCAACGCGCAGCCGCCGCAGAGCCGGTGCTGCCCGAGCGCGGCCTTTGCGCGCATCGCGGCGCGTCGAGCACACATCCGGAGAATACGTTGCCCGCCTTCGCGGAAGCGCTGCGGCTCGGCGCGCACATGATCGAGTTTGATGTGCAGCTCACCCGCGATGGCGCGCTGGTGCTGATGCACGATCCCACGGTGGATCGCACGACCAACGGCAAGGGCAAGGTATCCGATCTCACACTCGCCGAGCTGCGAAGTCTGGATGCGGGCACCCGGATGAATGAGCGCTTCGCCGGCACACGGATTCCCACGTTTGAAGAAACGCTGGCGATGATGCCGCGCGACGTGTGGCTGAATTGCCACCTCAAAGGCGGCGCTGCCCTCGGTGCTGCGACAGCCCGTGTGATCAAGAGCGTGGGCCGGCAGCACCAGGCATTTCTCGCCGCCACTGCCGATGCCGCGCGGGCGGCGCGCGAAGTCGTCCCGGACATCCTCATCTGCAACATGGAGCGTCAGGGAAACTCGGCCGAGTATGCGAGGGAAACAATCGCGATGAAGGAGGCCTTCATTCAATTGCTCGGCAAAGGCGAAGTCCCGATCGAAGACGTGAAAATGCTGAGAGCCGCGGGCGTGCGCGTGAACTACTACCACGACGAGACCCCCGAGGGCCTGCGCCGCCAATGGAACGCCGGCGTGAACTTCCCGCTCGTCAACGATCCCGCCAAGGCGCTGCCCATCGCGCGGGAGTTCGGCATTCTACCGCTGACGCGCTGACGGCTTACGGGCTTCCTTCCAAAACGCAGCGGAACCCATCGCAGCGCCAGCGGCGCGTGGAGGGTTGGTTGCCGCGAAAGGAGGAGAGCAGCGGTTTGGGAGCACTGCTGCCCCATGAAGCACTTCGCAGGACGTGGTCTTTCTTGTCGGCATTGAAGAAGTCTTCACACCATTCCCACACGCTGCCGCCGAGATCGTAGATGCCGAGGGCACCCGCGCGGGCATCCATCGCGTTGACCGCATCAATGTAGCCGGCCCAGTCCTTGCGCGTGATTTCGTGATCGGGATAGTAGGGCAGCACGATCATCTTCGCCGGATCGGTGGTTTCGGGATGCGTCTGGCGGTTCCACGGGATGGCTTTCGAGCCGATCCAGCCCTTCACGTTGCGTTCAACCGTCGGCAGGTTCACCTGCGCAAAAAACGGCTGGCGCGGCTTCAAGTCCGACCAGTTGTCGGTGTGAAAGAGGCGAATCTCGTTTTCATAGTCCTGCAGTTTGGAGTTTACGCCACTCCCCCCATCGGTCCGCGGTTTGGTGTTCGGGCGGAGGTTGAGCACGGCGCCCTGGACCTCGAAGTTCAAGTCGGTCTTGGCCGTGCCGACCTGTTTGCCGTCGAGCTTGCGAATGTTCGCCGTGTAATAGCCCGCGCCGGCGAGACGCTGGGTGACGGGCTGCACGCCATCGGGCAGATGAAAATGGTCGTGGCGGTGGGAGCGGTGGTTCTGCGCGCCGATGGTGGTCTGATACATGCCGGTCATGAACGCGGAGCGACTCGGCGAACACATCGGCGCGGCGGAGAACGCCAGTTCGTAACGCATACCCTGCCGCGCGAGTCGATCCAGATTCGGCGTCACCACCGAGGGATAGCCGTAGCAGCCAAGGTCCGGCCCGATGTTCTCGGCGATGAGCCAGAGGATGTTGGGCTTCTTCGCTTCGGCACCGGAGGTCTGAAAGCTGAAGGCGATGATGAGCGCGGTGCAGAGTGTGGCGGTGGTTTTCATCGTTGGCTGGAACGGGCAAGGTCGGGGCTGACTTGGATCACCACCAGCGCGTGCGAGTTCTGAGCGGTGACGAAGAGATGGCCGTCGTGATAGACGAGGTTATGCGCGTCATCCTTGCCGTCGAGAATAGAGAATAAAGTGTCTGTATCGTGTGTGTCCCTTTATGCGGTCCCTTGAAGACGACGGATGCGTTGGTGAAGTAGCATCTCCCTGCACCGAAACATCCAGGCAGGGCCACCATGCACGCGCAAAGCAGCCGTTGGGCGGGCGGTGAACATCGGGAAGATCAGCGCCCAAAGCGAAAACAAAAAATCGAGCTGGATTTGAATTGCGTGCGATATAAACCTCGCTGTCCTTTCGTTTCACACTCACTCATCACACCCGTCATGCGCCTCATCTTCCTTTCGCTCTGCTTCGTATCTTTCGCCTTCGCACAACCCTTCATCGTCGAAAAGGGAAAGCCTCTTGCAGAGATCATCGTCGCAGAAAAGCCGACGCGCTCGGTGAAGCTGGCTGCGAACGAATTGCAGACTTTCATCGAAAAAATCTCGGGCGGTCATCTCCCAATCGTCGCGGCTCCGACCGGCAATGCGCCGCTGAAAATCTACATCGGCGAGAGCGAATATACACGGCGTGCAAGTGTGGACGCCGCAGGCTTGGAGCGCGATGCTTTTCGCATGGTTTCAGGACCCGACTGGCTCGCGTTGGTGGGAAACGATTTGGATTTCACGCCGATTGAGCCGTGGGCGCGCAGCCGCACGGACTGGCTGAAGAACAAAGAAGAGGCATGGCAGGCCCTGGCCGGACATCCGTGGCTGAATCCCGTCGCGGCCTCTCTCTTTAGAGACTACAACAAGAAGCTCGACATCTGGAACCTCGACCATCGTGGCTCCTTGAACGCGGTCTATGCCTTCTTGCGCGACCTGGGCGTGCGGTGGCACATGCCGGGGGAACTGGGAGAGTTTGTGCCAAAGCTGGACAGCATCCCGCTGCCGGTCGTCAACCGCACGATGCGGCCGGAGTTCGAGGTGCGCAGCATCAGTCGCCCGTTGATCAGCTCCGAGTCCCTCGACGACGCGCTGTGGTATCTGCGCATTGGGGCGAACGAGCAGTATGGCGTGCTGCATCACGCAATGCGCAATATCACCGATCCCGCCGGGCAGCGCGAGCAGCACCCGGAATACTACGCGCTTTTGCCGGGCGGCACCCGCGACACCAAGGCGGCGAATGCCAGTGCGTGCCTTACTTCACAGGGTTTTTTCGAGGAGATGGTCGCATACGCACGACTGATGTTCGACCACTACGACATGCCGATTTGCTCGGTCATGCCCGCGGATGGTTTCAAGCACTGCCAATGCGACCGGTGCAAGCCACAGGAGACCCTGGATCGAGGCCCATCGGGAAGTTCATCTGACTATGTGTGGAGCTTCGTGGTGCGGGTTGCCAATGAACTGGCGAAGACCCATCCGAATCGAAAAGTATTTTGTGGTGCCTACAGCAGTTACCGCCTGCCGCCCCGGTCCATAGACAAGCTGCCGGACAATGTGTGGGTGCAGATCACCAACGGGCGGCCGATTCGTGAAATGGATGACGAAACGCATGAATTCACCGCCGCGCTGCGTCGCGAGTGGCAGGCGAAGACGCGCCATCCGCTGTCGGTCACGCTGAACTATACGCCCTTCACCGATCGCGGTGACTTCCGCCCCAATACTGGCCGCATGTGATCGCGCGCGGCCTTCGCGATACGGCAGGCACCGTGTGGCGCGAGGATGTGTGGATCTCCAGCGGCAAGGGCGGGTTGCATTTTTCCGGCATGAGCCATCTGAACCCGTATGTCATGTCGCGGCTCTGGTGGGACACGAAGCAGGATGTGGATGCGCTGTTGAAGGAGTATTACGTGCTCTTCTACGGTCCGGCTGCCGCGGAGATGCAGGCCTTCATCGAGTTTTGTGAGCCAAACTTTGGGCAGTTGGGAAACGACCCGACCGTGACCGCCCGGGCGCTGGAGCTATTCGAGAAAGCTAAGGCCACGCCTCCATCCGGCTCCGTTTACGCACAACGCATCGCACTGGTGGACGCTTTCCTAACAACGATGCGAAATCGCGCAAAGCAGATCGCGGTGCAGCGGCCGGAAGGATTGCCGGAATTCCGCCTCATCGACATGGGCAAGGACAAGTGGCGCGATGTCCGCGATAGCCTGAAAATGGACGGGCAGGTCAATGAACCCTTTTGGACCGCCTACAGCTTGCGCAGCGCGCTGAAGGACGCCCGCACCGGCAAGAAGCCGAAACTGGCCACCGTGATTCGCGCGCGGTGGTGGAACGGCAGCCTCTACTTTGGCATCGAGTGCGAAGGCGCGCCGGGCACCGCTCCTGTCATCGGCGGGAATCGCGATGGCGATCCCGCAATCTGGAACGGCGAGCATGTCGAACTGCTCATCGAGACCGACAAGCACTCCTATTATCAAATCGTCATCAATCCAGACGGTCACATCATCCATCTCGACCGCGGCGTGGCAAAGGCGCGTTGGCAGGACTGGTCCTCGCAGGCGGAAGTGGCGGTGCACCGTGACGGCGGATCGTGGTCCGCAGAGATTCGCCTGCCGGTGACATCCTCCGATGAGGATCCCCTGCATCAAATCGTGGGCAGCAAGCCCCTCAAAATCCGCAGCACCAATCTGCCGTGGCACTTCAATCTCTGGCGCAAACGGGCCGGATCTGGCGATGAGGAAGTCAGCGTCTTCTCGACGCCTGATCCCGAATCGAAGAACTTCCACGACACTCTCCGGTTTGGCGAAATCTACGTGCGCTGAACGTGTCGACTGTGAAAAATTACTTTTGCTCCAGGCTTTGATCGCAACGCTGGCATTGGCCGCAACGCCCCGCCCACACGACCAGGAGATGTGGAAACATCTGGAGCGCGAATATGAGATGCCTCGGTGGACCAGCCCGGCGGATGGCAAAGGAGCCGCCTGGGACCTGGCCGTCCGCCCCGGAGAACCAGCCCGCTTGGAAATCGAACTCAGCGGCGTCATGGACGCCGCCGTCCTGACCGTGAATGGACAGGCGCTGCAGTTCCCCGTCGCCCTGAAACCGGACGAGAAACTGGCTTGCAACCCACAGGGTCACTGGATCGTCACCGACCGCAAACGCGACACCATCGCCGAAGGCAACCTTCCCGCCGGTCCACCTTTCTTGAGCAGTGGACTGAACCGCGTTTCCTTCACTTGCACCACGCCCGACCACGCGCTGGTCACACTCGTCAAAGTTTATGCGCCGTGAAACCAATGGCCCAGGCGATCCTGGACCTTGATGGGCTGGGCGTGGAGACACAAGGGCGGGATGCTCCATAACATCCGAGAAGCATGGCGGGAACGACGAAGGATTTGAGGGAGCTGAAGGATGACTTCATGCTTTTTCGGGATGGTGCAGGTTAACTGGCATTCACTTCATCACTCTCATCCAGCGCGAGCGGAGATGGTCAGTAGCATAGCGAGACCGGCCAAGTGATGCGGTGTGAGTTTCATGGTCGGGGTCGATGGGTAAAGAAAGCCCTCAAAACTCAAGGGTTCCGAGCGCCTTCGTTGCCGCGCCCGAAGGAGCGTCGAGCCAGAGGAGGTTCTGGCCGTTACGCCAACGACCTGCGTTGAAGCCCCATGTTTCGCCAGGCTGTGGGGCGGAGCTGAGGTCGGTGAAGGGAATCTTGAACCAGGCAGTCCACACGCGGCCCGGCAGCGAGTAGCGGCTTTTTTTGCCGGTGACGGCGAAGCGGAACTGCCAGGTGCCGTTCCATGATTTGTCTTCGATGAGGCCGCCTTTGCCGGGAGTGTTCACGGAGTCGTAGCGCGAGCCTTCAACAGGATTCGCGGCGAACCGATACACTTTGCCACCTGCGTTCGACGGCGCGATGGCGAGTTCGACGTATTCCTGCGAGAAGGTGTCCGTGTCCGGTTCGCGCTTGTAGAAATCCTCGGGATGCTTGAGGGGATGGAGGCTCTCGACGCGGACATAAAGGTTTTCCTTGTCGCGCAGCAGCTTCATATGCGTGGCGATGTTCGTGAAGGGCATGCTGTCATGCACGCGGAAGGATGACTCCGGCACGGTTTCCCAAGCCTTATCATCAATCACCGGCTCGGCTTCCACACTGGCGGCTTTGAGCCGATGCTTGTCAGACAACACCCCGGCGCGGATCGCTTTCGTGTCCCAGTTGATGCACGTCTTGTTCCACTGCTGCTGGTAGCCTTCATTCTCCAGCGCAGCGTGGGCGTATTGATGACCGCCCAGAGGTGTCATCTGCGGCCAGTCGCTGAGCGGCTTCATGGAGGACTGTCCCCGGCCACCCGCGAGCTTTTCAATGTCGGCGTGCCACCCATCAATCGCATCCACGAGCGGGTCGAGGTTCACTTGGGAAGGGTTCATCGTCCACGCGTTCTGGAGATAAAAGATGCGCGCGAGCTGGCGCGCGTAATCGAATTCGATGCGGATCAGATGCAGTCGTGCGAGCACGTCGGCGTCCTTGGTGCCCGACTCCGCGCGCAGGAGCAGCTTATCCGCATCGGCACAAAACTCGGGCGTGTAGATGCTCATCACGTGCCATTTGCTGTCGTGGTAGCGCGACCGCGAATACTTGCGATCCCACGCGGGCATGAAGACGCCGAAGAAGTCTGAGTAGATGGCCATCTGCGTGTGCAGGGTGTCGAAGAAACTGGACATCGGCGCTTTCACCTCGCCGAAAGCCGCCTCGCAAAACTCGTCCATCAGTTTATGCCAGTCCGCATTGGGATCATCCATCATGCGGCCATAGACATAGTAGGCCGGAGCCTGCATGCCCCGCACGTAGCCGATTACGCCGTCCCGGTGCGACCACTTGACGTTGTTGCGCGCGATGGCCTGCACCACCTCCGCCATGTGCTCGGGCGTGCGCTCGGCGATATACGGCCCCGCCTGGCCGAAGCCGGTGAAGGTTTCTTCAAAACCGCAGATGCCGGCGGGAAACTCCACTCCGGCAAGCCGGTCAAAGTCACGCTGCGAGCCGAACTGAATCTCCACGATGACATTCTCCGGGAAGCGCTTGATAACCGCCGCCGACACGGCCGTGTCCTGGTAGTTGAGCACGACAAAGCGCACTTCGGGGTGCTGCGCGCGCACACGCTCAGTGATGCGAAAGAAGGCCTGCCAAAGCTTGCCGCTGTCACCGCGAGCGCGCGTTTCTTCCCACGACATCGCCTTCCTGCCGAAAAGCTTGTTGCAGTCATCGCAGTTGCACTGGCAGAGGCGGTAGGAATCCATCGAGCCGATGTGAATGAACCTGTGCCCTGCGGCGATCTGCTTCTCCACCTCCGCAAACATGAGGTCCTGCACGCCCTTGTTGGTGGGGCAATACATCATGTATTGATCAAAGCCGACCTTCAGTTCGCAGGCACGCTGGCCGTCCTTGGTGAGCGCGAAGAACTCCGGGTGCGTTTTGCCATACTTCTCCGTCGGCAGCACGTCATACCACTCGACCTCTCCGCCTTGCAGAGAGCCGAGCCGGGGGAAGAAGTTATTCGCGATCTTGAAAAGCGTCTTCTGAGCACTGTCATCACACGCCAGCATCAGCGGCGTCTTTTTGCGGTCGAGATCCGCAGGCACCGCGATCTTCGCCATTGGCAAAATGGCAATGCTCCGTGTATCGAGCTTCAGCAGTCCATCGTCCTTGTCGCGGCGTTTTGACGTGCCCTCCGTCGGGTAGATGGCAGGTTCGGAGTTGATGAAAAGGAAGCGCACCCCAGCATGTTCGCGAAGAAAATCACAGACTCCCTTCACCGTGCCCAACAATGCCACCGGAATCTCCCGCCCATCGCCCCCTTTCACGGGATCGCGCTTGTCACGGCCAGCAATGATCACGTCGCGTCCGACGACCTTTTGATAGTAACTCCAGTCCTCGATCTGTTCCACGGTGACACCGTGTGCCTTCGCGAACTGCGTCGCGCCGAGATAAAGCCCCGGCTTGTCCTTCGCCTTTGTGCTCTCGCTGGTGATTGGCAGCTCAAAGCCATTCTTCGCCAGCGCCGCCTGCGTCAGCCGTGCCGCCAGCATCAGCCAACCATCTGCCAACTGATCCACTGATTTGTCTGGCACGACGATCTGGTAATCGCATGTTTTGTTTTCCGCGATGACAAGCTCCGCTGCGGGCAAAGACGGCACAGACAGCAGTGCAAAGAAACAAAGAAGGAGCATTTTTATGTTTGAAGACATACGCGAATGGGAAGTGGTTTTGCGCTCAATCGCTGAACCGAATCGGTGAATGAGGGATGGCTCATGGTTTTGGCTGTTGGTTCTCTACATTCACATATCGCACGACATTTTCTTTGTCGGAAAACGGCATGAATCGGGTGAAACGGCTGTCAGTTCTCGTCCCATTCGCCCTTTCATGGAGTCAAAGGTCTGCAGTGCCTATGGGACGGAGAGCTTTTCCTTTGCGAGCTTGATGATGCGGGGCTCCATCGTCGCGTCATCGGCGACGCTCTTGTAAGTGGCGCGGGCTTCGTCCTTGCGGCCGGCGGCGAGTTGCACGTCGCCCACGGAGAGCAGGAGCGAACCGCGCCAGAGGCCTTTCATATTGGCGATGTCGGCGCGGCGGAGGGTAGCGAGGGCGTCGTCGAATTTCCCTCGCCGTATGAGGATGCGCGCGGCGGACTGGAGCGCGCCGAATTCATCCGCGCCGCCGAGTGTGCTGAATGATTCAAAGACGGCGCGGTAGGCGCGGAGCGCGGCTTCGTCGTCGTGGAGCAGGACTTCGAGCGCGTTGCCGAGCGCAAGGTGGATGCCTTGGCGCGTGCGCGGGTCGCTCGTCCATTCGATCGCACGCGTGAAGTCAGCGACCGCTTCGCTGCCGCGCTTGGCGATGGCATTGGCGCGGCCACGGGCGAAGGACGCTTCGCCGATTTGCCAGAAGGGCCACGCGGCGATGTCGTCCTTGCCGAATTGCGCGATGACTTCGGGGGCTTTCTGCTGCGCGAGGAGGTTCTGCATCTGCGCGGTTTTCCGAATGGCTTCGATGGGGATGCGCGCGGCAATGCCGCCGGCCTTTGCGAAGTCGCCCATCGTGCGGGCAGCGGCAACGGCTTGCTCGAGTGCGGCGGATTTTTGGAAGTCGGTGACCTTGCCCTCGGCGAGCGCGGTGTATGCGGCGAGCGCGTCTGCGGGCTTGCGCTGCTTCGCGAGGTCGGCGGCGGCGCGGCTGGCGATGAGGTAATCCGTGACGGTGGGGTCGGCGTCGAACTGGTGCGAGCGGCCGTGGTAGAAGTGCGCGAATTTCATCGGCTCATGGAAACCGCCGGTGCCGGTGGGCGAGAGGGCGCTAAGTTCCGTGCCGTTGTCGCGGATGCGCTGGCGGCAAATGTTGATGTGCCACGGGAGGCTCTGCGTGGGCTTGCGTCCGATGACCTGATGCAGCGGATCATTTTCATCCTCCGTGACGGGGATGCGAATCTCGACGGTCCAGTGATCGTCGGCGATGTGCGTGGCGACCTCGGCCTTTGAATCCCAGCCAAACCACTGCCCCCTCGGCGCGCCGCGATCGAGGTCCACGATCGCGCCGCTGGGGCTGACGGCGATTTGGTAATACGAGTGCGATTCGGTGCCGAGTTCGATCTCGATGGCGTCGCCGTGCCAGATGGCCTGATCGTCGTTTCGCGTCGCGGTGTTGTGCGGCTTTTCGCCGGGTCGTTCCTCGCAGCGGATCGCGAAGTAGAGGTTGCCGCCCTGCCATCCGGTTTTGAACGTCGTGCCGAAGACGGGCGTGCGGCCGGTCTGCGATTCGCGCAGTTTGCCCGTGGCGGCGGTGGGGCAGTTTTGCCAGTAGGCGTCGTCGAGCTTGCCATCAATGACGATGTCCTTCGCGTCGCCGACGAGGCGCACGAAGGGCACGGGACCGCGCTTCTGGCCGAGTAGCTGCGACTTCATGCGCAGACCCTTGAGGAAGTCGTCAATGAGCGCGATGCGCCTGCCATAGATGCTCGCAGGATCGGCTTTCGCCTGCGCCTTTGCGAAGAGCGCGATCGCAGCGTCGGCCTTGGATTTGTCGTCTTCCATCGCGCCCCAGTTCTGCTCGGAGTAGGTGAAGAAGGCGTGCATCTCCTGCTCGGCGGGGCCGTAGAAAAGGCGGCAGTATTCGCGGAACATCGCGTCCACGTCGGCAGCCTTCCCACCCCAGTACATGCGCGCGGTGAAATAGACGAGGAAGTGATTGAAACCGATGCCGACTTTGTCGAAATCCTGCCGCACCGAGAGCCAGATGTCCTCTCCCTGCGAGATCCCCTTGGTCGCATTCACCGAGTCGCCGAGCGCGTGCGGCGCGAATGCGGGCAGGTACCAGCCGCGATCGGTGAACGGGTAGTTTTCGAAGAAGAGAATGGGGTTGCCGGTCTTCTTCGCCCATGCGGCGCGGAGAGCCTCGGGCGCGGATTCGCCTTCGCCTTTCGAGCCGGATTTGTTGATGGGGCGGCGTCCGCCGACGATGCACACGAGGACGTTGGACTCCAGCTTTTCGATCTTCAGCGGCGGCAGCGTGTAGGATCCATACGCAGCGTTCAGCACCTTCGCGTGCGGATGCGTCTTCGCGATTTCCTTGGCGACGCGATTCACGAAATCCCACACGTAATCGCTGAGCAGGCCGCGCTCATTGCGCTCAGGAGAGTCCTTGCCCTTGCACTTTTCGCACTGGCAGATCGCGGTGTATCCGTCCGGCGGCATGATGGAGACGGTCTCAAACTTGTAAGTGTCGAGCAGCGCGCGCGCGTAGCGCACGGTCTCGCGAAAGAGTTCGTCGTTCGAGTAGCAGAGCTGGCACTTGGAATCGTCCGGTTTGAAGTCGCGCTTGCCGCCGTAGAGCGCGAACCACTCGGGATGCGCGGCGAAGACAGCCTCGTTGTTCGTCATCCGCGACATGCCGTGCGCGATCTGCATGCGGTCGTCGTTGCGCGTGCCGAGATGCATGACCCACATGGCGTTGTCGCGACCCGCGGTGCTGAAACGGAAATTGAACTGCCGCAGCGGAAAGTCGGGCCGCACCGTCTCGTCGAGCTTTGGCAGCGCGATTGTTTTCAGCGAGGGCATCACCTCGCCGATGTCGCCGGGCAGATACCAGCGCGCGCCGAGCTTGTGCAGGAAGGCGGTCACGGCATTGAAACTGCCCCGCTCGTCGAGCCCCCATAGATCGAGGGTTTCGTTCTTCGCGGTCATGGCTCCGTCCGGCTTGCCAGTGTCGCCGGGGAGGCGCAGGCGGTTTTTGTAGAGACCGGGATTCGGCATGCCATACGGCGCGCCGACGATCTTCTCCCACTCGGCCTGCGCGCGCGCGATGTCGCCGTTGTTCTTCGCCCACGGCTCGGTC
>JBBRXP010000077.1:0-25225 GCA_038238555.1 Chthoniobacterales bacterium | reverse complement strand
TGCGCGAAGAGCGCGCGCGGCCGGTCCACGTGAACGAGTGGGAAGCGGGCAGTGCATTCCATTTTTTTCTTCCGCGACTTCTTCGCCTCGATCAGTTCCGCAACCGGCGGCGAGATGAGCACATACTCGGTGCTCGTCGAGCGATCCGCGTAAATGGTCATCAACGCTTCGAGTTCCGGGCGGTGCGCGAGTTCATGCACCTGCACCGGCGTGCTTTCGCGCACCTCGCCAGCCAGGGCCAGGAGCCGCTCGGCATCGCGCGGTTGCCCGCAATCACGCGCGAGCTTCGCGGCTTTGGAGATAAAGCCCGCGCCTTCGATCGTTTCGTTTTTCAATTCCGTCTGCTTCGCCGCGAGCTTGATTTCAAACTCGTGCCTCCACGAGCCGAAGGAGTCGCCCCACGCTTCGATCGTGAATTCATACACCGCATTTTCAAAGACGGTGAAGACGCCGCGCCAGCGATCCTTGTTGTAGGGATCGAGGACCTGCATCGGCGTCTCGTGCCACGCGGCGTCGTCCTGCTTGCGCCATTTGAGCACCGCGGAAAGGAGGTCGTGCCCGTCCTTGAAAACATCGGCCTCGATGAGGATGTCTTCGCCCACCGCGCGCTTCACCGGATAGCGCCCGCCTTCGAGCAGCGGGCTGAGATTTTCGATCACACACGAAGGCGGGCGAGGCGGCATTGCGCGGAATGTTGTGGCAACCCGAGAGCGCGCGGCAAGCTTTCCGGGGAGCGCGCGCGTCCTCCCCGGACTCAGCACGCGCGCACGGCCCGGATGTGGATCTGTGGCGTCACCGTGCCGTTCCACTCGTTGCGCTGGATTTGAAAGGCGACGTCCCAAGGCTGCCGTGGCAATTCGTTTTCAACGCCGCCAAACCAGACGGCGCGATATTCGTCGCCGCGCTGGCGCAGCAGGAAGGAGTAGTGCTTCTCCTTCATCACGCGCGGCTCGGCGGCGAGCGTGACTTCGCGCGCGATGAAGACCGGCTGCGGATTGGCCATGCCAAAGGGTTGGAGGGCATCGTGCTGGTCGAGCAGCGTGTAATCGATCTCGCCGAGCGCGAGCTCGCAATCGAGGCGCAGGCGCGGCTGGAGCTGCTCGGAGGTGAGCAGCCCGCGGGCGCAGGCGAGAAAAGCGTCGCGGAATTCCGTGAACCGCGCCTGCTGCAAAGTGAGGCCGGCAGCCATTTCGTGGCCGCCATGTTTCTCGAGAAGGTGCGTGCAATGCGCGAGCGCGACGACCAGCGAGAGGCCCTCGATGCTGCGGCCGCTGCCCTTGCCCATGCCGTCCGCATCGAAGCCGATCACGAGCGCGGGCCGGTGATGCTTTTTCTGAATCCGCGATGCCACGATGCCGACCACGCCCGTGTGCCAGCCGGGCGCGCCGACCACGATGGCGGCATCGCGCGCCGGGTCGAACCACTCGGCGAGCTGTGCCTCGGCTTGATGAAAAACTTCTTCCTCGACCGCGCGCCGCTCGCGATTCTGCGCGTCGAGACTCTCCGCAATCTTTTTCGCGCGCGCGGGGTCGGTGGTGAGCAGGAGTTCGAGCGCGGCCTCCGCCGTGCCGAGCCGGCCCGCGGCCTTGAGCCGCGGGCCGAGGCCGAAGCCGACGTGGCCCGGCGTGAACGGCGGGCTCAACACGCTCGCTTCGATGAGCGCGGTCACGCCCGGCCATTTCGAACGCGCGAGCTGCGCGAGGCCGCGCTTTACCAGCACGCGATTCTCGCCGTGGAGCGGCACGAGATCGGCCACCGTGCCGAGCGCCACGAGGTCTAGACACTCCCGCAGATCGAAGCCCGGCCGAGGCCGGCGCTTGAGCAGCGCGTGCGCGACTTTGAAGACAAGGCCGACGCTGCACAGGTAGTGAAAGTCCGCGCCGAGCTTCGGATTGACCAGCGCGCGGCACTGGGGCAGCGCGTCTTTGCACTCGTGATGATCGATGACGATGACGTCGATGCCCTGCGCCGCGAGACTCGCGATCTCGGCGACCGACGAGGTGCCGCAATCCACGGCGATGAGCAGTTGCGGACGCAGCGTTTCGACACAACGCGCCACGCCATCCGCGCTGAGCCCATAACCTTCATCGCCCCGGAGAGGCAGGAAACATGCGGGTTTGCAGCCCATCGCTCGGAGAACGCGCGTGAGCAGAGCGAGCGAGGTGACGCCGTCCACATCGTAGTCGCCGTAGAGCACGATGCGCTCTCCGCCATCGAGCGCCGCGAGGATGCGATCCACCGCCGCGCTCATTCCCGGCAGTGCAAAAGGATCGGTGAGCGATGCAAGCCGCGGCTCGAGAAATTGCGCGGCGTCCGCCGGCACATCGAAGCCCCGCCGCACTAGCAACTCCGCCGCAAACCGCGCGACGCCCAACTCCGCGGCGACGCGGCCGGTGAGCGCGGGATCGGTGGGAGCGGGCAGTATCCAGCGCGGTGGGTTCACGCCGCAGGCTAGAAGCCGGCGCGCGCCAGAAAAAAGATTAAAGCGCGGCCGGCTTCCGCCGACTCCTCCAGTGTCGGGGTGAAAGCTCCGGCCGGTGAGGCCAGACACTGAATCAAAGTGGCCCGTCGCGGCACGGACGCCGCATTCACAAAATCCAAGAAAGGAAAAGAGCAATATGCCTCTCACAATCAATACCAACAGCGCGGCCTCCATCGCCGCCCTCAACCTCAACATCAGCAATTCCATGCTGCAGAAGAGCCTCGCCCGGCTCTCGAGCGGCAGAAAAATCACCGCGCCCGCCGACGATGCCGGCGGCCTGGCCGTGTCGCTGAAACTGACCGCGGCGATCTCCCGCACCGACGCGGTGAGCACCAACGTGGCCAACGCGAGCAGCTTCCTGCAAACGCAGGACGGCTCGCTGAAAACGGCTGGCGACGTGCTCAATCGTATCTCCGAGCTGAAAACGCTCTCGACCGACGTGACCAAAAGCGCCAGCGACGTGGCCAACTACGACACCGAGTTCACCGCGTTGAAAGCGCAGTTGACGAGCCTCGCGACCGGCACCTTCAATAGCGTGACGCTCTTCGGCGGCACCACCTTGTCGGTCACGACCTCGGAAGATGGCACTCAGTCGCTCAACATCACCAAGGCCGACCTTGCAACCAACGTGACGACCATCACCGCCGCGGCCAATCTCGCGGCGCTCACCACGGCGCAGATCACCACGGGCATCACCAACGTGGCCACCTCCCGCGCGCAGAACGGCGCCGAGTCGAGCCGCTTGTCGTTCTCCGCGGAGACCCTCGCCACGGGCCGCACCAACCTCGAAGCGGCCAACAGCCGCATCGTGGACGTGGACGTGGCGCTCGAATCCACAAAGCTCGCGCGCAACAGCATCCTGGTGCAGGCCGGCTCGGTCATGCTCGCCCAGGCAAACGCCGCCACGCAATCCGCTCTGCGACTGCTGCAACAAAGCCGCATCCCATTTTGGGGTTGGGCAAAGCTCCCTTGGGTCGAATGGCCCGGGGGAGCTTCTGCGTAGCTGCGACGCCCTCGTCGCAAGAAGTGCCAGCGGCGCCTCGCCGCCAGTCTCGCGCGACTTCCGCGCGTGGTAGGAAAGCTGCTGAGCATTGCTGCGATGCGAACTGTTATTGGTCTTCTCTTCGTCGCTGCTCTCGAGGCGCACGCCGGCGACGCGGTCATTCCGCGCAAAATTTTCAAAGAGTCGTCGCACTCTCCGCCGGTGTTTCGAGCGGACGGTTACCTCGTTTCCGCGGGGCCGCCGCCATTGCGTTTCTCGGCGGAAAAGCCGCCGTGCGGCGATCGCAGCGCGCCGCCTCTCACCGACGCGGCAAAGGGCAGCGCGAAAAAAGAGCCGGCCGCGGTCGAGGAGAAAATTGTCGATCCACCCGCGCCCGCTTTTCCACCGCCGGCGGACGCGCAGCTGCCCAAGCGCGACGGCCACGACTTCTCGCGCGTGCCTGACGAGGTGCTCGATTTTTTCAAAAACACCGAGGGCCGGCCGATGCGCCGCGCCTACCTCTTCGACCCGATCTTTGAGCCCGCCCAACCCCATGAACTGCCGAAGAGCAAAGCCACCATTCAGCAGAAATAAGACGCGCGCGGTCGCCACGATCGTAATCGCGCTGGTCATTCGCTGCGGGGCGGAGGTCGAGGAAAGCGCGGCACTCGATCCGTCGATTCGCACCGAGATCGCCGGCTACACGCGGCTCGCCAAGGAGGCCGCGGATCAAGAGAAATGGCTGCTCGCCGATCATTTCCTCGAACTGCTCGTGAGGCTGCCGGCGCGCGACATTGAAAAGAAAAACGCGCTCCGGGAAATCGGCGAGACCTACGAGCACCATCACCAGGAGACCAAGGCGATCGCGATCTACGAGAAGATGATCGAGCTGCTGGGCTCCGATCCGGAGACGCCGGAATTGCTCTTCAAGGTCGGCCTGCTCTACCCGCAGATCGGCGTGTATGGCCGCGCGGTGTCGCGTTTTTACACGGTGCTGAATTCCGCACTGAAGGTGAACGAGCGCAGTGTCTCGGCTTATCGCGAGCTCACGCAGAAAGCGCAGTTGGAAATCGCAGAGACTTATTTTCTGGCCGGCGATTACGCGCAGGCGGGCAAGTTTCTGAACCTGCTGCTCCGCCTCGACCTGCCGCCGGAGCAGCGCGCCCAAGTACGCTTCCGGGCGCTCCACTGCCAGTTTCTCCTGGAGGATTCGCAGGGCGCGATTACGGGTGCGCGAAAATTTCTCGAAGAGTTCCCCGACGACTCCGCCGCCCCGGAATGCCGATACTTGCTGGCCGCGGCGCTGCGCACGGTGGGTCGCAAGACGGAAGCCTTCGATACCGTGCTCGCGCTTTTGCGGGAGGAAAAAGCGCGCAAGGAAAAGGCGCCCGAGCGCTGGACTTACTGGCAGAAAAAGACGGGCAACGAATTTGCAAACGACTTCTACCAGCAGGGCGATTTCGTGAGCGCTCTCACCATCTACCAGACGCTCGCGCAACTTTCCGACGAGCCCGATTGGCAGTGGCCCGCCGTCTATCAGATCGGCCTCTGCTTTGAGCGGCTGCGTCTCGCGAGCCGCGCCGCCGAGGCGTACAAATTCATCATCGACGAAGCAGGGAAGCCGGAGAAGTCCGTCCCGCCACTCGCAGAAAACACCGCGAGTCTCGTGCAGATGGCCCGCTGGCGCGGCGAGCAACTCGCGTGGCGCCACACCACCGACGCGCGGCTCCAGCACATCCTCGGCGAGCCGGTGGACGCTCCGACCGCGAAGAAACAAAATCCATGAACCTCTCCGACGCACTGCGCGCGCACACCGATCTCTGCGAGCAAATCCACGGCCTCATGCTCGAGGAAAATCGCCAGCTCAAAGCTTCCAACCGGCCGCCGGGCGGCGCGCTGCTGAGCCGCAAGCGCACGCTGCTCACCGCGTTCACTCCTTCGCTCGACGGCATCCGCGCGGCTGCGGCAGAGCATCTGCCGACCACGCCGGAGATCCGCGCCTGCATCGAGAAGGCGCAGCAAACCATCCTCAAGGCGCTGCTGCTCGATCGAGAGAATGAGCAACTGCTACTGCGCTCGACCTTGCAACCGCGCGCCGCCGCGACGGAGCCGCGCCCTTCCACCACGCAGCTCGAAAAACTTTACGGGCGGGCGACAGCCTGAGTTATGGCGATCGAAAAAATTCTTGTCGTCGATGATGAGCCGATCATCCGCAAGAGCTTCGAGGAGCTGCTGCGTCCGAAGCGTTACGGCATCACGACCGCAAGCACTTTATACGACGCCGAACGCATCCTGAAACGCGACGGCTTCGACCTGCTCTTCCTCGACATCCGGCTGCCCGACGGCGAAGGCGTGGACTTGCTCGAGCGTCTCGCCACGGCGCGCAATCGGCCGCTCACCATCATGATGAGCGGCTTCGGCACCATCGACACGGCGGTGATGTGCATGCGCACCGGCGCGTTCGATTATCTAGTAAAACCTTTTTCCATGAACCAGATCGAGGTGCTGGTGAAGAAGGCCGAGGCTTACCGGCAGGTCTTGCAGGTGAATGAATATCTCGCCGCGCAAGTGAGCGACGCCAGCGACCTCATTGGCACGAGCCCCGCGGTCGTCGCGCTGCGCACGTTGCTGCGGAAAGTCGCGCCAACCGAGGCCACCGTGCTCATCCAGGGCGAGAACGGCACCGGCAAAGAATTGGTTGCGCACGAGCTCTACCACGCCAGCGCGCGCGCGCAGTCGCCTTACATCAAGGTGAATTGCGCCGCTGTTTCCGAGAGCCTGGTGGAGAGCGAATTTTTCGGGCACGAAAAGGGCGCCTTCACCGGAGCCACCGAACGACGCGAGGGGCGCTTCGAGCTGGCCGATGGCGGCACACTGCTGCTCAACGAGATCAGCGAAATCTCCCCGCGCCTCCAGGCCAAGCTGTTGCGAATCCTGCAGGAGCGGGAGTTTGAGCGCGTGGGCGGCACGAAGACTTTGAAGGTGGATGTGCGCGTGCTGGCCACGACCAATCGCGATCTCAAAAAAGCGGCCGACGCCGGCGAGTTCCGTGAAGATCTTTACTACCGGCTCAATGTCTTCCCGATCCACGTCCCCGCGCTGCGCGATCGCAGCGAAGACATCCCGCTGCTCGCCGAACATTTTCTCCAGCGTTTTGCGCGTCGGCATGGTTTGCAGATTCCCGGCTTTTCCGACCACGCCTTCGAACTTCTGCGCGCGCACTCGTGGCCGGGAAATGTGCGCGAGTTGCAAAACACCCTCGAGCGCGCGGTCATCCTCTCCGACAACGGCAAGCCCGTGCAATCCTCCGCGCTCGGCCTTGCACCCGCCGGTCGTCTCACCATTCCCTGCGCCGCTCTCAATCACGCCATCGCGCCGGGCCTGCCTCTTCAGGAAGTGGAACGCGCCCACATTCTCCGCACGCTCGAACAAGCCGGCGGCAACCGCACACGGGCCGCCGAGCGGCTTGAAATCAGCATCCGCACGCTGCGCAACAAGCTCCACGAATACCGCGCCGCCGGACAAATGGTCGCCGGCTGACCAACCAAGACCCGCAAGGAGGCGCGACACTCCTGTCGCCCTTCGACGTCCCCAAACCCCGGCGACAGGAGTGTCGCCGCTCCTTGAGACTGGCTTTACTGCTGGAGTAGCCGCAGCACCGAAGCCGGAAGTTGATTGGCCTGCGCCAGCATCGCCGTGCCCGATTGCACGAGGATGTTATTTTTTGCAAATTGCGTGCTCTCCTGCGCTACGTCCACATCGCGGATGCGCGAGATCGCGGCTTCTAGATTTTGGCTCTCGATGAGGATCGTGGTGGAGGCCACATCGAGCCGCGACTCCGAGGCGCCGAGCGTGGCGCGTTCCGTCGCCACGTCCTGGATCGCCGCGATGACCAGGTCCGCGACGTTCGCTCCAGTCACCGATAAATCAAAAGCCGGCGGCGAACCTTGCGCCAGGATCGCACCCATCGCGCCATCCTGCAGATTGCTTTGCGCGATGGTCATGGTCTGCCCGGACCCTTCGCCGATCGTCACGGAAAGCCCCGCCGCATTCGGTCCGAAGAGCGGGATGCCATTGAAGGTGCCAAGCGGCGTCCCCACACTTCCGCCGCCGATCGTGTCGTGAAGCTGCTGCTGGAGCGCTTGAAATTCCTGCTGATACAGCGCGACGTCGCCGGAGTTTTTCGTCACATCCTTCGCCATCATCGAGAGCTCGCTCATGCGCGTGAGCACCTTGCTCATGCTGCTCATAAAGCCGTCCGCGGTCTGGATGTATGACATCGCGTTTTGCACGTTGGTGGACGCCGCGCCCAAGCGGCGATTCTGCGCCTGCAATTTTTCGGAGACCGCCAGGCCCGCCGCGTCGTCGGAAGGCTGCACGATCTTCGAGCCGGAGCTGAGCCGGTTGAGCGACTTGGCCAGCATCTCCTGGCTCTGGTTAAGATTGCGGGCGGCCGCGGTGGCCGCAGGGTTGGTGTTGATCGTCATGTCCAGTGGGCTTTCGTTTTTGTTTCTTGCGGGGAAAGTTTCAGCCGTGGCATCGCAGCGCCAGCGGGGCGCGCCGCTGCGACGTTGTTGGTCTTGATCTGCGAGTAAATTTCGTTGCGGAAGATCGCAAGGTGCCGCGGCGCTTCGATGCCGATCCGCACCGTGTCGCCATCGATGCGCGCCACGCGAATTTCGATGTCGTCGCCTATCATGATTCCTTCGTTTGCTTTGCGGCTGAGTATGAGCATGGCTCAGGCTTCACCCGTCAGTGCATGCTTGGCCGAGTAACGCTCGCTGTTGGCGAGGATGACTTGCCTCCCGACTAAAGTCTGCCGGTTCACCACGACCGGGCCGATCAAGTTTGCCGTCACGTACTGGCTCGGCGAAACGTGAACGGTCACGATGTTATAAACGAGCGCGTCCTCCGGCGCTTCCAGCCCCAGCCGCTCCACGTCGCGTGCATTGAGCTTGAGTTCATAACCCGGGATCACGTTGTCCGGCTCGATCGCGAGGAAATGAAAGTCCTCATCGTCGAGCGAACGCAAGCTCACGAAAGGCCAGCTTTCTTCAGCCTGAACAATCTCGAAGCGGCGCAACAGCGGCAGCCCGATCAAGCCCGCCGGCAATTCGATTTCAAAAGAATTGACCCGCGTCGTGGTCGCAGAAAGCTCAGTCGCAACTTGCATGACTTGTGACATAGCCGGATGCGTGCCAGCGCGCCGTAGCTGCGACGCCCTCGTTGCAGGAAGTGCCCGCGGCGCCCTCGCCGCGCTCATCCACCGTCACCGGATATAGTCCAGCAGCGACATCGACAGCATCTTCGCCCCGCTCTGCAGCGCCGCCTGATAAGTCGTATGCGCCTGAGTAAGCTTCACCACCGCCTCCGTAATATCCGCGTCGGTTTCTTTGCCGGTAAGTTTCTCGAGCTCCGCAAACCGCACCTCATTCTGCGTACGATCCGATTCCAGCCGCGTCTGCTTCGCGCCGATCTCGCTGAGCGTCACGATGAAGTCATCCTCGCTCGACTGAAGGGCCGCGTGCGTGCCTTGCACCGTGTTTGCATTCCCGCTCTGCAACGCATCGCGCAGTCCGGCTAAGTTATTCAGAAAGTCCGCGAATTTCTGATTCTTCGCGCCGCTCGTGAACGGCGAAATCTTCGCTCCCTCGGAAGTGCGAATCTCCGCTCCCGCGCTCGCACCCGAGTAACTCACCGAAGTAATGCGCCCGCTCGCATCGCGCACCGCGGTGAATGGCGGCGAGTTACTTTTTGTACCCCCGAATAGGTGCTCGCCGGCATACTTGGTATTCGCCGTTTGCAGCGCTTGCTCGAGCATTTGATCCGCTTCCGCTCCATAAGCGCGCAGTGCATCAGGCCCGGCCGTGCCGCTCCCGAGCACCACGATTTCTCCCGCGCGATCCGAGATGTCCTTGAGTTCCTTCACCGCCGCAAAGCTCGACTCGCTGATGTTCGTCGCACGGCTGTTGTTCCTCGAAAATTGCTGAAGCTGCTGCTTCTCCGCCGCGTATTCGAGCACGCGCGCCGTCGCCGCCGGATCGTCGCTCGGATGGGTCATGCGCTGCCCGGTTGCGATCTGATTCTGCGCGTCGCTCTGCCGCGCCGTGAGCTGCTGGAGCTGCGCGACCAGGGTGTTGGAAAAAGTATTGTTCGGAATGCGCATCGCCAGTTAGCGGACCGTGTTCACGAGAGTATCGAGCATCTCATCGAGCACGCGGATTACGCGCGACGAGGCCTGATAAGCGCGTTGGAACTTCATCAAGTCAGTCGTCTCTTCATCGAGCGACACGCCACTCACGGCGTCGCGCTGCTTGGTCGTCATTTGCTCGATCAACGCCTGGTCGCCGAGCTTCGAATTGACGCTCGAGAGTGACTCGCCAAACGCGCTCACAGTCTTGGTAAAACCCCCGCCGATAGTTCCGTCGATCACATCGCCCGAGCCAGTTGAAAAACTTTTGCGAGCGATGTCAGCGATCGCCAGCGCGAGGTCGTTGGCGCCCGCGTCGGCAGTCGCGCTGGTCTTCAGCGTGTTGAGATTCAGCGCGAGATCGACAGCCAGCAAACCACTCGCGGGCGGGACTTGAAAAAAGTTCCCACCCGCCGGGCTGTAAGCGCCGTTGACGGCCGCCGCCACTTGATCCGCGGTGCGCTTGAGATCGCCGCGAAGCTGCTGCACCGCGCCATCGCGCGCGAGCAGGCCGCCTTGCAACGCGCCTCCTTGCAGGCCGAGCGGCGTTGCCGGCGCGCCGCCGCTGATCGTCGAGCCACTAAAGCTGATGCCGCCGCGCACCGTTGTCTTATCCACGAGTAACACGTCCCCGCCGGTCGTGTCCTTTGCCACGATCTGTATCTGCCCGTTGCCACCGGGAATAGTGGGCGCCTTGAAGTCGATGAACTTAGCGAGCTCTTCGAGCTTGGCCTGCCGTTCATCGCGCAAGTCCAGCGCCGCGCCCGGCTTGTCGATTTCAAACTGAGCAATGTTTCCATTAAGGTCGGCGATTTGCGTGAGCAGTAGGTTCACACTCCTCGCGCCGCTGGCGACCTGCGCCGTGAAATCGGCCTGCAAGGCACCGAGCCGCTGGTCGGTCACGTTAAATTTGTCGGCGAGAATGTTGGCCTTTTGCAGCAACACCTGCTTGGCGCCCGCGTCCGTGGGATTCGCCGCGAGTTCGTCGAAGGCGTTAAAAAAATCGTTCAGCGCCGAACTAATGCCGTGGAAAGAATGGCCCGCGCTGTCGATGGACGCGGAGTCGCCGGAGCGATCCACCTCTTCGCCCAAATTGGATTCCGCCCGCTGCAGCCCGCTCTGCTGCGCCGTGAGCAACGCGGTCTGCGAGACTTCACCGAGCACTGCCGCGTCGAGAAATCGGTCGCGGAGTTGCTCGACTCCCAGCACTTCCACGCCGTTGCCGAGCGGCCCCAGCCTGCCATCCACCGTCACCCGGTCGCCGAGCACCACACGCTGCCGGGCATAGGCTGGGTTGTTCACGTTGGCAAGATTGCGCCCCGCGATCTCTACGCCGGCCTGGTGGGCGTTAAGAGCGCTCGCGGCACTGAGTAAGTCTCCGATAAGTCCAGACATAACCTAGCTGTGCTCCAGTAATCGGCTCGATCCTACCGCGGTTTTAATCTTTATGTTACCCTTCGGCGAGTAAGTGCGGGTAACTGTGCCGGGACTTAGCTTGCCGAGTAAATCCTGAGCTACTTCGATGGTCCGGGCGAGTAACATCTGGTTTTGTTGCGCGCGCCGGCGCGTGCGGGTGATAAGCCGGTTGATCTCAAGCGCGAGCGCCTCCACCATCGGCCGCATCGGCTGCCGGAAGAGCGGGATGGCTTGCAACAAGGTCGGATGCGTCGGTTTCTCGGCGGTGTTGGCGAGCGTCGAAACCATCGTCTCCCGGTGCATCCGGCGGGCGCGCACTTCGCCGAGTTGCGCCGTGATGCGCCCTTCCACTTCGAGCACCAAGTCCGGCTTGCGGTTGAGAATTGCCTCCTGCTGCTCGTCGAAAAGATTCAGCAGCGCGCCGTATTCCTGCAGCTCGTGGCGCAACTCGTCGATGATCTGCTCCGGCAGACTGGGGGCCGTGTGGGTTTCTTCAAGGCTGAACATGCGTGTCTCCGAGTTGTGCCTGCAAGACTGAGCAAAGCCCGAGCCCGCCCGCATGGCTGATACTCCCAGCCAGCGAGTCTGTGAGCAGATACCCATACACTTGCCCCGACGGACCGCCCTCGAGCAGCGGCTTCATCGACTCACTTAGGAATTGCCGCAGCAGGATGCTCTCAAATTCCTGCGACACCCGCTCCTCCTGCTCCGGGCTGGGTGAGAGCGGAGTAACCTCTGGAAGAAGAACGCCGATGGGTGCGATGTTCATCGTTTATTCCGGGGAGCGCTGCGACATCTTGGAATGTGAAACATGCCGGTTAGTTCAGAATAAGATCGGCCTGGAGCGCGCCCGCTTTTTTCATGCTCTGAAAAATAGCCATCATATCTCGCGTCGAGAGGCCCAAGGCGTTAAGCGCCGAGGCGACTTGCTGGATGGTGGGTAACTCTTCGACCACTTTGAATCCGCCCTTCTGCTCCGTTACTCTTGTATCCGTGCCCTGTACGATGGCCGTCTCGCCACGCGGACTGAATGGCCCCGGCTGACTTACTCCGAGGCTCGAGGATATGTTGATGGTGAGCGAACCGTGGCTCACGGCGACGGCGGAAATGCGGACGCTCGACGTGGCGATGATGGTGCCGGTGCGTTCGTTAATAACTACCCGCGCAATGTTATCCGGCACGATCTCGATGGCGCCGATGGAGGCGATGAAGTTGACCTCGTAACCGCGATATTCCTCCGGCACGCACACGTTCACGGAGGAAGAATTTTTTGCCAGCGCGGTGCCAGGGAAGACGGTATTCACCGCCTCGGCCATCCGCGCCGCGGAAGCGAAGTCAGCGTTAAGTAATAGAAGTTCGATGCTCTTTTCGTGAACGATCTGCGTTGCGATCTCGCGCTCGACGATCGCTCCGCCGCTGATCGCGCCGACCGTCGGATGATTTTTTTGCACCGTCGCGCCTCCCGGTCCGCCTTCCCCGCCGAGAAAGCCGCCGACCGCGAGCGCGCCTTGCGCGACGGCATAGACTGCTTCATCCGCACCGAGCAACGGCGTCTGGAGCAGGATGCCGCCCTGGATGGTCTTGGCATCGCCGATGGATGAGACCGTGACGTCGATGCGCGTGCCTGGCTTGGCAAAAGCCGGTATGTCCGCCGTAACCATGACCGCCGCTACGTTATCGGACTTGATAGTATTCGGCGGCACGTTCACACCAAAGCGCTGCAGCGAATTGGCGATGCTCTGCACGGTGTAAGATAGCTTGCTGTCGCCCTTGCTCGCGAGGCCGACCACGAGTCCGTAGCCGACTAGCTGGTTATCGCGCCCACCTTCCACCACGGTCACGTCCTTGATCCGCGCGCCGTCGGCTGCGGAGGCGAAGGCAAACGCCAAACTCCAAACTCCAAACTTCAAACTCCAAATGAAGAGACCCGAAGTTCGTGCGATGGCTCCGTTTCGATGTGCTTCAAGCATGACTCGTTTGGCGTTTGGAGTTTTGCGTTCTCTGCCTTCAGAAGGGGTTGATCCTGTCGTTAAATCGCAGCAGCCACCCTTTCTTCTGCGCGTCGGTCAGCGTGCCCTCCGATACGATCTCAATCCGGGCGTCGGCAATGTTACTCGATAGCACCGTGTTATCCGGCTGAATGTCGTAGGGCCGCACGATGCCGCGAAAGGATGCAAACTGCCGTTCCTTGGAAAACGAAACCTCGCGAATGCCCTCCAGCACTAAGTTCCCGTTCGGCAGCGTGTCGATAACTTGCACCGCGCAGCGCGTGGAAATGGTCTGGCTGTTCTTAATGTCGCCGCCGCCGGTATAACTATTCGAGCCGCTCACGGGCAGCGTTGGCACGTCGGGAATGGTTACGCTTTTCGGCACTGCTTTACGGACTTCTTTGTTGAAGAGTTGGTTTGGCAGGTTGCCAAGGAATTGATTGAGAAGATTACTCGCCGCGCCGGCCACGCCGGACTTGCTATCCTTGTCGGTCATTAGTCGCAGCGAATTGGTAACCGCGGCGGTTTCCTGCACGACGACAGTAACGATGTCGCCCACGCGCTTGGCTCGCTTGTCGGCAAACATCCCGCGCTCGTCGGTGATGCCATCCTTCCACAGCGAACCGGCATGGACGCTGACGACTCCGGAGAGGACGAAAGCCGCGAGTTTAAAAGTGAACCTGGACTTTGTTTTCATTGAGGATTTGGCCGCTGAATTCCCGGCGGCTTTCGATGTTGCGAAGCTTGATGAGGTCGCCCGCCGCGCCGCTCTCGAGCGCGAGGGCCTTCGTGCTCACTGCGAGCATTCCCTGCCGGGCGATGACTTCCACGACCTGGCCTTTGCGAATGACCGGCCGCTCGGCGAGGTCGCGTCGCGTGAGAGGACGGCCAGCGGCGACGCTTTGGGTGAGATCGAAATTGGCGGGATCGACTTCGGCCGGAATGAGCGGCAGGCGCTCGCGCAGCACGTCGATCTTTTGCACGCCGAGCACCGAGCGATCGAGCGGCTGCCCGCGATCAAGCCGCGTGGAGGCGACCCACACGTCTTGCAGGAGTTGCGCGCGCAGCGGGAGCTGCCAGTCGCCCACAAGCGCTCCGCCGGATGTGGCTTTGGCGCGGATGTAAAAGGTGCCGCCGATTCCGCCGACGGGCACCTCGGTGATGACTACGGCGAAGTCTTCCGCGGGTAACTTCACTGGCTGCCACGGCTGCGCGAGGGCGAGCTTCAATTCGCCAGCGAGCGAGAGGCGCGCGGTGAGTTCTTTCTCCAACTCCGTCGTGAGCATTTCGGCGGTGAGCACGAGATGATCGGATGAAGATGCCGCGGATACTGACGCGACTGCTTTATCGACTGGCGCGAGCAGGCGATCGAGTTGCGCGGAGGCTGGAATGCCCATGCACGCAAGCGCGGCGAGCGATGCTACTAGGCACTGCAGGCTGGAAGCCTGCGAGACCACTACAGGCAAGGATGCCTGCGCTACTACGGCATGCGCTTCTACGAGCGTCTTCATCGCTTGAGCTCCGCGATATTCTGGAGCATCTGGTCGGAGGCTTGGATGCTCTTCGAGTTGATCTCATAAGCGCGCTGCGCCTGGATCATGTTCACCATTTCCTCGACCACGTTCACGTTCGAGCTCTCGAGGAAACCCTGCACCAGCGTGCCGTAACCGTCTTCTCCCGGATTGCCCTGCTCGACGGTGCCGCTCGCGGGCGTCTCTTCGTAGATGTTGCCGCCGAGGCTGCGCAGCCCGGCCGGATTGGCAAAGCGCGAGAGCTGCACGCGAAAAGTCTGCGAGCCTTGCGGGCCGGCCACACTCACTTCGCCGTTGTTGGAAATCGAGACTGACGTGGTGCCCGGCGCGATCGGCTGGAAGCCGCTGAGCACGGGCAGGCCGTCGCTGGTCGTCACGCGACCCTGGCCGCTGACTTTCAGCGCGCCATCGCGCGTGTAGGCAAAGGTGCCGTCGGGTCGTTGCACTTGGAAGAAGCCGTCGCCGTCGATGGCGACATCGAACTTGTCGCCGGTCTGCTTGAGCTGGCCCTGGCTGAAAACTTTTGCGGTCGAAGCAACGCGGCTGCCGTTGCCCATCTCGACGCCGGTCGGCACCACGTTGCCGCCGCCGGCTTCCGCGCCGGCCACGCGCGGCTTTTGATAAAGCAAATCCTGGAACTCGATCTTGCTGCGCTTGAAGCCCGTGGTGTTCGCGTTCGCGAGATTGTTCGCGATCGTGTTGAGATTCATCTGCTGCGTTTCCATGCCGCTCGCGGCGGAGTAGAGGGATTGGATCATGAGGGTTTAAGACGTGGGATTGCCGAGCGCCTGGATGGCTTTGTCCGCGCTCTCATCGTCGGCCATCATCACGCGCTGGCTGGCCTCATAAGCGCGCGAGAGCTCGACGAGATTCACCATCTCTTGCAACGCCGAGACATTGCCGCTCTCGAGCGTGCCGGAGAGCACTGCCGGCCGTTCGACTGCGGTGGGTCGCACGTTGCCGCTGGCCGGCGCGAGCAGTCCAGGGCCGATGCGTTGCAGCGTGGAAGGATCGGCAAACTCGGACACCGCGATCTTACCGACCACCGTGTCACCTTGCACGATGTCGCCTTCCGCGGTGATCGAGACGCGGCCGCCACCTGGCTTCAAGGTGATCGGGCCGTCGTCGCCTAGCACTGGGAAGCCGAGCTTGTTCACGAGCGTGCGTTCCGGGTTCACGTGGAATTCGCCGTCGCGCGTGTACCCGGTCTGGCCGCCCGGCCGCTGGATTTGAAAGAAGCCGCCGCCTTGAATCGCGAAGTCGAATTCATTGCCCGTCGTGCGCAGTTCACCCGGCTGCATGTTGATGCGCATCACCGCGCTCGGCATCACCGCGCGGGAGCCTTTCTCCGAGATTGCACCGCCGAGCGCCGACTCGAAAGTCGCTTCGGTTTTCTTAAACCCAGGCACCGAAGCCGCGGAGATATTCTGCGAGATGACCTCCTGCCAGCGCTCGAGCGCGGAGAGCGAAGCGGCACCCTGGTAAAGGCCGATATTCATTGTGCGCCCTGCTTAGCACCCGATGTGCCACCGGCTGGAGATCGGCTTGCCCACAGCATCCGCAGCCTGCGCTCCTTTACGGCCGGCAGTTTTCTCCCGGCAGAAAATGCGCGGCGTTCCGCTCAGCGGTAAACGATCCCGTCCCATTCTTCCTCGGTCACTTCGGCATCCGCCAAAACGCGCTTCATCAGCGTCCAGTCGATGTCGCCGCGGTGAGGATGTTTACCACCCGACTCCGGCGCTCCCAACCCAGCGACTGCAAATCGCCGCTCCTTGATTGGCGCCCGGAATTTCATTGGTGCGCGGTGCTCGGGATTTACAGTCTTGGCCGATGTCCTCCGCTCGCAGTCTTTTCCTCACCGCTCTCGCCGCCGCGCCGTTGTGCGCGGAGGAGCCTTTCGACTTTGATGCTACTCCCGGCAAGCTGCCGAAAGACGTGGTGCCGAAGCGCTACGCGATCGCCATCGAGCCGGACATTGCGAAGGCGGAGTTCCACGGCAGCGAGTCCATCGCGCTCGAAGTGCGGCGGGCAACCAGGCGGCTCGTGCTGAATGCGACGGGGCTGGCAGTCACGAAGGCCACGCTCCATTCGGGCGGCGACATCGCGCTCCGAGCCAGCGTGGATGCGGCGCTGCAGACGATCACGTTCGATCTCGATACGGAACTTCCCGCCGGCGCGTGCACGCTCGATCTCGAGTTCTCGGGCCGGCTCCACGAGCGCACGCAAGGGCTCTTCATCACCCGCTACCAGGCCGGCGGTGAGACGCGCCGCGCGCTGGTGACGCAGATGGAATCGACCGATGCGCGCCGCATGTTTCCGTGCTGGGATGAGCCGGTGTTTCGCGCGCGCTTCGGCTTGAGCGTGATCCTGCCGCGGTCGCTCACGGCGGTGTCGAACATGCCCATCGCCCGCGAAAGCCCGCTGGCTGAGGATCGGAAGGTGGTGACCTTTGCGGATACGCCGCCGATGGCCAGCTATCTCATCGCGCTGTGTGCGGGTGAATTTGAGGAGTTGCGCGATGAGGTGGAGGGCGTCGAGTTGCGCGTGCTCACCACAGCGGGCAAGCGAGAGCAGGGCCGCTACGCGCTCGAGGCGACAAAAAAAATCCTCCCCTTTTACAACGAATACTTCGGAGAAAAGTATCCGCTCCCGAAGCTCGACCAGATCGCCTTTGCCGTGACCGGGCCCTCGGGCATGGAGAACTGGGGCTGCATCGTTTATAACGACACCGCGCTGCTCTTCGATCCCGCGGTCAGCTCGCACTCGACTCGCGAGCGCGTCTTCGCGGTCGTCGCGCACGAGATCGCCCACCAGTGGTTTGGCGATCTGGTGACGATGGCGTGGTGGGATAATCTTTGGCTCAACGAAGGCTTCGCATCTTGGATGGGGACCAAGGCCACCGATCATTTCAATCCCGGCTGGCAGCTCGGTCCGCGCTCGGCAGCCGCCCGGGAATCGGCCATGGCGCTGGATTCGCGGGCGACCACGCATCCCATCCAGCAACGCGTGGATACGGAATCGCAAGCGCACGATGCCTTCGACTCGATCACTTATCAAAAAGGCCAGGCCTTTCTCCAGATGCTCGAAGGCTGGCTCGGCGCGGAGACTTTCCGCGACGGGCTGCGGGCTTACATGCAGCGGCACGCCTACTCGAGCACCACCACGGCGGACTTGTGGGCCGCGCTCGAATCGGCTTCCGGCAAACCGGTGCGCGCGATGGCGGCGGGCTGGACGCAGCAGCCAGGGTTTCCGCTCGTGACGGTGGCGCGCGATGGGTCTGGCATGCGGCTCACGCAGGAGCGTTTCACGATTCATCAAAAAAATCCGAAGCCGCTGACGTGGCAGATTCCGGTCGGCGTAAGATGGTCCGGCGGAAAAAGCATGACGCTGCTGGGCGCGGAACCGGCGACCGTGCAGTGCGGCGCGGCGCCCGTGGTCGTGAATGCGGACGCGCGCGGATATTTCCGCGTCTCCTATCCGGAGCCGCTGCGTGCAGCGTTGCGCGACGCCGCGTCCTCGCTCAGCGAGGCGGATCGGCTCGGGCTGCTCAACGACACTTGGGCGCTCGTGGAAGCGGACCGGCTGCCTATCGCGCGTTACCTCGACCTCGCGCAAGCGCTGGCAGGCGACGAGAGCTATGTCGTCGCGGATCAAATCCTGGGCAGGATCGGCCTGCTCGCGTACCTCGAGCGCGGGGAGCCGGGCGAGGAAAAATTTTGCGCGTGGGCGCGAGCCTTCCTCGCTCCGCAACTCGCGTGGCTCGGCTGGGACGCGCGCTCCGATGAAGCGCCGCTCAATGCGCCGCTCCGCTCTTCACTGTTGCGCCTGCTCGGGTGGATCGAGCACGCCACCGTGCTCGCCGAGGCGCGGCGCCGCTTCGCCGCATTCCTCGAACGGCCCGCGACGCTCGAGGCAAACCTGCGCGCGCCCGTCTTTGCCATCGTGGGCCGCGCCGCGGATGAGCGCGCTTACGAGCAACTTCACGCCCTCGCGCGCCAGCACGACAGCTCCGAGCAGAAGGCCGCGCTCTATGGCGCGATGTGCGCCGCGCGCGATCCCACGCTCGCGGCCCGGACGCTCGCCCTCGCGCTGGCCGATGAGTTGCCGCCGCACGATGCCGCGCGCCTCGTCACGCGCGTCGCGCAGGAAGGTGCGCAGCCCGCGCTGGCGTGGGACTTTACCCAGCGGCATCTCGACGCGCTGCTCGCCACGCAATCGCTCCACGGCGCCAACGACTACGTTCCGGCGATCTTCCGCGCCTTCCTCGACGCCGCACGCGCGGACGAACTGGAAATGTTTGCGAAGAAAAACCTGCCGCCGGCCGCGGGGCCCGCGGTGGCGAAAGCCGCGGACGAAATCCGTTTCAAGGCCGACTTGAAAAAGCGCGTCGTCCCCGGCATCGATGCGTGGTGCGAGAAACATTAAGGCTGCCTCACGGGGAGGACGCTGAGATCGCGGAGGAAAGAAAAATTTCAGCAACCTCCGCGTCCTCCGCGTGAGGCGCTTATTCACCGCGTGAAAATCGAAATCCGTTACTCGACCAGTTACACCTATGAGCGGCGCGTTACTTTTTCGCCGCATCTTTTCCGGCTCATTCCAAAGGTGGATCGGCATCTCAAGATCCGCCGCTTCGCCTTTCACACCAATCATGGCGCGGTCGTGAACTGGCGGCGCGATCTCTTCGACAATGAGGTGGCGTCGTGCTTCTACCCGGACGCTGCAAAGACGCTGCGTGCGCGGCTGCGGATGAGCCTCAAGCTCGAGGAAAAAAGCGCGTTTGGGTTTCTGCTCGAGACGCGCGCGCTGCACCTGCCCTTCACTTATCGGCCCGAGGAATTGCGCGTGCTCGCGCCGTATTTGCAGTCCGGGCCCGCGCCCGCGCTGCCATTCTGGCGCGTCCCGGTGACGCCGCATCCGACGATCGAGACGCTGGTGGAACTCAACAACGCGCTGCACGAAAACTTTGCCTACGACCGCCGCGAAGAAGGCGCGGCGCGACAGGCCTCGGAGACCTTGCGGCTCGGCTGCGGCTCGTGCCGGGACTTTGCCGTGGTGCTCGTGGAAGTGCTGCGTGGGCTCGGACTCGCAGCGCGCTTCGCGAGCGGATACCTGTGCGAATTTGGCGAGGAAGAGAAACGCGCGGAGGGCGCGCTCCACGCGTGGGTCGAAGTGTTTCTCCCCGGCGCGGGCTGGCTCGGCATGGACCCCACCAATGGCACGCTGTGCGATCATCATCACCTTACCGCTGCCGTCGGTTTTTCGCCGGCGGATATTTCTCCGATCGTCGGCTCTTACTATTACCAGACGGTAGTGCCCCATGAGATGACCGCTTCGCTCGAGATCATCCCCTCGAGTGGTTCACAGGAAGGACGCGAAGGACGCGAAGGTCTGGGAGGTTGAAAACAGCTCGCAGACATTCCACGCTATTCTTCGTGGTCTTCGCGACCTTCCTGTTCCTCTTTCATGTCACCAGTTGATCCCCTGGCCGCGGTCGCCGACCAGGTCGAGGCTGCGTTCAAAAAACATCGCATACGGCTCACGCTCGGCGGCGAACCGACTTACGTGCCGCTCGACCCGCAAGGCAGCGAGTGGAACGTCACCGCGCTCGGTCCCACCAAGCTCCGCTACGCTTACGCACTGGCCGACGCGCTCATCGCGCGGGCGGCGCCGCGGGCCGTCGCCATCTACTCGCCGGGCAAATGGTATCCGGGAGAAGTGAACCCGCGCTGGGCGATCAATCTCCTCTGGAATCGCGACGGTTCGGCCCTGGTGCCCGCGCTCTCCGCGCCTTTCGCCGCCAGCGTTGCGCTCGATTCGAAAGCCATCGCAGCCTTCACCAGCCACGTGCTGCGCGGGCTCAGACTAAAGTCCGGCTGGTTGCGCGCGACCGATCCGCTCGATGCGAAACGCATCGTCCGCGTGCTGCCGCTCGATCACGAAAGCCGGCGCTTTCGCTCCGCAGATTGGAAGCTCGGCGCGCGCCTCGAGCTGCTGCGCGCGGAAGGTCCCGCTGGTCTGCGGCTGCCGCTGGCGCAAGTGCCCGAGGGCATCAGCCGGCGCGCCCTCACCCTCGAAGTCACGGCTGCGCAACTGCGCATCTTTCTCCCGCCATTGCTGCAGCCCGCGTTTCTCGCGCTGTTTGAAATCGTCGCGCGGGCGTTGCATCGCGCCCAACTCGGCTCCGCGGTTTTCGCCGGCTACGTTCCCGACGACGAAGCTCGCTCCTGGACGCGGCTCGCGCTGGCCGCCGATCCCGGCGTGCTCGAAATCAACCTCCCGCCGTGCGCGACGTGGCGGGAATATCGCGATTGGCTGGCGACCCTCGAGCGCGCGTGCGGGTCCGTCGGCCTGCGCTCCTTCAAGCAACTCTCGACGCACCAATCCCTCGGCACCGGCGGCGGCAATCATCTCATCTTCGGCGGACCGAGCCTCGATCAAAACGCGCTCTTCACTCATCCGCGCTGGATCACCTCGATACTGCGTTACTGGCAGCAGCATCCTTCGCTCGCGTATCTCTTCACCGGCCAATACGTCGGCCCTTCCTCGCAGGCGCCGCGCCCCGACGAATCGGCCACGCCGCTCTACGACCTCGAGATGGCGTATCAATTTCTCGAAGCGCTCCCGCCTGGCGATCATCGCGCCCTGCTCAGCGAGACGCTGCGCCACTTGCACGCCGACGGCACCGGCAACACGCACCGCAGCGAGATCAGCTTCGACAAATTTTGGAACGTGGCCTCCGATGGCGGCTGCCGCGGGCTCATCGAATTTCGCGCTGTCGAAAGCCTGCCGCGCGCGGAGTGGATGTCCGCCGTCGCGCTGCTCTGGCACGCGCTCGCCGCCATGCTGCTCGCGCGGCCGTGCACGCGCCCGCTCGTCGAGCACGGCGACGCGCTGCACGACCGTTACTTTCTCCCCTCGCACCTGTGGGCCGACTTCGAAAAAATCCTGCGCGATCTACGCCGCGCCGGCTTCGCGCTGCCGCCCGCGCCGTATCGCGCCATCGCCGACTGGCGCTTCCCCGTGATGCTCGATCACCGCGCCGGCCGCGCCACACTCACCGTGCGAAAAGCGCTCGAAGGCTGGCCGCTCCTGTGCGAGACCCCGCTCGAAGGCGGCATCACCAGCCGCTTTGTGGACACCTCGATGGAGCGCCTCGAGTTCACCGCCAACCGCGAGTTCGCCGAGACCGTCGAGATTTTTGTGCAAGGCCGCCGTCTCACCTTGCAACCGATCGGCAAAGGAAAGTTTGCGATTGGCCTGCGTTACCGCCGCACCTCCCTCTATCCCTCACTGCACCCCGGCATCGCCCCCCAGCTCCCGCTCCACATCACGTTGCGCCATCACCGCAGGCCTACTCATTACCGCCTCGACGCCGACTCCCGCACATTCGCGCCCAGTGCCGCATCCGCCGCGCCGCCTTTCTCCAAGCGCCCATGCCGCACGCTCAAACCGGGCTTGCTCACCTGCGACCTGCGCCTCGAGTAAGTGAAGGGTGTGGGCAGTGAGGGATTCGAACCCCCGACCAACTCGGTGTAAACGAGCCGCTCTACCACTGAGCTAACTGCCCTGCAACGCGCGCCACTATCCGCAAAGCCGTGCGCGCGGCAAGATGCGAGTAGTGCTACCCGGATGGAACTATGCAGAATGGGAACAGCCAATTTCATCGGAGAGATCAATCGTCAGTGTGCTCATGCTGCGAAGGCGCCACAGCCCTCCGTCCTGCCAACGTCGAAATTACTCACTACAGTTCTGTTCCCATCCTCTTCCTCTGACTCACTCCGCCGCCTTCATCGTAACGGTGTCGAAGACGGAAACGCGCTCTTTGTCGGTTCCGCCCTGCAAGATCAGAAGCTTGCGTCCGTCAGCGGAGAGCTCCGTGCGATGGATGTAATCGAGCACGCGGATTGAGCCGTTGATCTTCATCTCGGGAAGCCGGACGCGCATCACGTATTGGTCGTAATAATGCTCAAGAATGAAGGCCGAATTATCGAACACGACGAAGCAACTTTGCGAGTCGGGTGCGAAAAGCACGTCTCCCGCATGGCAGCTAGCGGACATGCCGCCACGCCGTTCACCGCTGGAGGCGTCCTGTAACGTGAGAAAGCGATCGGCGCCGTGGGATAGAAGCCATTTTCCGTCGGGCGAGACAGCCACAGCAGGACCATAGAGATTGTCGTGCTGCGCAATGGGAAAGCGTAGGGTGCCCGTAGGAAGTGCGTATACACCCGATCCAATGCGTCCGGTTCTGACGAGAAGCCGTCTTGGTTCGGTGAGAAATTGACCCACGACTCCTTCCACCGCGTTGATCGGTTTTCCCACCGGCTTCGCCGTTTCCACTTCCCACATCTGCAACATATCCTTTGAACCGTGGTCGCCCCCGCCATCGAACGTCACCAGCCATTTCCCGTCGGCACTGATATCGAATCCTTGACTGTATTCCTGACGTGGGTGGCGAATGGGTTTGCCGAAGGTCTTCCATGTCTTCGTGTCGTAACGAACCACGGAACCATCCAAATCCGACAGGAAGCAGCAAGCTCCATCGGCGGTGAATTTCGCAAGGCGTTCCAGTTCCATGTCCTCGGGTGCCTTGGCACCGGTCGGAATTGGAGCAACCCGGAGCTTCCCGGTCTGCGAGTCGAAAACGTGGGCGCTACGGTCGCGATCAAAGGCGATCAATGTGCTCATGTCGGGCGAGAAAACAGTATTCCCCGGATCAGTCTGCAGCACGTCGATATCGAAAGGTGGCGACACAGGCTCGCCAGTGGTGAGATCGACGAGCAGTGCTCCTCGTGGCCGGAAAGAGATTAGGGCTGCCTTACGATCCGGACGTAGAACGTAGAAGTCGGTCTCCTTTCCGCTGCCAAAATCCTGGCAGACCGCCTTTCCCGTTGCCGCATCCCACAGGCTGATGCCACGGCCGCGCATTTGCAGCACGATGCGTGAGGCATTGAGGTTGAAGTTGGCCTGCCACACTCCGCGAAGGTCGGCGAGGTTTTCATCACCGCGTGTTTCCTGGAACAAGGCCATAAGACACACGAACACCGCACTGAACATCGGACGGTAAACGGACGATGCCGTGCAACTCACACCACACGGCAACTGCCTTGCGTGGTTCTGGCAGGTGGGGAATGTCATGGTCTGGACAGCGTCCGATGACGCTGCTGGAAAATATCTTTCGCCCGTGACTTGTCACGCTGCCTCATCCTGGGGGTGAAACGGGTCGCTTCTAAAATCTCGCTCGTTCTCAACGGCATCTCTCCAATTTGCGCAGTAATTCGGCAGGTGCATTGCTCACACAAGGCAGCGTGACACGAGAGGGAGCGGCGCGGTTGCACGGGGCCACCCGCTCGCGCGGCGCGATGCCTGCCCGGCGGGCGTTTGGCTGACAGTCACCGCGGCGGGACGCCGCCACACTTCAACGGAAGCGCGGTAGGTTAGGATATCGAAAGAAACTCCGGCGGGCAGTGCCGCACTGTCAACGGTAATGGCCGGCGCGGGATCTCCCGTAGCCGTGACCGCAAACTCTTTATAGGTGCCAGCCGTGAAAGTATCGCTTGTCCCGCTCGTGAATTCCGGTGCAACGCCGACGGTGAGTTTCAAATCTTGGGAGATGCCGGCGAATACTCCGTTGACGTAGGCGCGCAAGGTCAGGTGCCATTCGCCGATTTGCCCCGCAGTGGGTACGCCGCCGAGGCCAGCCGTGCCGTCGTCGCCTGATGAAAAACCCACGCCATCCGGGAGGTCTGCATCGGAGCCATCTCGAGTGACGTGAGTTATTTGGATTTCCGTGCCGCTCTCAGGAAGGCCCGAAGTGCCAATGAAAAAGGAATTGTTTCCGCCAATGCTGAAGGCGATTTCATTGCCACTGCTGAATGCCGGCGGCTGATAGATATGAAGCGTGAAAGCATCGGTGCAACGCTGGAGCACGCCGAATTCGTCGATGAATTCATTGCACGCTGTGAACGAGTAATCGCCGGCGGATCCTGAGGGCGCCACCCCGGAGATGGCAACGGTGCCATTGCCATTAATTGTAAGTGTGAGGCCGCTGGGCAGCGGAGTGTTGGCGCGGATGGTCGGGCGCGGATAACCCCGAGCGGCGAGGGTGATGTTGGGCACGAGCGCCCCGACGTTGATGGTCGCTTGAGGGCTCGTGAATTTCGCGCGTTCGTAAACTGTGAGCAGGAAAGTTTGCCTCACACTGTGTGGGTCATTGGCCGAGTCATAGTAGATAGCTGTCGCGAGCATGTCGTAGCGGCCACTGGTGCCTGCCTGCGGCGTGCCGTAGAGTTTGCCGTTGCCATCAGGAACGCTGCTACTAAGGAAGGTCGGGACGAATCCGAGTTCTTGAGTCGTGGGCTGGCTATCACTCCCCCGCTGAAGAACGAAGAGGGCGGAACCGAATTGGATCCAAACCAATTATTCCTCGCGTCCACACGCGGGTCGGCGGACGGGTCATTCCGTGCATATGTGCAAGGTAATAATCGGAGGGAAATCTGCACGTATGCGCGGACTTGTATCTTGGTTTTAGCCGGTAGGAAGGCGCAATCCTGAACATCGGCTTTTGCTGGGAGGCTGCGCGGCCATTCCAGCAAAGTAAGCCGCCGGGGGAGAAGATCGCTCTGGACTGGAACCTCC
>JBBRXP010000076.1:0-25290 GCA_038238555.1 Chthoniobacterales bacterium | reverse complement strand
GGGTAATTATTTACTTGACGCATAATGCAAATTCGTGCATATTCATCGCATGAACACGGAAAACCTGCCCGAATCGCTCTTGGAAGCGGTGACGTATTTTGCGGACGAGGACCGCGCCCACGCTTTCTTCGTGGCAATGCGCTGGCCCAACGGTGTGCATTGCGCGCACTGTGGTTCTCAGGATGTCGGCGGTATGGTCATCGCGGGTAAGAATCGCAATCGCCGGCTGTGGAACTGCAAATCGTGTAAGCGGCAGTTCACAGCGAAGATCGGCACCATATTTGCAGAGTCACCGCTTCCACTTTCCAAGTGGCTTCCGGCGCTGTGGCTTATCACGAACGCGAAGAACGGCATTTCCTCGTGCGAACTGGCGCGGGCCTTGAAGATCACGCAAAAGTCCGCTTGGTTCATGGGTCACAGAATCCGCACCGCCATTCAGCGCGGGGGTGGGATCGTTCGTGCGGACGGTGTTTTCGAGTGCGATGAATCGTTCATCGGTGGCAAGGCCCGGAACATGCACGCCGACAAACGCGCTCAGAAGATCAAAGGCACCGGCCCGGCTGGAAAAACCGCCGTCATGGGCCTGCTCGCCCGCCATAGTGCAAAAGTCCCGGTGTCGCAGATCGTCGCCAGCGTAGTCCCAACGGTGAAGCGCAAGGATTTGATGAAGCTCATCCGCCAGCATGTCCCGGCTGGCGCGGAGGTTCATACGGACGCGCTGAAATCGTATTCGACTCTCGCTGACGACTATCAACACAAAGTCGTTGACCATGCAGAGTGTTACGTGAAAGACGGCGTTCATACGAACGGCCTTGAAAACTTCTGGTGCCTGCTCAAGCGCACGATGAAAGGCACCTATGTTCATTGCGCGCCGTTCCATCTTTACCGCTACCTCGACGAGCAAACCTATCGTTTCAACACACGGAAGAACGAGGACGGCGATCGTGGCCGTTTCCTAGATGTGGTGAAGACCGCTACGGGCCGTCGGTTGACTTGGAGGAAACTGACCGACAGCGAGGATTAAGGTTTTGGGGGCGGATTCGGGCCACCGGCCATGGCGAAACGCATGCCTGCCGAAAATCGAGCCGCCGCTGTTCTGCCTTCGTGATACTCAGGGGGCCTTTTGCGAGGGCGCCCGCCTTTGTTTTTTGGCGTAGGCTTTGCTCGTGCTGGCTTCTTCATGCGTGAATCTGGTTGACTACAACGACAATTTCAATACTTGTAAAACGAAGCAGGCCGGATGCGCTGGTACGTGATTGGCAATCACGCCCCCGCTTTCCGACCCGATCCCGCAGTGAGTACTTGAGCAGGCGCTCTTAACGCCAGTTCCAAGGCGATTTCCCCATCATCATGGCTGGCATGCCACGCTGATGGGTTTTTCGTCCCCCGATTTTCGTCACTGGAAAATTCATTTAATTATCAATTCAAGCGAGCCGGCGTCGGACGCCTTTTTGCTGCGTAGAATTTCCGAAGTTTTTTCGTATTCCGCAGGAGCTTGGTTGGTGCCTTTTCTGGAAATCTTGAATTCGCCTTTTTCAGCCATCGTCCAAATTGCCGTCCTGATCCTGTTCCGGTTTATCACCAGAGGCGCGTTCATCCGAGTCAGTTCCGCTTCGACATCATCTTGGATGAATTTGATCTTTGGAATTCGATTGATCGCCTCTCGAACCAAGTCCGCCTTTGATCCATAGCCCGTTCCCGTAGGCGTGATCTGCATAGCGCCCAGCGAACCTTTCACGGCCTGTAGCAGCGCTTCGTTCTTTGCGACGCGCTTTTTCAGGTGCTCAATCTGCTTCGTGTCGTTTTCTATTTCGACCGTGAGCTTCGTTCGCAGGCTGAGCAATTCAGGTTGAATGTTGGAGTCTTGTGCTTCCATCTGAAAAGACTGAACACCGAATCTATGCAGTCGGCAAGAAATAATTTCGGCACGAACGAACCTGCGAATAAACCACCTACGAACGCATGTCGAAAGACGCGTGAATAGCCTGCGAATCGGCGGTGAAAAGCCTGTCGCCAGCCTAGTCTGGAATCGGACGATTATGCGCCATGTATGTAATTACCCAAATCAGGGCCGTGCCGTCGGCGCAGGCCGTTACGAGCAGGTTCTCATCGCTGCTGAATGAAACGGACAACACGGCGCTTTTGTGGATGAGGGGAGGCGAAAGCGGCTGCACGGGTTCGAAGCTCCACACGCGTGCGGTCCCGTCCTCCGAGGCGGTGGCAAAACAGTCGCCTCTCGGGCTTGTCTGAAGATCACGCAATCTGCTCTTGCTCGCCGTGCTGCCGATTTCCTTCGTGCCGTTGACGAGGTTCCAGACCGTGGCCTTCGTATCCATCATCAGGACGAGCCATTTTCCCCTGCCGCCAAAGCGCCGATTTGGGTGTTCTTCCCGAGACTGCCGGTGACGGGCTGGCCGCTTTCCACATTCCACACCCGCGCACTATTCGAGCGCCCGACCACGCCAAGAAGCTTGTTGTCCGAGGAGAGGAACGCGACATCGACGTAACCCGAGGCAGGAAAAGGGCCACCCACTGGCTGGCCGGTGCGCGTGTCCCACACGCGTGCGTTGGCATTGCGCAACACGCCCGACACAAAGCGCGTGCCATCTGGGCTGAAGGCGAGCAGCCGCAACTTTCCGGCGTGCTCCGCGGTCGGCGCGAGTGCTCGTCCGGTCTGCGCGTCCCAGCGGGTGAAGATATCGCCCGCGCCAGTAAGCACGACCGTGCCTTCGGGATTCATCGCGGGCTGGCACAGGCCATCGCCGCCTTGGAAAAGCAGCGGGCGCGTGCCGGTGAGTGCAGCCTGCCAAACAGTCACCGCGCCGTTCGCGGTCGCCGTGAGGATACGCTGACCATCCGCGCTCATATCCATGGCCGTCACGTTCGATTCCATTCTTCGCGGAGCGATCAATGGGATGGTCGAGTCCTGAGCCCAAAGCCAAAGACGCGGCTCTCCCGTCGTGGAGGCCAGTCTCTCGCCGTTGCCGCTCTGCTGCATCCGCGCCCTGACACCGTGTTCCTGAATGACGCCTGTGCTTTGCCCGGTGGATGCGTCCCAGCGGCGGATGGCGCCATCTCGATCCGAGGTCAAAACCGTTTTGTCGTCGGCGCAGAGTTCCACGTTGGTGAGCCACGCAGACTGTCTGATGAAATTGCTGAGCGGCTTGCGCTCGATGACATCGAACCAACCGAAACCAGAAGCTCGCGTGACCGCGAGGAGTCGCCGTCCATCGCGAGTGAAAAGAAGTTTGAGAATCCCTTCTCCCGGCGCGGGCCAATCGGCCAGCTTCGCGCCGGTCGCGACATCCCAGAGCATGGCGCGGGCAGTCTCGTCGGTGCAGCCCGCCAGCAGGCGTCCGTCCGGGCTAAATGCGATCGCGCCGACCCAATTGCCGTGATCGAGCGGCGGGCAGGCGGGCTGCGATGTCGCCACCTCCCAGACAAGCACTTTTAGATCGACCGAGATCGTCGCGAGCCGGCTTCCATCGGGGCTGAACGCGCTCTGCATCCGCCACAGATCGCCACGCTTCCGATCTGGATGGACGAGCACCGAAGTGACCGTCGAGCCCGTCGCGCTGTCGAAGACTTGCGAGTCGATTCCCGTGAGCACGAAACGCCGGCCATCCGGGCTCAGGCTGGCGCTAATGATGTCGCTGTCGCCCTCAAAATGCACGGGTCCGAGAAGTCGCCGTCCGGTCTCCGCGTCCCAAAACCAGGCTTCACGACCCTCCGTCGTGAAGATGCGTTTCCCATCCGGGCTGAACTGCGCGTGCGAAACTGAATTCTCATGACGGATCGGCGCGCAGAGCGGGAGGAAGTGACTGCAGTCCACCAGCGCGGAGAGCAGGCGGCTAGCCGTGATGGTGTCATCGGGAGCGCGCCGCAAAACGTGCGCGAGATAAGCGAGCCCGGCAGAGACGTCGTGCCTGCCGAGGAAATCTTCCGCGCGGAGAAGTTGCTCGCGAGTGAGCATGGACTCCGCGCGCTGGCCCGCTGCCGTGGCGCGAATCTCCTGCGACTGCGCGTAGTCGCGCTGCACTTTCATCTGCGCCGCGTGCCTCACCACCAGGATGAGGACGGCTAGCGTGCTCATCGCGAGGATTCCGATCATCGCCGCACGGACCTTGTTTCTACGCACGAGCTTCTCGAATCGGTAGAATGCGCCGGGCCTGCCCGCGCTCACCGGCTCATCATTGAGGTGGCGCCGCAAGTCTTCGGCCAGCGCCGTGGCCGAGTCGTAACGGCGGACGCGGTCCTTCTCGATCGCCTTCATCACGATCCAGTCGAGGTCGCCACGGATGCCTTGGATGAGCCGCGGCGGCTCGGCTCCGCGCTGCTGCGCCGTCGCGGTGAGGATGCCCGCGTTCATCGTCGCGAGAAGCGTGGAAGGCTTCCGCGGTTCCTCCTCGCGGATCATCCGGCGAATCTCGTCATAGCCGGCCTGGGCGAGAGTCGCCGCATCGAGCGGCGTGCGGCCGGTGAGCAGCTCGCAGAGCACCACGCCCAGCGCGTAGATGTCCGTGCGCGGTCGATATCCAGGCCGCTCATCTCCGCCTGCTCCGGGGCCATGTAGAGCGGCGTGCCGATCATCTGCTCGAAGTGCGTGAAAAGCGTTTTGTCCGTGAGCCGCCCTTGGGTCGCCTTGGCCACGCCGAAGTCGATGACCTTCGGCACGGGCACTCCGTCGTGCAGAGTCACGAGGATGTTTGAGGGCTTGAGGTCGCGGTGGATGATGCCTTTCTGGTGCGCGTGCTGCACCGCCTGGCAGACGGCGATGAAGAGCCCGAGCCGATCCGCGGTCGGCAGCTTCGCCTGGTCGCAGTAGTCGGTGATGCGAATCCCGCGCACCAATTCCATGACGAAGTAGGGCCGGCCGAATGGCGTCGCGCCCGCGTCGAAAACCTTCGCGATGTTCGCGTGATCCATCATCGCCAGCGCCTGCCGCTCCTGCTCGAAGCGGGCGATGACCTCCTTCATGTCCATGCCGAGCTTGATGATCTTGAGCGCCAACGCGCCGCCGCACCGGCTGCTCCTGCTCCGCCATCCACACCACACCGAAGCCCCCTCGCCGATCTGCTGGAGCAACTTGTAATTGGCGATCCGCTCGCCCTCTTCCTCGGGCTTGAGCCGCGCAAATTCCGCTTCCATCTCGAGAGAAGGCGCGGCGAGCTCGAGAAAATCGCCGACTTTCTCATGAGCCATAAGCAGGGAATCGAAGCGCCGGCGCAAGGCGTGGTCGTCCGCGCATTCTCTCGCGAGAAAGACGGCGCGCTCCTGCGGCGCCGCGATTTCAGCGGCGGCGAGAAAAAGCGCTTCCGCGCGAGAAGGATCGTGATTCATCAGATGATTGTCCTTCTATCATGCGCAATCCGGGCGGAAAAAGGCTCACCGAAAAGTGGGATCGTGTGAGGCCGGATGCCGAACGCTCGGCGAGACTTTCCCGCAGATGATGGGCTGAATCAGCGCGGGCGGTGTTCGCTCGGGATGCAAAAACAAAGCGGGCAAACGGTTCGACGCGCCAGGCAAAGCGCGCGATAAGTCCCCACGCTCCCAATGTTCACCCAACGCCTCTTCGGCATCCTCCTGCTCGCTGCGATCTCCTCCGGTGCCGCCGCGGAGAGCGGCGCCGATGAGCTCTTCATCCGCCGCCTCGAGCCGCTCATGGGGCAGAAATGTCTGGCGTGTCATGGAAAGGATCCCGCGAAGATCAAGTCCGGTTACGACATGCGCACGCGCGACGCTTTCTTCAAAGGCGGCGAGAGCGGGAGCGCGGCGGTGACTCCGGGTAAACCCGACGATAGTCCCCTCTTCCTCGCCATCACTCGCACCCACGCGGATTGGGAGCCGATGCCGCCGAAAGAAAATGACCGGCTCACCGCCGAACAAATCGAGTGGTTCAAGCAATGGATCGCAGGCGGCGCGCCGTGGCCCGACGATGCGCGGCGCAAGGAGATCGCCGGCAACGCCGACAAGTGGGCCGCCGAGGATGGCATCGCGGTGCGGACTAGCGGAGGGCTCGCGCCCGAGTGGACCAATCGCCGCTACAAGCCGGAAAACCTCTGGGCCTATCAGCCGCTGCGGAAGCCGGCCGTGCCGGAGACGGGAGCTGCAAACGCGATTGACTCCTTCCTTGACGCAAAACTTCCCGCGGCTGCGGATCGGCGCACGCTCATCCGCCGCGCCACCTTCGATCTCCTCGGACTGCCGCCCACGCCGGAGGAGATCGCTGCCTTCGTGGACGATCTGGATCCCGACGAGCGGGCCTTTGCCAAAGTAGTCGAGCGCCTGCTCACCTCGCCGCACTACGGCGAGCAGTGGGGCAGGCACTGGCTCGATGTGGTGCGGTATGCGGACTCCGGGGGTTTTTCAAATGACTACGCGCGCGGCAACGCGTGGCGGTATCGAGACTACGTGGTGCGCGCTTTCAATGGCGACAAACCCTACGACCGTTTCATCCGCGAACAGATCGCCGGCGACGAGCTGGCCGCCACTCAACACTCAACTCTCAACATTCAACCGTCTGCCGAGCTCATCGCCACCGGCTTCTTGCGCATGGGGCCGTGGGAACTCACCGGGATGGAAGTGCCGAAGGTCGCGCGGCAGCGTTTCCTCGACGATGTCACAGACAGCGTGGGTCAGGTCTTCCTCGCGCATCCCTTGCAATGCGCGCGCTGCCACGATCACAAGTTCGATCCCATCCCGACGCGCGATTACTACAGTTTTCAGGCGGTGTTTGCGACCACGCAATTTGCGGAGCGGCCCGCGCCTTTCCTGCCGGAAGAAAACACGGCGGGCTTCGAGGAAAAGAAATATCTCGCGCAGCGCGAGCAGTACTTTGCAGGCGTGCTTCAACGGCTCGACGCGAAATCGCTCGCCGCCGCGCGCGCTTGGTACGTCGAGAAAAAGATCGACCCGGCGGTCTTCGAACAGACCGTCGTGGAAGTGATGGGCCGCAAAGGCAAGCGCGGACGCGAGGCGGGATATGGCGAGGTGCGCGCGGTGCTCATGAAGCGCGGAATCCCCGAGAGCCAGGTGCCGCCGAAGCAGGCCGGCTTTGTGCCGGAGGACTTCGGCATCGACCGCATCGCGCGCAAAGGCACCGAGCGCATCGCGTGGGAACTCGATCGTTACGAGCCGCTAGCATTTTCGGTCTATGACGGATGCACGCCGGACACCAAGACCGTTTTCTCGCCGATGCGGATGCCGGCCGATCCCATGAACGGCGGCGAGGTCGAAGACACGTGCATCCTCACGGGCGGCGATCCCCTGGGCAGCGGCGCAAAGGTGCGGCCCGCGGTGCTCAGCGCGGCCACGCTGCTCGGCGGCATGGCGGAGGCGCCCATCGAGTTGCCCGCCGCGATCGAGGGCCGCCGGCTCGCGCTCGCGGAGTGGATCGCCTCGCCGCGCAATCCGCTCACCGCGCGCGTGATGGTCAATCGCATCTGGCTTTGGCATTTCGGCGAAGCGCTCGCGGGCAATCCAAATAATTTCGGAGCCACCGGCAAAAAGCCCACGAACCCGGAACTGCTCGACTGGCTCGCGGCGACCTTCATCGAGCGTGGCTGGTCAGTCAAAGAGATGCACCGCGCGATCATGAGCTCTGCGGCTTATCGGCGCGCGGATTTCCAGCCGCGCCGGCTCTCGGCCGAGGAACTGCGCGACACGATGCTGAGCGCGACGGGCGAGTTGAATCCCGCGCTCGGCGGCATCCCGGTGCGGCCCGAGATGAACCGCGAGGCGGCGCACCAGCCGCGGCAAGTCATGGGCACTTTTGCCGAAGCCTGGCAGCCCTCGCCGCGGCCCGCCGAGCGGCATCGGCGCTCGCTTTACGCGCTGCACATCCGCGGCCAGCGCGATCCGTTCATGGAAGTTTTCAACGAGCCGGGGCCCGACCTTTCCTGCGAACGCCGCGACGCCTCGACCGTGACGCCGCAGGTCTTCAGCCTCTTCAACAGCGAGGCGAGCTATGACCGCGCGCTGGCCTTTGCGGCGCGCCTGCTGCGAGAGGCGGAAGGCGGGGAAGCCGCGGTGCAGCGTGCGTTCGCGCTCGCCTTTGGCCGCGCGCCGAAGCCGGAAGAAATCCGCTCCTGCCTCGCGCATTGGGAGGCGATGACGGCGCGGCATCGTGCGTTGCATTTTGAAAAGCGCGCGTCGCCCCGCGAAGTCGTGCGCGAAGCCGTCGAAGAAAACACCGGCGAGAAATTCAAATTCACCGAGCCGCTGGAAGCCGCCGCCGATTTCATCCCCGACCTCCAGCCCGCCGACGCCTCGCCCGAGCTCCGGGGCCTCGCCGAAGTTTGCCTCGTGCTGCTGAATTCCAGTGAGTTTGCCTACGTTTATTGATCGCCCATGAACCGTCCCTTCTTTCCCTGCGCCGGCCAGCGCGCGCTGCACGCACCCACGCGGCGCGGGTTTCTCTTCAGCCTCGGCGCCAGCATCGGCAGCGTGGCATTCTCTTCGTTACTCGCGGAGGAAAATCCAAACCCGCTCGCGCCGAAGCCCGGACATTTTCCCGCGAAGGCAAAGAACTGCATCTTCCTGATGATGGAAGGCGGCCCCTCGCACATCGACACCTTTGATCCCAAGCCGAAGCTCGCCGAGTTGCACCTCCAGGAATTTACGCGCGAGGGAAAGCTGAAGAGCGCGATGGAAAGCGGGAAGCGCTACTACGTGCAAAGCCCTTTCAAGTTTCGCAAGCACGGCCAGAGCGGCGCGGACATGGCGGACAATTGGGAGCACCTCGCGCGCGTCGCCGACGATCTCTGCTTTTACCGCGGCTGCCAGGTCGATTCGGTCAATCACCCCACGGCGATGTACCAGATGAATTGCGGCAACCGTTTCGGCGGCGATCCGGCCATCGGCTCGTGGGTCAACTACGGGCTCGGCTCGGTGAATCAGGATTTGCCCGGCTTCATCGTGCTGCCCGAGGTTTCCTACCCGCAGGGCGGTTCGTCAAACTGGGGCAACGGTTATCTGCCCGCGCAATTTCAAGGCACGCCGTTGCGGCCGAAGGGCTCGCCCATCCTCGATCTTTCGCCGCCCGCCGGGGTGACGCGCGAGCACCAGCGCGCCAATCTCGACCTTCTCGCCCAACTCAACACCGCGCACGCCGCCGCGCATCCCAGCCACAGCGAACTGGCCGCGCGCATGGATAACTACGAGCTCGCCTTTCGCATGCAGATGCAGGTGCCCGGCATCCTCGATCTCGACAAAGAAGACGCCGCGCTCAAGACGCTCTACGGCATCGGCGCCGATGCCACCGATGCTTTTGGCCGCAAGTGCCTGCTCGCGCGGCGGCTCGTCGAGCGCGGCGTGCGCTTTGTGCAGCTCTATGCCGGCACGTGGGATTCGCACGACTACATCGAGCGCGCGCACGGCAATCTCGTCCGCAATGTGGACCAGCCCATCGCCGCGCTCATCGCCGATCTCAAGCAGCGCGGCCTGCTCGAGGAAACTCTCGTGGTGTGGTGCGGCGAATTCGGCCGCTCGCCCGACAACGGCGTGCGCGGCGGCACCGCCTATGGCCGCGATCACAACGCCAAAGCCATGACCATCTGGCTGGCCGGCGGCGGAGTAAATGCCGGCCACACCATCGGCGCCACCGACGAGACCGGCGCGCAAGCCATCGAGTGCGTCCACTCCGTGCGCGATCTCCACGTTACCCTGCTGCGCCTGCTCGGGCTGGACGATAACAAGCTGACTTACTTCCACGCCGGGCGCTTCAAGCAACTCAGCCAATTCGGCGGCCAGCCCATCAAGGAACTCCTGGCGTAGCGCTCAGTCCAGCCAGTGCTCCACGCGGTTGAGGCAAGGTCGCGGTAAGACCGCCGAAGTCGCAATACTGAATGCCAGCTCTTAGTGCCAAATGATCCTCGTCCTCGATAACTACGACTCGTTCACTTATAACTTAGTCCAGTACTTCGGCGAGTTAGGCTCTGAGTTACTCGTGAAGCGCAATGACGAGGTTACTCTCGATGAGATCCGATCGCTCAGGCCGGAGCGCATCTGCATCTCGCCGGGGCCGTGCACTCCGAATGAGGCGGGAATCAGTAACGAAGTGATTCGTCACTTCGGCGCCGGCACACCCATCCTCGGGGTGTGTCTCGGTCATCAATGCATCGGGCAGGTCTTTGGTGGCGAGGTGGTGCGGGCGGAGCGGCTTATGCACGGCAAGACCTCGCCCATCGAACATAACAGCGAGGGTGTTTTCGCGGGACTGCCCAATCCATTTGAGGCCACACGTTACCACTCGTTACTCGTAAGGCGCGAAACGTTACCGGCGATTCTTGAGATCACTGCGGAGACGGCGGAAGGCGAGATCATGGGGTTGCGGCATCGTGACTTTCCGATCCATGGGGTGCAGTTTCATCCCGAGTCCATCCTCACGGTGGAAGGTAGAAGATTGCTGGATAACTTCCGGCAATTATAAGGAAGCCACCAATTCGCCGATGCGCCCTTTTATCTTGTCCAATCCTTCCCCCTTATTCGCCGAAACGGGGATTACTTCGAGTTTGCGGTAACGTGGCTTGAAGTGCTTGAGCTTCTCCTTTGCCTCGGGAAGGTCCATCTTGTTAGCCAATACGATCCATGGGCGCTCGCTGAGTTTCGGGTCGTAGAGGTCGAGTTCCTTGCGCAACGTGCGCAAGTCGTCGATCGGCTCGCGGCCTTCGCTTCCAGCCATGTCGAGCACAAAGACCAGCAGCTTGCAGCGAACGATGTGGCGCAGGAAGTCGTGTCCGAGTCCGATGTTGTTACTCGCGCCTTCGATAAGGCCGGGAATGTCGGCGACGGTGTAACGCTGATAACCTGGACACTCCACGACGCCGACATGCGGCGTGAGCGTCGTAAAGGGATAAGACGCCACCTTTGGGTGCGCGGCGGAGATGGCTCGGAGTAACGTGGACTTACCGGCATTGGGATAACCCACCAGCCCGGCATCCGCGATCTTGCGCAGTTCGAGATAGAAGTAACCTTCCTCGCCCGGCACACCCTCGGTGTAACGTGTCGGCGCCTGGTTGCGCGAGCTTTTGAAGTGCACATTACCCAGCCCGCCTTTGCCACCCTGGGCCAGCACAAACTCCTGCCCGGGCTCGGTAAGGTCCGCGATCATCTCCAGCTCCGACGCATCCGCTGCCTGAGGCGCAGTGTCCGCCGGATCGCGCGGCGCTTTGGAAAGGTCCACAAACGTGGCGTCGGTGCCATAGGCGACGCTGGGCTCGAGTCCCTCCCGTTTCTCTTGCGCGGGCAGGCGATAGACGATGGTGCCGATGGGCGCCGGCACTATCTTATCCGCCGCCGACTTACCGGAGCACTGCTTGCCGTGCCCGCGGTCGCCGTTCTTCGCCTTTACGATCGGCTCATAAAAGAACGGCGTGAGATTATCCTGATGGGTGTCGGCGCGCAGGATCACCGAACCGCCGCGCCCGCCATCCCCGCCATCGGGCCCGCCCTTTGGCACAAAGGATTCGCGCCGGAAAGAGACGCAGCCGTCCCCACCGTCGCCGGCTTTGGCAAGGATGCGGATGTGGTCGATGAACATGGGCAATGACGAATGACGAATGACGAATGACGAAATGACGAGTGGATTCGTTCGTCATTCGTCATTCGTCATTTCACCCGCTCCGGCGTTCGGAGAGGAGTCGCTCGTACAACCCATGCACCTGCCGGGCGATGGCGCGCCAGGAGAAGATTTCCTCGGCGCGGCTGCGGCCGGCCTTGCCCATGCGGTCGCGCAATTTGGGGTCGGCCATCAGTGTGTTGATGCGGCCGGCGAGATCGCGCGCGAATTGTCCCGGGTCGGTGGCCTCGAAGGGGCTTTCGCTCTTTTGCTCGAGCGGCACGAGCAGGCCGGTCTCGCCATCGACGACTACTTCCTTGATGCCGCCGACGGCCGTGGCGACGACGGGCGTCTCGCAGGCCATGGCTTCGAGATTGATGATGCCGAAAGGTTCGTAGATCGATGGGCAGCAGAAGACGGCGGCGTGGGAGTAGAGTTCGATCTTCTCGGAGTTGCTCACCATTTTCTGAATCCAGATGACGCCGGGGCGGCGCGCTTGCGCAGCGGCGACGGCGGCTTGCGTCTCCGCGGCGATCTCGGGCGTGTCGGGCGCGCCGGCGCAGAGCACGACTTGAAATCCGGGGGCCATGTGTTCGATGGCGCGCACGAAATGGACGATGCCTTTCTGCCTGGCGATGCGGCCGAGGAAGAGCACGTAGGGCTGCCGCGGATCGACTCCGTATTTTTCCAGCGCGCCCGTGGTCGCGACGCGGCGATATTCATCGAGGTCGATGCCGTTGTAGATGATGTGGACGCGCTCCTCGGGGACGTTGAAAAGCCGGAGCACGTCGTCGCGAGTCTCGCGCGAGACGGCGATGATGGCGTGGGCCATTTCGATGGCGGTCTTTTCCACCCAGCAGGAAAAGTCGTAGCCGCGTCCGATCTGCTCGCGCTTCCAGGGGCGCAGCGGCTCGAGCGAGTGGACGGTGAGCACCATCGGGATGCCGTAGTTGAGCCGCGCGAGGATGCCGCCGAAATGCGTGTACCACGTGTGGAGATGGACGATGTCGGCGTCGATGTCGGCGGTGTTCCAATCCAGGCACCGCTGGAGCGCGCCGAAGACGGAGTGAAGCTCCTTGGGCGCGGTGTAGGCCGAGGCATCGAGACCGAAGCCGGTGGCCCGGAGCGCGGGCGTGTCGATACGAATTTCGCGCGCCTTTTTTCCGAAGCAGCGCACCTCGACTTCCATGAGCCTGGCGAGCTCCTGCGAGAGGTAAGCGACGTGCACGCCGGCGCCGCCGTAGATGGTCGGTGGATATTCGTTGGTGAGGAAAAGGGATTTCACGCGGAGTGGAAAGTGGATGGTGGAAACTGGAATGGGAACGTGGAAAGTGGATGGTGGCTTTCACTTCCCGTCTTGCGCTTGCACTTTCACTTTCACTTTCCACTTTCGCCCGCGCGGAACCTTCCGATGTCTCGGCAAAGCTCGAGCGCATCCGCGCGGAGCACCAGGTACCGGCGCTCGTGGGCGCCGCGTGGGACGAGGGCGAGATCGTGGCGGAAGGCGTGGCCGGCCGCCGGCGCGCGCGCGGCAACGAGACGGCGACGCTCGACGACAAGTGGCATCTCGGTTCTTGCACCAAGTCGATGACGGCGTCGGTGGCCGCGATGCTCGTCGAAGACGGCCTGCTGCGGTGGGATCACACGATCGGCGAGATTTTTCCCGAATTGCTCGGCGAGATGAATCCGCGTTGGCGGCACGTGACCCTCGAGCAGTTGCTCGTGCACCGTGGCGGCGCGCCGAATGTGCCGCCGGCCGAAGTGTGGAAGATTGCGTGCGAGCGCATCGGCACGCCCACCGAGCAGCGGGCGGCGTTCGTGAAAGGTGTGCTCGCGCATCCGCCGGAAAAGACGCCGGGCACGCACTGGATTTATTCCGACTCCGGCTACGCGATCGTGGGCGCGATGATGGAGCGCGTGACAGGCACATCGTGGGAAGACTTGCTGCGCACGCGCCTCTTCTCACCGCTCGGGCTTGAGTCGGCCGGCTTTGGCGAACCGGCCGCGCCGGGCGAGGTGGACCAGCCGTGGGGCCATCGCGGCGACTCGGCTCCCTACAAGCCGGTGCCACCCGGTCCCACTGCCGACAATCCGCCGGCGATCGGTCCCGCGGCGACCGTGCACATGAGCATCGCGGATTTCATTCGTTATGCGGGATGGCACGTCGCCGGAGATCGCGGCGGCGGCAAATTACTGACGCACGAGTCCTTCAAAAAAATTCACACCCCGCCCGAGGAGCAGGAGTACGCCATGGGCTGGGCGGTCTGCAAACGGCGCTGGGCCGGCGGCCGCGCGCTGATGCACAACGGCGAGAACACGATGTTTTACGCGGTGATGTGGCTCGGCCCCGGCGAAAACACGTGCTTCGTCGCGGCCTGCAATTGCGACGGGCCCGCGGCGAGCGAAGCCTGCGACGAGGCCATCGCGATGCTCATCAATCATTTCTGAAGCTGAATGGAGCGCCGCTGTCCTCGTGCGGCCCGGAGGCTGCCGCACGGGGACGGCGGCGCTCCATTCAGTCGATCCAGACGAACGGCTCAGCCCCGCGCATTTCATCCGCCGTCCGCCGCTCCCACGCCGCGTAGTGGGGCGACCGATAAAAGTCAGCCATCATGCTCAGCCAACATTCGATGAAAGCCTCGTGCTTCATCGGAGGCGGCGGAGGAAGTTCGGGTCCAGTGGGCAGTTGGAGATCGAGGGCGTATTTCATAAAAAACCAGCGGTGCGCAACATGGCCAGAGACTCCGCCGATGCATAGCGGTCGGCAAGTGCCTGCAACTCTTCCCGGGTCCATTCGCGCTCTTGCAACAGAAATTCGATGTCCTGCCAATCCTTGCCGAGGCGACGGGGATTTTGTTTGAGGGCATGGAGTTTCAAGGCGGCAAGATGCAGCGGCTTTGGCGCGTGAAGGCGGACGCCTTTTAAAACTACCTCGCAGCATTCGGCACGAAGGCTCTGGAAGCTCTGTCTGTCGAGCAGCATCACATCCACCACAGGCCGTTCGCCAGCCAGGTGTGCATAACGGGAAAAGCTCGAGTATCGCTCTTTGAAGAGATATCCCAGCGGCGCGAGCACCGCGGCCACGAGGCGCTCATTTTCCACCGTCACCGCGCAATCGCAGTCGAACGTCGCGCGTTGGCTTCCATAACCGATCATCGCGTTGCCGCCGATGAGTAACAGGTGCTCACCGCATGCCGCGAGCGCTTCGAAGGGTGCTCCGGCAGGCGGCGGCGCGGACATGTTCGCTCCTCAGAAAAAAATCGGGATGATGAGGATGGCAACGATGTTCACGACCTTGATCATCGGATTGATCGCGGGGCCCGACGTGTCCTTGTAAGGGTCGCCGACGGTGTCGCCGGTCACGCTCGCTTTGTGGGCGTCGCTGCCTTTGCCGCCGAGGTGGCCTTCCTCGATGTACTTCTTCGCGTTGTCCCATGCGCCGCCGCTGCTCGTCATCGAGATGCCCATGAAGAGGCCGGTGACGATCGAGCCCACGAGCACGCCGCCGAGCATTTTTGCGCCTTCCATTCCGAGCGAAGCGACCAGCACGATGGCGACCACGGGGAGCAGCGCGGGGATGATCATTTCCCGGAGCGCGGCGCGGGTGACGATGTCCACGCAGGTGGCGTAGTCGGGAAGGTCGGTGCCTTTCAAGATGCCGGGCTTGGCGAGAAGCTGGCGGCGCACTTCGGTGACGACGGCGCCCGCGGCGCGGCCCACGGCGTTCATGGAGAATGCGGAGAAGAGGTAAGGCAGCAGCCCGCCGAGGAAGAGGCCGATGATGACCAGCGGATCTTTGAGCGAGAAGCTAAGCGTCTGTTCGACCTGCGCGGCGGTGAGGTGGAGCTTGCTCAAGGGCGAGAGCAAGTGGTCTTTCAAATCCACGTAATACGAGCCGAACAACACGATGGCCGCGAGGCCGGCGCTGGCGATGGCGTAGCCTTTAGTCACGGCTTTCATGGTGTTGCCCACGGCGTCGAGATCGTCGGTGATCGCGCGCACTTCCTTGGGCATTTCGCTCATCGTGGCGATGCCGCCGGCATTGTCGGTGATGGGGCCAAAGGCATCGAGCGAGATGATGATGCCCGCCATCGCGAGCATGGCCATGACGGCAACGGCGATGCCGTAGAGTCCGGCGAAATGATGACTGAGCCAAATGCTCGAAGCGATGCACGCGACCGGCAGCGCGGTGGCATGCATTCCCACGGCGAGGCCGGCGATGATGTTGGTCGCGTGGCCCGTCACGCTCGCCTCGGCGATCTTGCGCACCGGGGCGTGGGCGGTGGAAGTGTAGTAATTGGTGATGAACACCGAGGCTCCCGTCATGAATAAACCGACGACGGCAGCGCAGTAGATGCCGCTCGTGGTGAAGACCGCTTCGCCGCCGCTCATCACATCGTGGCAAGTGATGCCTTGGGGAAACATCGAGCGAGTGATGGGCCAGAACGCTGCGCCCGAAAGCACCGCGGCGAGAAGCACGCCACCCATGAGCGCGTTGGCCGGCTTCGCAGTGGTCCTGTTCACAAACACAATCCCGGCGATGGATGCGAGGATCGCGATGCCGCCGAGCACGAAAGGATAGACGACCGCCGCGCCGCCGCCCGCAGTGAGCGCGCCCACGAGCACCGTGCCGATGAGTGCCACGGCGTAAGTTTCAAACACGTCGGCCGCCATTCCCGCGCAGTCGCCCACGTTGTCGCCCACATTGTCGGCGATGGTCGCGGGATTGCGCGGGTCGTCCTCGTCGAGGTTGCTCTCCACTTTGCCCACGAGGTCCGCGCCCACGTCCGCCGCCTTCGTGTAAATGCCGCCGCCGAGCCGCGCGAAGACCGACACGAGCGACGCGCCGAGTGCCACGCCGACGAGGCTCGAGATGGTCCTCGCCGGTATCCATGCAGCCATCGCGAGATAGAAAATGGCCACCGACAAAAGCGCCAGCCCCACCACGAGCAATCCGGTGACCGCGCCGCCATTGAAGGCCGCTTGCAGCGCCGTCTTGCGGCTCACCGTCGCGCCTTGCGCCGTGCGCACGTTGGCCATCACCGCGACGCGCATGCCGATGAAGCCGGCGACCAGCGAGCAAGCCGCGCCGAGGACGAAGCCGGCCGCAGTCGGCAAATCCTTGAACCACGCGACGAGCACGGCGATGACCACCGCGATGGTGCTCACCGCCCGCAATTGCCGGCCGAGATAAGCATTGGCGCCTTCCTGCACGGCGCGCGCGATCTGCTTCATCTTCTCGTTGCCAGCGGGGGAAGCGAGGATCGAGCGGATGAGAACCACCGCAAACCCGAGACCAATCACCGCACAAACAATGGCGACGGCGAAGCCCCAACTCTCCAGGAAACTCACGGCAACAAATGGGAACATTATCTGGGGGGTCGGTTTTTTGGGAAAGGCGCGGGAGTCTAGTGGCTTTGCCCGGGCTGGCAACGAATAATCGCGGGCAAATTTGTGTGGTCGTTGATCGCAAGATCCGAGCCTTTCCAGGCGTGGAAATCTGTGCGGTCCGGGGAGTGCGCGCTCCCCGGAGTCAGCATCCCCGCGCCAGCAGGCTCAGCACGGCTTTCTGTGCGTGGAGGCGGTTCTCGGCTTGGTCGAAGATGGTTTGCGCATGCGCTTCAAACGCACCGGCGGTGATTTCTTTGCCGCGGTAGGCGGGCAGGCAGTGCATCACCAGCGCGCCCGGTTTTGCCTTGGCGATGAGCGCTTCGTTGATCTGGTAGCGGGCGAGTTGAGCGAGGCGGTATTCGGCTTCCTCTTCCTTGCCCATGCTCACCCACACGTCGGTGTAGAGCACGTCGGCTCCGGTCGCGGCGCGCAGCGGATCCTTCATCAATTTCACGCGCCGACCCACTTTCGCGGCCAGCGCCGAGTCGGGCTGGAAGGCAGTGGGCGCCGCGATCCGCAGTTCAAAGCCGAGCTTCGCCGCGGCCCACATCCACGAACGCGGGACGTTGCACGCGCCGTCGCCGATAAAAGTAACGACCATGCTTTCGAGGCCGCCGCGCTTTTCTCGGATCGTCTGCAAGTCCGCGAGAATCTGGCACGGGTGCTCCGCGTCGGTGAGCGCGTTGACGGTCGGGATGTCGCTGCACTTTGCAAAGTCTTCGACATCCTCCTGCGCAAAGGTGCGGATGACGGCGCCGTGCAGCATCCGGCCCATCACGCGCGCGGTGTCCTCGATGGGTTCGCCGCGGCCGAGCTGGATGTCGGTGGCCGAGAGAAACATCACGTCGCCGCCGAGTTCCCGGATGCCCACCTCGAAGCTCACTCGGGTGCGCGTGGAGGATTTGCTGAAGATGAGCGCCCAGCATTGATGCCGGAGCGGATGCGCGTCGTGCCGCCCGCGCGTGGCCTTCATCTGCACCGCGAGGTCGAGGATTTCGTGAATCTCCGCGGCGGTGAGCGCTTCGATGGAGAGGAAGTGTTTCATAAAATTCGAGCGAGCACCCCGCGCGTGATGGCCACTGCTTCGTCGATCTCCTCGCGCCGCACGTTGAGCGGCGGCAGCCAGCGGATGGCGCGCGTGCCCGCGGGCACTGTGAGCAGCCCGGCGGCGTGCAATGCATCCACGACAAACAAACTCGGCGAGCGGCCCGCCGGTGTCTTCACGCGATCGGCGAAATCCTCGACCAGCTCAAAGGCGAGCATGAGTCCCACGCCGCGCACCTCCGCGATGAGCGGGGAACGGAGCGCCTCGAGCGCGGCCTTTGCGTGGGCGCCGAGTGCGAGCGCGTTGGCGAGCATGCCTTCCTCTTCGATCACCGCGAGCACTTCATTGGCGCCTGCCGCCACCAGCGGCGTGCCGCCGAAAGTGGTGCCGTGCGAGCCGGGGCCGAGCAAATCGCACAACGCAATCTTTACGCCGCTCTTCAAGGCGACCGCGCGCTCGCTCACCCAGATCGCGCCGAGCGGAAAGCCGCCGGCGATTCCCTTGGCCCAGCTCACGGCATCGGGCATCACCTCCGGCGCGATCGAGCGCCAGCCGCACCACTGGCCCGTGCGACCGAGACCGCACTGCACTTCATCGAAGAGCAGCAGCAGCTCGTGCCGGTCGCACAGCGCGCGCGCGAGCCGCAGGAATGCCGCGTCCGCCGGCACGACGCCGCGTTCACCCTGGATGGGCTCGAGCAGGACGGCGACCGTGCCCGGCTCCTGCACCGCGCCGAGCAGCGCCGGCCCGTCGTTAAAAGGCACGTGCACGAAACCCTCGACCGCCGGCTCGAAGCCCTTCTTCACCTTCTCCTGACCCGTGGCCGCGATGCCCGCGAGCGTGCGGCCGTGGAAGCCGCCGAGCATCGTCACGATCGTGTGCCGGTGCGAATCCACGGCGAGCAATTCGCCCACCGTGTGCCGCGGCGCGGGCGGCTCGGCTTCGTTGCCAAACTTCCGCGCCAGCTTGTAAAGCGCTTCGTTTGCCTCCGCGCCGCTGTTGCAGAAGAAGACCTTGCCTCCCGCGCCGATCAAGCGTACGAGCCGCTCCGCGAGCAATGCCTGCGGCCGCGTGTAGTAAAGATTGGAGGTGTGCACGAGCCTGGCAAGTTGCTCCTGCATCACACGGACGACTCGCGGATGCCCATGCCCGATGGACGTGACCGCAATGCCCGCGCCGAAATCCAGGTAGCGTTTTCCGTCTTCATCCCACACCTCCGTGCCGCTGCCGCGCGCCAGCCGCAGGTCGAAGCGAGCATACGTCGGGATCACGTAACGATCGTAAAGTTCGCGAGTGGTGGCGGGGTTGCCGGTCATCGGGGAAAGGGCGCGGAGGCTAGCGGCTCCGAGCACAATTGCACTGGAAAATTCCAGCGGATTAAGCAGGAAAACAGGAAAGCAGGAATTGGAAGAGTTCCTCCCTTCTTCCTGTCTTCCTGTTTTTTCTGCCTCACCCCTTCGCCCGCGCGCAGCCTTGATTGGATGCGGTCCGCTCGGGCGCGGGACTTGCCGCGTGACTTCGATTCGCGACGATGTATGCAGTCACCCCTCCTCGCGTTTTCGATGAGAGATTTTCTCAACAACTACGGCATCGTCGCCGCATTCCTTCTCGCCCTCATCGAGAACGATGTCGCCTTCATCGCCATCGGCGTCGTCGCGCGGCTCGGCGATGACAATCCCCTCACGCCGGACCTCAATCTTTACACCGCCATTCCCGCGGCCGTCTTCGGCGCGATCATCCACGACTCCATTTGGTTTGCGATCGGCCACATGCACTCGGAATGGTTCCGCTCGAGCAAGGTCTATCAACGCGTGGGCCCGATGGTCGAGCGGCTCGCCAATCGTTTCGGGCCGTGGGAAATCTTCCTCGCGCGTTTCATTTACGGCACGCGCAATCCCAGCTCGGTTTTCTGGGGCATTCACCGGCTGGCATACGCGAAATTTGCGGGCATCGAGTTGCTCGGCCTGGCGATCTGGAGCTGCATCCTCGTAGCCATCGGCTTTCACTCCACGGGCTGGGCGCTGCGGCTCATCGGCAAGGTCGAGCGCCACCATCATCCGCGGCTGCTCATCGCCGCCATCGTCATCGCCTTCATCGTCTTCGCCTGCCTCCGCATCTTCAGCCGCCGCGGGATTGTGAAAATTCAGCAGAAAGTCGAAGCCCGCGAGCACGCCGCGGAAGAGACAGCGGGGAAAGCGGAGTTGTAGTGGCTGCGGAACCGCCGCAGGCAAGGATGCCTGCGCCACGCTCACCACCGCAGCACTTGCGCCGCGGTCTCCGGCGGCATCCAGTCGAGATGCGTGGTGGCTATGAGCTTCTGCGCCCCGGCGGGCAGTGCGGCCAGCAGCGCGCCGCGCCGGGCCACGTCGAGCTCGCCGAAAATATCGTCGAGCAGCAGCACGGGCGGCGTCGCGAAATGCCGCTCCAGCAAGCGCGCCGCGCCGAGCTTAAGCGCGAGCACCAGCGTGCGCTGCTGGCCCTCGGAGGCAAAATCGACCGCGGAGATTTCATTGAGAAAAAAGCACGCATCGTCGCGGTGCGGGCCCACGCTCGTCTGCCGCAGGCGCGCGTCTTCCCCGCGAGCCGCGGCGAGTGCGGCCGCGAAGTTCGGGCCGCTGCCCGGCACGTATTCGATCCGCAACATCTCGCTCCCGCCGCTGATCGCTCCGTGTGCGGCGGCCGCCTCGGGTTGGAGTTCATCGAGCAGGAGCCGCCGCGCATCGGCGACCGCGCGGCCGGCGGTGAGGAGCGGCTCGTCAAAGGCCGCGATCTCGCGCCAGCGCGGCGCTGGCGACTTCAGCAGCAGATTGCGCGACCGCAGCGCCCGCTCGTAATCGCGGAGCGCCCGCCGGTATCCCGCGTCGCGCTGCGCCGCGATGAAATCCAGGAACCGCCGGCGCACTTCGCCGGAGCCGCGCGCGATCTCGATGTCCGCGTTGGAAATCCACACCACGCGCCCGATCTGCAAGTACTCGCCCGCCGTCTTCTGCTCGACTTCATCGAGCGCCAATTTTTTCCCCTGCCCGCTGAAGTAGAATTGCAGATGCTGCGCACCGAAGAACCCATCCACCACAAACCCGCGCCGCCCGTGCTGAATGATTGGCGCCAGCCGCGTCACTCGCGGCGATGCCAGCCGCAGCAGCACGCAAGCGGCTTCGAGCAGCGAAGTCTTGCCGCGAGCATTGGGCCCCACGAGGAAATTCAAGCCCGGCGCGAACTCGACCTCGCACGCATCGAAGCAGCGAAAGTGGCGGACCTTGAGTCGGGAGAGCATGAGGAGGACGAATGACGAATGAGCTTCCTTCGTCATTCGTCATTCGTCATTCGTCATTCCTCATGCCGCTGCCCGGATTTCGCGACTTCTATCCCGCCGATTGCGCGCGGCGCAATTACATCCTCGCCCAGTGGCGCTCGCAGGCGCGGCGCTATGGCTTCGTCGAGTTCGACGGGCCGGTGCTCGAACCGATGGCGCTCTACGAAAAAAATCCGGCGGCGAACTCGTGGGCCAGCTCTTCGATTTCGTGGACAAAGGCGAGCGCCATGTGGCGATGCGGCCCGAGATGACGCCCACGCTCGCGCGCATGGTAGCGGCCCGGGAGCGCGATTTTAAGAAGCCGCTCAAGTGGTTCTGCGTGCCGCAATTCTTTCGCTACGAAAAGCAGCAGCGCGGGCGGCTCCGCGAATTCTATCAGCTCAACTGCGACATTCTCGGCGAGGCCTCGCCGGCGGCGGATGCGGAGTTGCTCGCGGTCGTCATCGACGTGCTGCGCGGCTTCGGCCTCGGGCAAAATGATTTCGTCGTGCGCGTGAGCGATCGCAAGGCGTGGACCCAGTTTGCCACCGCGCGCGGCGTGCCGGAGGAGCGGGTGCCGGATTTCCTTGCGGCGATCGACAAACTCGAGCGCGAGGACATCGAGAAGAAGCTAGCGGACTTCGGCGTGACGCTCGAGGCGGTGCGGCAATTCCTCGCCGATCCTTCGGCGGAAGCCACGCAACTCCGCGGGCTCTCCGACGATCTGCGCGCGCGCGGCCTCGACGGATTCGTGGAGCTCGACCTCTCGATCGTGCGCGGCCTCGCCTACTACACGGGCTTCGTCTTCGAGGTCTTCGACCGGCGGAAAAAAGAGCGCGCGCTGGCTGGCGGCGGCCGCTACGACGGGCTGCTGAGCTTGATGAGCGATGGCCGCGTGGATCTGCCCGCGCTCGGCTTCGGCATGGGCGACGTGGTGCTCGCCAATCTCATCGACGACACGCCCGCGGCCAAAGCTCTCCTCGATGCGTGGATCGCGCGAGAGAACGCCTGCGAAATCTACGTGGTCATCGCCAAGGAAGAGCGCCGCGCCGACGCGCTCGCGCTCGTGCAGCGCCTGCGTGACGCCGGCCGCCGCACCGACTTCCCGCTCACGCCGGCGAAAGTCGGCAAACAATTTCAAACTGCCGAGCAACTCGGCGCGGGGCTCGCCATCCTCCTCGGCGACGAATGGCCGCTGGTGAAAGTGAAGACACTGGCGACGCGGGAGGAACGATTGCTCGAGGTGGAAGCGGTACTCAGCCCGGAGTTTTACGCGAAGGCACGGTGATGCAGTGGAGCGCGGATCGCCGATCCGCGCGGGTCGGAAACCCGCGCTCCCCGCGACGCGTGGTTCACAGGGTATTCCATCCATGCGACTGGATGATGGCGCGCACGATTTGCCGACGCCGTTCGGCGGTCACTGCACCCTTGCGGTGTTTGAGTTCCTCGCGCGGCACGGCAAAGATGCAGTCGCACTTGCAGAACGTGGGCCAGTCCAGGCCATCGGCTTGATCGAGAATGATTTCATTTTCCGCGGGCGGCCGAGTGGCCCGCTGGGAACTGCAATCGAGTACTTCGACTAAATCTTTCCGCGCTGCGCGAGCGGGATGCGAAACGACGACAACCGGATGCGCTCCCCAACCCAGGTCACAGGAGTAAACCTCCCACGCAATCATGCCCCGCGGCGCTTGCGGGCCGCGCGTCGCACGGCAGCAAAGGCGCCCTGCCCGAAGGCGCGCTCACGGTCGTCCTCCTTGCCGTTGGGTCCGTAAATGCGCTCCGTCTGGGCCGGCGAGAGCGCGGGCGGCGTGAGGTAATCCGACTCCTCGTCTTCCAGCCGGCGCAAGGCGGCACGCACCACCTCGCTCTGGCTGTTGTATCGCCCGATGCGAATCATCCGGCTGATGAATTGAATCTGTTCTTTGGCGAGTGCGAAAGCCATGTCGGCAGCGTGGCCAACTAATGGCCGGCCGTCAAGCTCCGCGTGGTTCGCGCCCCGGCTTACTTCGGCTCCTCGCGATATGGCTTGTTCTGTTTGTAGAGTTCGATGCGCGCGGCCAGTTCCGCGCGGACGGGCTCTGGTTCTTGATCCGCGAGCTTCACGGCTTGCTCCTGCCACTTGAGCGCGTCGGCAAAATCGCCCTTCTCCGCGTATGCCGCGGCGAGCGTATCGACGTAGCCGGGGTTTTTGAATTTGGTCATCTCGCAGGCTTTCGTCGCGAGATCCACGGCGCGCTTGCCGTCGCGCACGGCGTCTTTGGTCGCGGTGGCCAGCAGCCACGCCCAGTCGTTGACGGGCTGCGCTTCTTCGGGATGGCGCTTCACGGTTTCGGAATAATCCGCGAGCGCCTTGTCCCATTCACCGGCGCTGTAGTGGACGGCGGCGCGGCCGATCATGGCGCGCAATTCGCCGGCCTCTTGCGCGAGCACGGCGTCGTAATCGGCGAGCGCATCGGGCCAGGCTTTGCGCTGGCGGCGAAGCTCGGCGCGGCCGAGAAGCGCGGCAGTATCCTTCGCATCGAGCTGGAGCGCGGCATCGAAATCCGCGCCCGCTTTTTCCAAATCGCCGCTGCCGGCGTGGGCATAGCCGCGCTGGGCGAGCGGACGCGAGTCTTTCGGAAGAAGCGCGATGACGCGGGTGTAATCGGCGATGGCATCCTTCCACTCGCCGCGGATGAAGTGCGCGCCGGCTCGTCCGGTCAGGCTCGCGGCATCGTTCGGATCGAGCTCGACGGCTTGATCGAAATCCTCGAACGCACTCTCCCATTCCTGCCGGAAGGCGTGAATCTGCCCGCGTGCATTGAAGGCGGCGGCGTTGCGCGGATTCAACTCGATGGCGGCATCGAGATCGCCGAGCGCCGCGCGCTGGTCGCCGCGTTCACCGAAGAGGAGGCCGCGGCAGAAGAGCGCCCAGCCATCCGCGGGATTGAGGCGCAGCGCCGCATTGAAATCGGCGAGCGCCTCGTCGGTCTCATGCCGCTTTTGATGAAGGAAGCCGCGGTGCGCACGGGCCTGGCCATTGGCCGGATCGAGGCGCACAGCTTCATCGAGATCGCGCAGCGCCCGGTCGTATTCCCCTTTCTCCGCCAGCAACCGCCCGCGCCAGAAATGTGCCGCGGGGTGATCGGGCTGCTCCTTGAGCACCGCGTCGAGCGCCGCCAGCGCGGCAGCGGGATCGTTGTTGCGGAGCGCGGCTTCGGCCTCGGCAAGGTGATCGCGCTTACGCTCGGTGATGGCGGCGGGAGTGGAAAAAGTCAGCGCAAAGAAAACGAGAAGGAACGCGAGAGTAAGTTTCATGGCAGAAGAAGAGAGCGGCGACGCTCGTGCCGCCGTGGAGCGACGTCAAGCCGGGGAGAGCGCGCGTCCCGCACGCAGGTCGCCGCGTCCTCGCCGCGACGCACTTTTGAAACTGCGCGCTTCGGAAAGAGCGCGCTCGGAGGCACGTCCTCGGTGCGCGGATCTCGCACGGTGCGAGCGCCCGGGAAAGTTCGTCGCGGCGAGGACGCCGCGACCGACACGCGAGACGCGTGTGCTCCCCGGCATTCACTGCCGCGCGTCGCGCTCGACCACTTCCGCGGGCAGGAGCAGCTCGGCGGCGCTGCGGGCGAAGTAGGGCGGCACGGTCAGCAGCCGGATGGAGCCGCGGCCGTAGCGGATGCTCCAGAGCTTGCCATCTTCGCCGTCGGGCACGCTCACGCTGTAGTAATTCGCGGGGCGGCCATTGAGCCAGAAGACGGGGTGATCGGCAGAATCGCGGACCTCGCCATGCTCGCCGCCGAAAAGGCCGACCAGCTTCGTTCCGCGCGGCACATAGAAATAGAGCTGCCACAGATCGGTGTAGCTCGCGCTCATCGGTTCCTCGCTCGTAGACTTGATCGCGAGCGGCTGGCCGGCGTTCCATTTCACCGCGGTGCGGTCGCTGCCATCGTTGACCGTGAGTTTGTAAAGTCCCGGTTCTTTGACGGCGAGGTTGACGGCGTGCTCGCGGCCGTCCGGCGGGACGAT
>JBBRXP010000075.1:0-25648 GCA_038238555.1 Chthoniobacterales bacterium | reverse complement strand
CTCAAGATCGAAGCAGAAACGCCGAAATAATTATGACCTTTTATTTACTGAACACTACACTAGTAGCTGCGACGCCCTCGTCGCAGGAAGTGCCAGCGGCGCCCTCGCCGCTTTCAAGTTGACGCGACGCCAAAAAGAAACAGCAGCGGCGCACCGAGCCGCGCGCGCCACGCACTCAAGCTGTGCTCCGCGCCTTCCGCCACCAGCACCTTGAAGTCGCGGCCTTCCACGAAACCTTTCTCCTTCAAGATCTCCGTCATGCGGCGCTGGTAGTCCTCGTCGGTCGCGTCGCCGCCAAGCCTCCCGTGATCGAAGTAAAGGCGCCGATTCGGACGAAAACTTTTCTCCGCGCGAATCTGCTCGATGAGCGCGCACGCCTCTGGCGGATCGGCGCTGAGGTCTTCGTAACAAGTCGAGAGGCAGGCGAATTTCCCGAAAGTCGTCGCATGTCGCAGCGCCATCCACAGCGCCAGCGAACCGCCCAGCGAGAAGCCGAGGACGCCCGTATTTGCTGGATCGGCGAGCGTGCGGTCGCGGCAAAATGTGTAGTCGATAAAAGGCTTCAAGTCGTTGACGAGAAAGTCCGCCGTCTTCGGTCCGTCGATCTGCGGCGAGAGTTCGATGTCGCGCTGACCGAAATCCTCGCGATGAAAGACGGCGACGAGAATCAGTTCGCGCAGTTGCCCCGAGGCCGTGAGATTTCGCACCCAGGCATCGGCGGCGATGGTTTCATTGCCCGGCGATTCGAGCGCCAGCAGCGTGTCCTGCCCATCGAGCAGATAAAGCACCGGGTGCCGCGAATCGCGCGAAGCCATGTAACCCGGCGGCAACCACACACACACCCGCCGCGTGCCGCCGAGCAGCGTGGCGTCGAGCTCGCACTCGATTGTCTTGCCGTAAATGAAGTCATGCTCCCAAGCCTCGCAGTCCTTCCAGTTTTCCACCTCGATGGACACCTGCGCATCGTGCGCCGCGAGATACTGGTAATTGAGGCACGGCGTCCCGTCCTTGTAAGTCTCCTCCGTCGTCCACGAACCGCGCGTCACCTTAAATTCCACGAGCCCAAAAGGCAGATCGACCGAGCCGACAAATACGCCATCCGTCTCCCGTTCGAGCGCGAGCCCTTTCTCCGGCTGCCAATCGCCCAGCGCGCGATCAGTCCCCACGATCACCACGCGCTGCCGCCCTGGGTCAGGCGGAATGCGGACTTGGAAAGTAAAGCGTGGCATTGGGGAAAAGTTGAGTGTTGAGAGTTGAGTGTTGAGTGGCGTAACTCCGCAGCCGCGCAGGGATAAGACGCCACTCAACACTCCACTCTCAACTCTCAACTTCTTCCCATGAACGCACTGATCCTAGGCATGGGCGGCGTCGGCTCCGTCATCGGGCAAAAGCTGCACGGTTACTCCTGTTTCGAGCGCATCTTTCTCGCCGATATCGATCCTGCCTTCGCGCAACGCCTGCACGACAAGACCCCCGACAGCCGCTTCGAGGTCGCCACCCTCAACGCGATGGACACGCACAAAGTCGCCGCGTTTCTCACCGAGCATCGCATCGCCGTCACGCTCAACGCTTCCACGTGGCAGGCCAATCACAGCGTGCTCGAAGCCTGCGCCCAGGCCGGCTCGCATTACCTCGACATGGCCGCCGACATCTACTCCCCGCCCGGCGTGCGCAAGCCCACGAAAAATAGTTACGACGCTGCGATCGAAAAATTCGGCGCCCGCTTCCGCGACCGCGACATCGCCGCCATCCTGTGCATGGGCTGCGATCCCGGCGCGGTGAATGTCTTCGCGCGCTGGGCCATGGATCGTCTCGACACCGCGGAATCCCTCCGCGTGCTCGATGCCGACAATGCCGAGGTGCGCGGCTACCGCTTCGCCGTGCTCTTCTCCCCCGAGACCCTCTTCGAAGAACTCGGCGCCGTTCCTTACTTTGTGAAAGACGGACGAGTAATGTCCGGCAAGCCGCTGGAAACCGAGACCGAATGGTTCCGCTTCCCGCCGCCGCTCGGACTAATGAAGACTTACGCCGTTGCGCACGAAGAAGGAGTAAGTCTCGGGTTGCATCCTCCTTTCGTGGAGAAAGGCGTGCGTTACTCCATCTTCAAATATACCCTTAGCGACAAGGTGGTGGGTATCGCCAAATCCCTCGCCTTACTCGACCTCGATACTTGGAAGAAGGTAAAGGTGGACGGCGTCGAAGTTTCCCCAGTGCGTGTCGCCTGCGCCAACTTACCCAAGCCCGCCGCGCTCGGGGCTAACATCGACGGTTACTCCTGTGTCGGCACCGAAGTGCGCGGCACCAAGGACGGCAAGCGCGTCGAATACTTCGTCTATACCATGGATAGCCATCGCGAAGTCTTCGAACGCGACGGCCACTCACTTACCGTCGTGCAGACAGGCATCCCTCCCGCACTAACCGCCAGGTTACTCGTGGAAGGTGTGATCAAAGAGCGCGGAGTTATGATGCCCGAGACCCTCCAACCCGACGCCCTCATGAATAACTTCTCAAAAGAAGGCCTGAAAATCTTCGTCGAGAAGCGCGAAGTCGCAGAGTTGTGACGCGAGGGCGCCGCAGCTACTTCTTCGCTTCCACCTGGCGCACGGGTCTCTTGCGCTCGCTGGTGCGCGTGCCGCCGGCTTGATCGTATTCCGTGCAATCCGGCCCGAAGATGCCGCGAATGGCACTCAGCGCTCGCGTATTGTAGCCATTGAGCGTGCCTGCCGCGTCGTCGCGCGCATCCTTCAGTCCGCTGAGATTGTGCCGCGCGGCTTCGATCTGCGCGCCGTCATCTTGTTGTTCAGACTTGAAAGCGGCTCTCTTCGTAGCGGCGACGCCCTTGTCGCAAGGCGCATGCAAAATGGAGAAAGGTTTCAGCGGCCAACCTTGTCCCACCTGCACTCCCGCATGTTTCGCCACCTTCTTTGCATCCACGCCATAAGGCTCGACCAGCTTCTTCATCCGATCATCCATCTCCTTTTCGCCGTAATACCAAAACTGCACCGGTAATCCGCACCCAAGCTTGCGCAACATTCGAATCAATACCCATGCTTGGGTAAAATACACATACCCGCCCGCGCACACGGTAATCCCACGCCCCGCATGATTACCTTCATAAGGACGGATCGAGCGAGTAGCCTTATCGATCGTCGCGCGAGTTATCTTAAGTATCTCCTTCGGCGAACGCGAAGAGTTCGGGCGGTAAGAGACCGTAGATTGTGTGCGTTTCATTGTGTAGCTGCGACGCCCTCGTCGCAGGAAGTGCCCGCGGCGCCCTCGCCGCGCGGAGCGGGAAGTCTGGGGAGCACGCGCGTCTCGCGTGTTGGTTTCGGCGTCCTCGCCGAAACGAACTTTGTGAACGCAACGAAGGGCAAAAGCTTTGCGAACTCGGAGCGGTGCAGAAAGTCCGTCGCCGCGAGGACGCGGCGACCAACACGCGAGACGCGCGTTCCTTCCAGCCCTTGGCGCGGCCGTGAGGAAGGGGCGGAGAGCATGGCGAAACTCCATGCGCGCCACGGCGGCGGATGAGCCTGTGCACGGCCCAGAACCGTAACCACGCAGTGGGACAAGGCGCGATCGACGGGTTCGTAGCGGCGACGCCCTCGCCGCGAGTCTTCGCGATTCACCGTTCGTGCCTCCCAATCCGGGCGCGAAGGCGGAGGCGAGCCATGTTTATAGAACGGGATGCTTCCACGCGCGGTTATCGCGAGGTATGAACTCACCTTCCATGAAAACCTTCTCCCTATCTTTCCTATTGGCCGCTCTCGGAGTCTTGAGCGCGGCTTCCGCTGAGACTCTTATCCGTTTCGAGAGGCGTGTGCTCGAAACCAAATTCTATGCCGAAGGCGCCGCGTATGGGGACATCGATGGCGACGGGAATAACGACATCGTCTATGGCCCGTTTTGGTTCGCAGGGCCCGGCTTCACCAAGCGGCATACTTATTACGAACCAAAGGAGTTTGGCATCAATGGTTACTCAGATAACTTTTTTGCCTATGTCCGGGATATGAATGGCGATGGACTCGCGGATATACTTATCCTTGGCTTTCCAGGCAAAGAGGCGCGGCTCTACCTCCATCCCGGCAAGGATAAGATAACTCAACTCTGGCCGATGTTTGTTATCACCGATGTCGTGGATAACGAATCGCCAGAGTTCACCGATCTTACTGGCGATGGCAAGCCGGAGATCGTTTGTTCAAAGAGCGGGCAGTTCGGTTACTACGAGCCGGATTGGAAGGAAGTAACCAAACCGTGGGCGTGGCATCCGGTAACTGAGAATGTGAACGTGGGTAAGTTCACCCACGGCCTCGGCATCGGCGATGTGAATGGCGACGGAAAGCTGGACCTTCTGGAAGCGAAGCGTTGGTGGGAGCACACCACGAGCGGCACTTGGAAGCCGCACGCTCTTGCGGGGATCGGCGGCGGCGCGCAGATGTTTGCCTATGACTTCAATGGCGACGGGCACAACGACATCGTCTCCTCACTGCAAGCGCACGGCTTCGGCGTGGCGTGGTTTGAAAACAAGGATGCAGGGTGGAACAAGCATCTCATCGTCGGCCAGGAGCCTTGGGAGAATGAGTACGGCGTCCGCTTCAGCCAGCCTCACGCCATGGCGCTCGCCGATGTGGATGGCGACGGCATTGCCGACATCATCACGGGCAAACGCTATTGGGCTCACAACGGCCACGACCCGAATGAGCGCGATCCGCGCGTGCTCTATTGGTTTCAGACAAAGCGGGAGAAGGACAAGGTCAGCTTTATCCCGCACCTCATCGACGATGACACCGGAGTGGGAACTCAACTTACCGTCGGCGACATCGACGGCGACGGCCTTCTGGATGTCGTCGTCGGCAATAAGTATGGGTGCCGTGTGTTATTGCAGCGGCGCGAAGAAGTAAGTGCGGAACGTTACGCGCAGTTTCAGCCAGAGAAGCTTTACGGCCCCGATCATATCGCGCCGAAAGATTACAAGGCCGGACAGAAGCCCGAGGAGGCGGCGAGTCACATGATTCTGCCGCCGGGCTTCAAGGCCGAAGTTATCGCCTCCGAGCCGGACATCGTGCAACCCATCGCCATGTGCTTCGATGAGCGCGGCCGGTTATGGGTGGCCGAGGGTAACTCCTATCCGCAGAAGCGCGCCGGAGAGAAGGGGCCGGATCGCATCGTCATCCTCGAAGATATCAAGGGCACGGGTAAGTTCGATAAGCGAACTGTCTTTGTCGATGGTCTGAACTTAGTGAGCGGTATCGAAGTGGGTTTTGGCGGCGTGTGGGTGGGAGCGGCGCCACAGTTACTCTTTATTCCAAAAGACGCGGACGATCGCGCGGGCAAGCCGCAAGTGTTACTCGATGGCTGGGGTTTCCAGGATACCCATGAGACGCTCAACAGTTTCCTCTGGGGTCCCGATGGCTGGCTCTACGGCTGCCACGGCGTCTTTACCCACTCGCTCGTCGGCAAGCCGGACGCGCCTGCCGCGGAGCGCATACCCATCAATGCCGGCGTGTGGCGTTACCATCCGGTGCGGCATGTATTCGAAGTCTTTGCCCAAGGGACGAGCAACCCGTGGGGGCTCGATTACAACGACAAAGGCGAGTTCTTCATTACTGCCTGTGTGATCCCGCATCTCTATCACATCCTGCCAGGTGCACGTTATCAGCGGCAGGCCGGACAGCATTTCAATCCCTACACTTACGACGACATCAAGACCATCGCCGACCACGCGCACTTTGCCGGCGTCGTGGCCGATAACGCGCACTGGGGCGATCGCAAAAAGAAAACCGAAGTGCCCGTGGCCAACGATACCGACCAAGCTGGTGGCGGCCACGCCCACTGCGGCCTTTGTATCTACCAAGGTGATAACTTCCCCGCCGAATACCGCGGCGAACTGCTCTTCAGCAATCTCCACGGCCACCGCCTCGTGCACGATCACGTGGACCCGAAGGGCAGCGGCTACACCGGCCAGCACCGCGCCGACTTCCTGCGCAGCGACGATCATTGGTTCATCGGCATCGCGCAGAAGGTCGGCCCCGACGGCGCGCTCTACATGAGCGACTGGAGCGACAAACAAGTCTGCCACCAAGGCAGCAACGCAGTGGACATGTGGGACAGGAGCAACGGCCGCATCTATCGCATTACTTACGACACCCTGAAGCCGAAGAAGGTGGACTTATCCAAACTAAGTGACGAGGAACTGGCAAAGATTACCATGGAGGATGCGAACGAATACTTTGTGCGGCAGGCGAGGAAGGTATTGATGGAGCGAAGCGCGTCGGGCAGGAAACTTACCGATCAGGCCAGGGAGAGATTGAATGCGAAGCGCACACTGAGATCGCTGTGGGCACTCTTTAGCGCAGGCGCCCTCGATGACGCCGGCCTTCTTGCTTTCCTCGGCAGCGAGGACGAGTCCGTGCGTGCGTGGAGCATCCGGTTGCTCTCCGAAGTGCCCGGGGAAGCAAGTGCAAGACTGGCCCGCGAGGACAAGTCCCAAGTCGTGCGCCGGGAACTTGCCTCCTCGCTTCAGCGCCTCCCTCTCGACAAACGTGCCGGCATCGCCGCGGCTCTGATAAGTCACAAGGAAGACGCGGAAGATCAAAATATTCAGTTGCTGATCTGGTATGGCATCGAACCGGTCGTCGCCGCCGATGTGCAAGCTGGCATGAAGCTCGCCGCCACTTCGAAGATGGATAAGATCACCCGCTTCATCTACCGCCGCCTCTCGAGCGACGATGCCGGCCGGGCCGCGCTCCTCCAGGCTGCCGCTAACGAGCCGGATCCCGTGCAACGCGAAAAGACGCTGGCTATGTTACTCGGCAATACCCGCGGCGCTGGGAAACTTGCGCTGCCGGGTAACTGGCCCGCGCTATCTGTGAAGTTCCGCGAAGGTGCCTCGCCAGCGGTAGCCGACCTGGTGGAGGAGCTTACCGCGCTCTCGGGCGAAGACGCTGCAGTCAAAAAGTTCCGCGACACACTCGCGAAGTCCGATGCTCCGGCGCCGGCGCGCGAGCGCGCTCTTGGCATTCTGCTACAAGCCCGCGACCAGGCTACGGCCGGCACGTTGCAAACACTTATCCAAACCACGCCGCAGCCGACACCCTTGCGCCGCAAAGCTATCCAGGCCCTCGCCTCCATGCCGGATAACAAGACCGCCGGGATACTGATCGAGCGCTTCGTCAAATTTTCATCGGAAGAGAAAGTAGATGCCGTATCCACGCTTGCTTCCACGCCTAAGGGAGGAGCCGCGTTGCTACAGGCTGTTATCGCCAAGCAGGCCGGACCCGAGGTGCTTTCACCGTTTATTGTGCGGCAGTTGCAGAGCCTGCAGAACAAGGAGGTGAGTAACTTGATGGAGAAAGCCATCGGCACCATCAATAAGCCAAAGGCCGATCTCCCGCAGCAGAAGGCAAAGTATCGCGCGCTGCTAAGTCCGGAGAAGCTTAAAGGCGCCGACATTGCCGCGGGTAAGCTGCTCTTTACCGGGAGCTGCGGAGCGTGTCATCGCCTGATGGGTGATGGCGCAACTGTCGGTCCCGATTTGACGGGCTCGAATCGCGGCAACCTCGACTATTTGCTCGATAACGTGCTCGACCCCAACGCGGTCATCGGAAAGGCCTACCAACTTAACCTTTTCAGCATGAAGGATGGGCGGGTAATGAGCGGGCTTGTGAAGGAGGAGAGCGATGTCATCTATTGCATTGTGTTGCCCGGCGGGCTCGAGTTTACCCTTAACAAGCCGGAAGTAACCAAGCGCGAGGTCGCCAAGGTTTCGCTGATGCCGGAGGGGATGTTTGACGCGCTGGCGCCGGCGCAGTTAGTCGATCTGGTCGCTTACTTGCAAAAGGGCGCGGCCATAGGTGCGAACCTCCCCGCCTCCAAGGTCGATGGAGCGATGGAAGGCGAAGAGCTGAAAGTATTAAGCGTCACCGGCGGACGCACGCGGTTACAGGCTATGAGCGCCTTCCGGGCGAGCCGCTGGAGCGGTGACGCGCAACTGTGGTGGACCGGAAGCAAGGTGGGCGATGTCCTCACTCTCGCGCTGCTTGTTCCCGAGCAAGGCAGTTACTCGCTTAAGGCGGTTCTTACCAAGGCGCGGGACTATGGCATCTTCGCAATCTCGCTCGATGGGAAGAGAGTTACCGAATCTCTGCTCGACTTATATAACTCCCCCGACGTTATCAGCAGTGGCGAGTTGGATTGGGGCACTTACGCACTCGATGCAGGCGAGCACAAGCTGGAGATCAAGGCGACGGGTCGCAATCCAGCGGCACTGCCGGCGCTGATGTTTGGCTTGGATTATGTGAAGTTGGAGAAGAAGTAAGAAGCGTATCCAACGCGGCGAGGGCGCCGCGGGCACTTCTTGCGGCGGGGCTCCGCAGCTACTTATCCGCCGCCGAGATAGGCGGCTCTTACTTCCGCGTTTTCGCGCAGGGCGGCGGAGGTGTCTTGCAGGATGATGCGGCCGGTTTCGAGGACGTAACCGTATTGCGATACTTCGAGGGCGAGGTTCGCGTTCTGTTCGACGAGCAGGATCGTGAGGCCGAGCGTCCGGTTTACCTCGACGATCTTCTCGAAGATGGTCTTTACCAGCAGCGGCGCTATGCCGAGCGAGGGCTCGTCGAGCAGGAGACACTTGGGCTTGCTCATGAGCGCGCGGCCGATGGCAAGCATCTGTTGCTCGCCGCCGCTGAGTGTGCCGGCGGCCTGCCATCCGCGTTCCTTTAGGCGCGGGAAGATGCTGAAGACGTAATCGAGATCCCGGGCGATGCCTGGCCGGTCGCGGCGGAGGTAGGCGCCCATGCGGAGGTTTTCGAGCACGGTGAGGTTTGAAAAAACCATCCGGCCTTCCGGTGCCTGCGCGACCCCGCGGGCGACGATGCGGTGCGGCGGGAGATTGGTGATTTCCTGTCCATCGAAGGTGACCGTGCCGGACTTGGCCCGCGCGATGCCGGAGATGGCGCGCAGGGTGGTGGACTTACCCGCGCCGTTTGCGCCGACCAGGGTGACGATGCTCCCTTTCTCCACTCGCAACGAGATGCCGTGCAGAGCGGAGATGGAGCCGTAGTTTACTACGAGGTCGCTGACTTCAAGCATGGGAGCGGGAGAAACTTCGAACATCGAATGCTCTGATCCCGCCGATGGGCGCGCGTCGCTTCCTTCGACGTTCGATCTTCGGCGTTCGAGATTTGACGTTCATTCATCTTCCTTTCCCAAATACGCCGCGATGACCTTGGGGTCGCGCTGGATTTCCGCGGGCGTGCCCTCGGCGATCTTGCGGCCGTAATCGAGCACGTTGATGCGCTGGCAAATGCCCATGACCACTTTCATGTCGTGCTCGACGAGCAGGACGGCGCACCCGAATTTTTCCTGCGTGAAGCGAATGAGTTTCATGAGCTCCACCTTCTCGGTCGGGTTCATGCCGGCGGCGGGCTCGTCGAGGAGCAGCAGCTTGGGGCGCGTGGCGAGGGCGCGCACGATTTCGAGGCGGCGTTGATCGCCATAAGGCAGGCTGCGGCAGGCCACTTCGCGTTCGGCGGCGAGGCCGAAAATTTCGAGCAACTCGAGGACAGTCTTTTCGATCTCGCGTTCCTCCTGCATGACCTTCGGGCCGCGCAGCAGGGCATGCGAGATGCCGTGGCGGAGGTGCATGTTGCAAGCGGTGCGCACATTGTCGAAGACGCTCAGCGAGGCAAAGAGCCGGATGTTTTGAAAGGTGCGCGCGATGCCGCGGCTGGTGATCTTATAAGGCCGGTGGCCGATGACGGTGCGGCCGTCGAAGGCGATCCTGCCCGCCGTGGGTTGATAGACGCCGGTGATGAGATTGAAGACAGTGGTCTTACCGGCTCCGTTGGGGCCGATGAGTCCGATGAGTTCGCCCTCGCCGATCGCGAAGGACACTTCGGCCACTGCCTTGATTCCGCCGAATTGCACGGTGGCATCTTCGAGCTCGAGCAGCGGTTTCATGGGGTGGTCCACGGAATACACAGAAAGGCACAGAAGGAGAGTTGCGGCGTGCCCGTTTCCTTTCCGTGCCTTTCCGTGTGTTCCGTGGACATCATTTTTTCTTCGCGACGAGGCCCGCGCCGAAGAGGCCTTGCGGGCGCGTGAGCATGAGGACGATGAGCAGCAGTGAGTAGAGGATCATTCGATTCTCGGCGATATGCCGCAGCCACTCGGGCAGGGTCTCGAGCTTTGCCACGGAGCGGAGCATCTCGGGCAGGATGGTGAGGAGGACGGCGGCGAAACACACGCCGAGGGTGCTGCCCATGCCGCCGAGGATGACCATGACGACGATGTCCACCGAGCGCAGAAAATTGAATCCCTCGGGATGGATGAATTGCTTGAAGTGCGCGTAGAGCCCTCCGGCGATTCCGGCAAAGAACGCGCCGAGCACGAAGGCGAGCACTTTGTACTTCGTGGTGTTGATGCCCATCGCTTCGGCGGCGATCTCGTCGTCGCGTACGGCGAGAAAGCCGCGGCCATAGGTCGAGTTCACGAGATTGAGGACGACGTAAACGGTGAGGGCGGCGAAGGCGAAGGTCCAAAAAAAGTTGGTGTGCTGCACCATGCCGCCGAGCCCGCGTTGAGCGCCGAGCGGGTCGGCATTTTGGATCACGCCTTTGATGATCTCATTGAAACCGAGCGTGACGATGGCGAGGTAGTCGCCCTTTAAGCGCAGCGACGGCACGCCGACCACGAGGCCCGCTAGCGCGGCCATCGAGCCGCCGAGCAGCAGCGCGAGGACGAATGCGGAAGTGGTCGCAATCCCCGATGCACCGAGCACAAAGCCGTAGCTGAGCGTGAGCCACGAGGAAGCGTAAGCGCCCACCGCCATAAATCCCGCGTGGCCGAGCGAAAACTGGCCGGTGTAGCCGTTCACGAGATTGAGGCTTACGGCGAGGATGATGTTGATCCCGATGCCGAGCAGCACGTCGTAGTAATACGGATTGATGCCACTGGCGAAGTGCGAGGCCACACCGCACAGGATGAGCACTGCAAGCAGGATGAGTTTTGAACGCTCGAACATTTACACTTTCTCGCGTTCCGATTTTCCGAGCAGTCCCGTGGGTTTGAAAAGCAGGATGAGGATGAGCACGCCGAAGACGATGGCGTCGCGATAAGTCGGCGAGACATAGCCGACCACCAGCGCTTCGATGAGTCCGATGAGCACGCCGCCGAGCACCGCGCCCTGCAGATTGCCGATGCCCCCAACCACGGCGGCGACAAACGCTTTGATCCCTGCATTCACCCCCATGAGCGGATCGATGGACGGCTGTTGAATGGAAGTGAGAATGCCCGCCGCGCCTGCAAGCGCCGAGCCGAGGCCGAAGGTAAAAGAGATGACCACGTTGTTATTGATGCCCATGAGCGAGGCGGCGACGGGATTGAAGGAGAGCGCCCGCATTGCCATGCCGAGGCGCGTGTGCAGCACGATGTGGCGTTGGACAAAGAGCAGCACGAGCGTGACGCCGATCACCAACACTTGCGACACCGTGATCGTGAGCCCCGAGATGGCGCCCCACGCTTCGGGGATTTCCAGAGCGCGGTCGGTGATGAGTTCCGGAAACGATTTCGGATCGGCGCCGAACGCGAACTGCCCGAAGTTTTCGAGAAACAACGACACGCCGATGGCCGTGATGAGCACGGTGAGCTTGGGCCGCTCGCGCAACGGCCGGTAGCAGAGCCACTCGATGACGATGCCGATGACCGCGCAAATGGCCATCGCCAGCACGAGCACCGAGGCCATTTTCCCAAAACCCGGCTCCCCGCCAAACCAGCGTGGAAGCCGATTGACGAGGAAGAAGCCGGCGAAAGCGCCGAGCATGAACACATCGCCGTGCGCGAAATTGATGAAGCGCAGCACGCCGAAAACCATGGTGTAACCCAGCGCGATAAGCGCGTAGATCGAGCCCTGCGAGAGACCGTTGAGGAGTTGCTGGAGGAACTCGATCACTTGAGCGGGATCGCCGGCAGCCGCTTCAATGTCTTGTTGGTGGGATCCACGAGGATGCCGACCGATTCGAGGGCTGTGACGCCGAGCCGCGGCTCGCAGCCGTCGGGGCCAAAGATCACGCGGCCCGCGGTCACCTCACCCATGAACTCGATCCGCGCGAGACCGAAGCTGTATTCTTGCAGTGTGCCATCGGCCAATTCGTACGCCGTGCGTCCCGCGAGCGTGACGCCGATGCGTTTCAATTCTTGCGCGGGCGCCAGCGAATCGGTCGCGCCTGTATCGACCAGAAACTGCGCTTCAAACTCACCGCCCCCTGCGCCGACTGGCAGTAACTTGGTGGTAACGTAGGTGAGGCCCATGAGTACGACACGCTACGCTACGGCGCGACGGTCTGCTCGAACTTGAAGCCGCCGCCGCCGATCGCGAGAATCACCGCGGGCTTCGAGGCGTTGCGTTTGTCGTCGAGTGTGATGTTGCCGGTGATGCCTGCGTGGTTGTTTGTGGCGGCGATCGCGTCGCGCAGCTTGGGGCCCTCTGTGGTCCCGGCGCGCTTCATCGCTTCGGCGAGGATGATCGCCGAGTCGTAGCCCAACGCGGCCATGTCGTCGGGAGTTTCGCCTTTGTATTTCGCTTTGAATTTTTTCACGAAATCCTGCACCGCCGCGCGCTTGTCATCGGCGCTGAAGTGGCAGGAGAAAAACGAGCCGTCGAGCGAGTTGCCCGCGACCTTGAGCAGCGAGTCGCCCACCCAGCCATCGCCGCCGAGCAGCGGCACTTTGATGCCGAGAAGCTTGGCTTGCTTGGCGATGAGCGCGACCTCGGCGTAATAGCCGGGAACGAAGATGGCTTCAGGCTTTGCGGCCTTGATCGAGGTGAGCTGTGCTTTGAAGTCCTTGTCGCCGGTCGAATACTTCTGCTCTTTGACGATCTCGCCGCCGGCCGCCGTGAAACCTTTCATGAAAAACTCCGCGAGGCCCACCGCGTAGTCCTGCTTCACATCCGTGAGCACGGCGACCTTCTTCCAGCCTTTGGAGCGCGCAAACTTCGCCATCACCGTGCCTTGAAATGGGTCGATGAAACAGACGCGGAAAATGTAGTCGCCGACTTCGGTGACTTTCGGATTGGTCGAAGCGGGCGAGATCATTGGCACCTTGTTTTGCTGGCAGATGGGCGCGGCCTCGAGGCTTTTCGACGACGCGACCTCGCCGAGCACCGCCACCACTTTATCCTGTGAGATGAGCTTGCGCGCGATGGTCGCGGGCTGGCCGGCCACGCTCTGGTCGTCCTCGGTAATGAGCTTCAGCTTTTTGCCGAGCAGGCCGCCCGAGGCATTGATCTCGTCGATCGCCAACGCCGTGCCCTTGTGCGAGCTCTGCCCAAAGCTGGCGCTGCCGCCGGTGAGCGAGGCAAATTCACCGACGGGGATTTCTCCCTGTGCGAGTGCCGCGATGCCGAGAACGAAAAGAGTGAGAGCGGAAAGATGAGAGCGCATCGGACGAGACTAGCGAAGGCGCGTGGGAGATTTCAACTGGCAATCGACTCCTGGCAAACGTACGCTGCCGCGCATGAATCTCCCCGATCCAAACGCCGATCGCGCGCGCCGATTCAGCGAGCGCTTCAACGCCGCCGCGGAGCACGATCATCGTGCGTGGCTGGCGCGCGAATCGCTTTGAAATCGCAAATTGCGATGTCAAACGCCGGACGCGGTGGACGTCGCTCACTTCCCTTCGCCTTCACCGAACACGGCGCGCTCCAGGCCGCCAATGTCCTCAAGAGCGAGCGCGCGGTCGCGATGAGCGTCTTCGTCATCCGCGCCTTTGTCCGGTTGCGCGCGGAGCTTTCCAAGACTGCCGACCTCGCCGCCGCGCTCGCGGAAATCGATCGCCGCCTCAGCGGCCGGCTCGACACCCACGAACGGGCGATCGTCCACTTCATGCAGAAGCTCGTCGCGGCGCTCACTCCGAAACCCGCGCCACCGAATCCACCCAGGCCGCGGATCGGCTTCAGGCCTTGATCGGCCGGGCGCGGCGGCGGCGCGCAAGCGCGATCGCCGATCCAAAAAGCAGCAGCACCGCTGCCCCGGGCTCGGGGACGAGTGTGAGCGACTGGCCCTTGTCGTCGAGCACGCCAGTGATGTCGCTGATGTAGGCGGGCACGGCGCTGTCCACGAAAATCTCTCCTTCGTCGGTCCCCGGAAAATTATCCGAGATCGCCCAATGAATGCCGATGAGCGCGAGCCCGCCCGCCGCGATGTTGAAGGTCGGAGCGCCGGAGTCGCCGCTTTGGAGAAAGGTCTCGTCGCCGCCCACCGAGGGCGTGTCGTTGTTGTCGTAATCCGCATACCACACCACTCCAGTCGAAGGGCCGACGGTTTCCGTGCTGATGCCCTCCGTCACATTGCGCCCGACGCGGTTGTTGACGCCGTAATTGTACTGGACCAAGCCGAAGTAGTCGCTGGCATTGGGCAGATCGAGGATGGAGTAACGCGCGATGCTCGCATCCACCGCCAAGCCAAACCAGCCCACCCACAGATCGGTGTTGCCGATCTGTTGCCCACCGGTGACGGCGTAGGAATGGCTCGGGCCGAGAAGGCTGTTGGCCTCGTAAAACGTCACGTTGTCGCTGATGGCGGGATGAAAATGCGCGGCCGAAATGAAGTAGCAATCCGAGACCAGCGTGGCCCATGTGACGCCGGTGCTGCCGACGCCGGAGAAGTCGTAGGGATCGCCGACGAACGCCTTGTCGTTGCCGCTGTAGAATCGATCGTGGCGCAGCGCCTGGAAGTTTCGCACGACCATCGCCGCCGGCGAAGACACGGCGAAGGGGAGAAGAATGCACAGTGCGAGCAGGAGTCGTTTCATAGATGTTTGGGGGGAGCATTTTTGAAATGCGCGCGCATCCTTGATGCGGCGCGCGCTGGAAGCAAGCGCTTACTGGGCGGCTGCAAATCCCAAATGGAAATGGCTGGCAAAGGTTAATACGCAGACGTATAAATCCGGCCCGCGTCACTTTTACTCCGCCATGAATCTCCCGCATCTCCCCGCGCTGCGCCGCGGCAAGCCTTACGAGAGCCTCGACAAGGTCGATGTGCTCAATCATCGCACCGGCCAGCCGATGGCCACGGTGAGCCAGGTCAATGCGGGCATCGTCCGCAAAGACCTCGCAAAGATCGGCGAGGCGCGCGCGGCGCTGAAGAGGTTTTCAGTTGCGCAGCTCATCGAGATTTCCGCGAAAGCCGGCGAGCTTTTCCTGCAAGGCGAGCTGCCGCTCGGCGACCAGGGGCACAAGCAATCGCACGCCGAGTACATCGAGACACTCAGCGCCACGAGCGGGCTGCCGCGCAATATGGTGGAACGCAACATGCAGAAGATTCATCACGCGATGACGCACATGGGCGCGGTGCTCAACGGGCTCATGCGCGGCCTGCCGCTCGAGGTCATCGACCGCGGGTTTGGCCAGCAGAGCGGCGTGGCGGTCAGTTATTACCCGACCACGCAGGCGCTCGGTCTCGTGATGCCGAGCAATTCTCCGGCGGTCAATTCGCTCTGGCTGCCGGCCATCGCGCTCAAGACGCCGGTCGTCATCAAGCCGGGGCGCGAGGAGCCGTGGACGCCGTATCGCTTGATCCAGGCTTTCATCGCGGCTGGGGCGCCGGCGGAGGCGTTCGGCTTTTATCCGACCGATCACGAAGGCTCGGCCGAGATCATGAAAATCTGCGGGCGTGCTCTGATCTTCGGCGACGCGAATACGGTCGCGCAGTATCGCGACAGTCCGAAGTTCTCCGTCCACGGCCCCGGCTTCAGCAAGATCCTCATTGGCGACGACGAGATCGAAAATTGGCGTCCGCACATCGACCTCATGGCCGCTTCCATCGCGGAAAATGGCGGGCGTTCCTGCATCAACGCGAGCTCCGTGGTCGTGCCGAAATACTCCGCGGAAATCGCCGACGCACTCGCGCGCCAGCTCGGCCCAATCGATCCGCTGCCGCACGACGACGAGCACGCGAGGCTCTCCGGTTTTGCGAATCCGAAGATGGCCGAATTCATCGACGCCGCGATCGAAGACGGACTGCAAACACCCGGCGCGACCGACGTGACCGCGAAGTACCGCCACGGCCCGCGCAAGGCGGAGTTTGAAGGCGGCGTGTATCTGCGGCCGACCATCGTGCAGTGCGAGACCTTCCAGCACCCGCTCGCGAACAAGGAATATCTCTGCCCTTACGCGAGCGTCGTCGAGGTGCCGCAGAAGGAGATGCTCGCGCAGATCGGTCCCTCGCTCGTCGTCAGCGCCATCACCAAAGACCCCGCCTTCACCGAGCAGCTTCTCGATTCTCCGCTCATCGAGCGCCTGAATCTCGGCCCGATCCCGACGATGAAAATTTCGTGGGATCAGCCGCACGAGGGCAACATGTTCGAGTTTCTCTACCGCCGCCGCTCGATCGAACGGGCGTAAGAATTCGCCAACCGCGCTTCCTTGCGACAGACTGCCGCCATGAACATCACTCTCACCGGACCGGCTGAAGAGATCATTCAGCTCCTCGTGTCAAAGGGCAGCTACCGCGACGCAAATGAGGCGATCAACGCGGCCTGTTTGCGTCTGCTGGAAGAGGACGAGGATTTGCCGGAGCTGCCGCCCGAATATTTCCGCGCCAAAATCCAGGAAGCCGCAGACGGGCCGTTCCATTCCGACTGGGATGCGATGTTGGGGCGCGTGCGGAAAACTGCGGGAGTTGATCGCTGCGTGGAGTGATGGCAGCGGTGGAACACAGCGACTATGTGGAATGCGACCTGCAAGACCTCGCGCGGTTCTTGTGCCGCTTCGACGCGCGGATTGCGGCGCACTTCTTGGATGCCGTGGATGCCACAGTACGCTTCCTAACCAAGAATCGCCACACGGGCCGCGAACGCCTCGACTTGGCGGTTGCGGGGCTTCGGTCATGGCGGGTGGATGGGTTCCCGCGCTACCTGATTTTCTATCAACCCACCGAAGCCGGCGTCCTCATCGTTCGTCTGCTGCACGCCTCACGCGATTTCGAGAACCTGTTCCAAGCGGATTGAGCCTCATGCATTTTCCCGGATTCGACTTCCAACCCCGCACCCGTGTCGTCTTCGGCGCGGATACCTTGGAGCGTGTGGGCGATCTCGCGCGCGACCTCGGCGGCAAGCATGTGCTGCTCGTCACTGACACGGGAATCGTTGCCGCTGGGCATCCTGCTCGCGCCATGGGCTTCCTGGAAGCGGCGGGGCTGCACGTCACGGCTTACGATGCGGTACGGGAAAATCCGACGACGCTCGACGTGGATCGCTGTGTGGAGGCGGCGCGGCAGGCGGGCATCGACTTGATCGTCGGCCTCGGCGGCGGCAGCAGCATGGACACTGCGAAGGGTTGCAACTTCATCCTCACCAATGGCGGCGCGATGCAGGATTACGTGGGCGTGGGAAAGGCGACGAAGGAAATGCTGCCACTCATCGCCATCCCGACCACCGCGGGCACGGGCAGCGAGTGCCAGTCCTATGCGCTCATCTCCGACGAAGAGACGCACATGAAGATGGCCTGCGGCGATCCAAAGGCGGCGGCTCGCGTTGCGATCCTCGATCCGCTGCTCACGCTCTCGCAGCCGCCGCGCGTGACGGCTTGCACCGGCATCGACACACTCGCTCACGCCGTCGAGACCGCGGTGACAAAGAAGCGCACGCCGCTCTCGGCGATCTTTTCGCGCGAAGCGTTTCGGCTTTGCCTCGGCAGCCTCGAGCGCGTGCTGCGCGATCCGCGTGATCTCGAAGCGCGCGGCGACATGCAGCTCGCAGCCGCCTTCGCCGGCACCGCGATCGAAAACTCGATGCTCGGCGCCGCGCACGCCGCCGCCAATCCGCTCACCGCGCGTTACGGCATCGTGCACGGGCAGGCCGTGGGCCTCATGCTGCCTGTCGTGATCGCCTTCAACGCCCACGATCCCGAAGCGCGCTCCCATTACCACGAACTGGCTGCGGAGGCCGGTCTCGGGTCGAGCGAGGAATTGCGCGGCGAGCTCGAGACGCTCCTGGATGTGGCGGGAATGCGGGAAGGTGTCGCCAGCATCGACCGCGACGCCCTGCCAACGCTAGCCGCCGAAGCCGCCAGGCAGTGGACCGCCGGCTTCAATCCGCGCCCGATCGCCGCGGAGGATTTCGCGCGGCTCTACATGGAGGCGCTCGGGCTGTGAGTCGGGGAGCACACACGTCCCGCGTGTTGGTCGCGGCGTCCCGCCGCGACGAACTTTCAAAACCGTGCGATCCGGGCAAGAGCTCCGCACCGAGAGAACCCGCCGGGCGTTCTCCGTGGTGCGGAGCTTTTGCCGTTGCGGACATCGCAGAAAGTCCGTCGCGGCGGGGACGCTGCGACCAACACGCGGGACGCGTGTGCTCCCCGGAGTTCACGCTCTTCGCCTTCCTGCTATTCGCTTCACTCGCCCAAGCCGCCGACTGGCCCATGCACCGCGGCGGCCCCGAACTGCGCGGCCTCGCGCAAATGCCTGCTCCGGCGAAGGTCGAGCTCGCCTGGCAATTCAAAGCCGACAAACCCGTGAAGGGCGCGGTGGCCATCGCGGGCGGGCGCGTATTCTTCGGCGACGACGGCGGCAAGGTGTACGCGCTCGATCTCGCGACCGGAAAAGAAGCGTGGTCTTTTAAGACCGAGGCCGGCATCGAAGCCACACCGCTCGTGCTCGATGGCGCTGTCTTCATCGGCTCGAGCGACGGCAATCTCTACGCGCTCGACGCCACGACCGGCGCGGAAAAGTGGCGTTATGCGACCGACGACAAAATCCTCGGCGGCGCCAACCACGCGAAGAACCCCAACGGCGCCGGCGAGTGGATTCTCGTCGGCAGCTACGACACCAGCCTCCACTGCGTGGACGCCGCCACCGGGGAAAAAATCTGGGCTCACTCCACCGACAACTACATCAACGGCTCCCCCGCCCTGACGCCCGACGGCGAGATCATTTTCGGCGGCTGCGATTCCTTCATCCACGTGCTCGCGCTCAAGGACGGCGCGGAGCTGCGGCAGATTGAATCCGAAGCCTACATCGCCTCCTCGGTCGCCACCGCCGATGGCCTCGGCTACGTGGGCAACTACGGCAATCTCGTCCTCGGCTTCAATCCCAAAGACGGCGCGATCCTCTGGAAATATCGCGATCGAAATTTCCCCTACTTTTCCTCCGCCGCAGTGACCGAAGACCGCGTGATTCTCGGCTGCCGCGACAAGCGCCTGCACTGCATCGACCGCGCCTCGGGCAAAGGAGTGTGGACTTTCCAGACACGCGGCGAGGTGGAAAGCTCGCCGGTCGTATGCGGTGACGCGATCATCGTCGGCTCCGGCGATGGCCGCCTCTACTGCGTGGGCCTCGCGGACGGCAAGGAGCGCTGGGCCTACGAGATCGGCGCCCCCGTCACCGCCTCGCCCGCCGTGGCCGACGGCCGCATCGTCATCGGCGCGGAAGACGGCGTGGTGTATTGCTTCACCGCGAAGCCGTGAAAAGATGGTTCCGCTCCTTCCTCGCTTCACCACCGCGGAGGAGGCGGGATGCGCTACGGCAAGCGCACCCGATAGAACATCTTTGGGATGCCGAGCGGCTGGGTGAGCATGAATTGGAGGATGCCGGCGGGGTTGCTCGCAGTTTGCTCGCAGTTTGCTCGCAGTTTGCTCGCAGTTTGCTCGGAGTGGGTGAGCCAGGTGAGCAGGTCGGTGGAGATTTCGAGTTGGTAGGTCAAGCCGGGGGGCCGGCGCCGGTGATCGTGACTACGTCGAGGCCGGTGTAGGAGCCGGTGCCGGGGACTTTGGCAAAGGTGGTGATCCGTGGCGCGATGCCGGCGACACGGGTGAGCATGATGTCGTTGCCGTCGTTGCCGAGGTAGGTGATTTGGAAAATGTGCGCGCCGGTCCGCTGTGAGGTCGCTCGGCGCGTGCGCCGGATTGATGTGCGTGACGCGGATCGTGGGCAAGCGCGACTCCGGCTCGCGGGTTTTCTCCCGTCGCGGTTTTTCAGAAAACTTCTCGCGCGCTTTGGAGGCTCTTGTATCCTCCGCGTTCTCAAAAAAAACGACCTTATGGAACCGAACGCAGACATCGCCCTTATCGGTCTGGCCGTCATGGGCCAGAACCTCATTTTGAACATGAACGACCACGGCTTCACCGTCGTCGCTTTCAATCGGACCGTGGAAAAGGTGGATGAGTTTCTCGCCCACGAAGCGAAGGGCACGAACGTCATCGGCGCGCATTCCATCGAAGAGATGGTGAAGCTCCTCAAGCGTCCGCGGCGGGTGATGCTCATGGTCAAGGCTGGCAAACCGGTGGACGAATTCATCGAGCATTTGCTCCCGCTTCTCGAAGCCGGCGACATCATTATCGACGGCGGCAATTCGCTATTCGAGGACACCGCGCGCCGCGTGAAATACGTCGAGAGCAAAGGGCTGCTCTATGTCGGCACCGGCGTCTCCGGCGGCGAAGAAGGCGCGCGGCACGGTCCGAGCATCATGCCAGGCGGCTCGCCCGCGGCGTGGCCTCACGTGAAGGCGATCTTTCAAGGCATCGCCGCAAAGGTGGCCGATGGCACGCCGTGCTGCGATTGGGTGGGTGAAGGCGGCGCCGGTCATTACGTAAAAATGGTCCACAACGGCATCGAATACGGCGACATGCAACTCATCTGCGAGGCCTACCAACTGATGAAGGACGGCCTCGGCATGACGCCCGATGAAATGAGCGCCGTCTTCGCCGAGTGGAACCAGACCGAGCTCGATTCCTACCTCATCGAAATCACCCGCGACATCCTCGCCAAGAAGGATGAAGACGGCTCGCCGCTCGTGGACAAAATCCTCGACACCGCCGGCCAGAAAGGCACGGGCAAGTGGACCGTTATTTCCTCGGCCGATCTCGGCATTCCGATCACGCTCATGGCAGAGGCCGTTTACACGCGCTGCGTGTCTTCGATGAAAAGCCTGCGCGTGGAAGCGGCGAAAGCATTCAAGCCTGGCAACACGAAAATCTCCGGCGAGCGCGTGCACGTCGTCGCCGATATCCGGCAGGCACTCTACGCCTCGAAGATCGTGAGCTACGCGCAAGGCTACATGCTCATGCGAGCCGCCGCCGAGCAGCATGGCTGGAACCTCAATTACGGCGGCATCGCGCTCATGTGGCGCGGCGGCTGCATCATCCGCAGCGCTTTCCTCGGCGACATCAAGGCGGCCTTCGACAAGAAGCCAAAGCTCACAAACCTCCTGCTCGCGCCCTTCTTCAGGAAAGCGATCAAGGGCTGCCAAAAGAGTTGGCGCAGAGTGGTGAGCACCGCGGTGAAGAAAGGAATTCCGGTGCCCGCGTTCAGCACAGCGCTGGCCTTTTTCGATGGCTTCCGCTGCGAGCGGCTGCCCGCCAATCTGCTGCAAGCGCAGCGCGACTACTTCGGCGCGCACACTTACGAGCGGGTGGACAAACCGCGCGGCGAATTTTTTCACACCAACTGGACCGGGCGCGGCGGGGCCACCTCGTCGAGCACTTATACGGTGTAGCGGCGACGCCCCGAATCCACGCGGCGAGGGGGCCGCGGGCACTTCCTGCGGCGAGGCGCCGCAGCTACCTGCGCCGCAGCCACGCTTCACTGGTGTATTTCTCTTCCGAGAGCGCGTGCGCGGCGGCGATTTCGGCGGCGCTCAATCCGCGGTGCTCGATGCGGCCGCTCAGCGCGGCGGCGAGGCGCGCCGCAAAATCATCCGGCAAGTCGGGAAGCTGGATGCTGCCCTGGTGCAGCAAGCCGGCGCGCGTTCGTCGCTGTGCGGCGCCGGCGATTTTCAACGCGCCGGCGAGCAAGTCATGGCGCGCGGCATTTTCAAAACACGCGTCTGAAACCTTCGCCTCGGCATCCGCGGCAAGCGCGACACCGTCGCCGAGCACGTCGCCGATGCACTCGTGGATCACGCGGTACGACTCCGCGGCACTTAATGCAAAGAAGCGGCACGCTCGTGGGGCGATGAGCGTGTAAGTGAGATCGCAGCCGTGCGGCACGATGCCTCCGCCGGTCCAGCGCCGCACATGTTCGCGGCCCGGGCACGCGCGCTCGACCTCCGCATATTTTCCGAAGTATCCGAAAGAAACCGCCGGCCGCGCCCAGCGATAGACGCGCAGCAGCGGCGTGGTCGCGGTGCGCAGGAGCACCTCGTCGATCGCCATGTTCAGCGCGGCTCCGTGCGGCTCGGGATCGGAGAGCGCGAGCAGTTCCTCAAAAAGCATGCGCGCACTTTGAACCAAATTTGGCGTGGTTCCGATTGCCTTTCGCGCGCCGCTTACTAGCCTCGGCGTCCTCATGTCGAAAGTCGCACTTGGCAAAGGTCTCAGCGCCCTCATCAGCGCCCGGCCCGCTTCGCCCATCGTGTGCCCCACGCCGGTGGCCGAGCACGGGGAGCGCGTGCAGCTCGTGCCCATCGGCGAGATCACCTCGAGCCCCTTCCAGCCGCGCATGATTTTCCACGACGAGCAGCTCGATGAGCTGGTCGATTCCATCAAGCAGCACGGCATCATCCAGCCGCTCATCGTCCGCAGGCGCGGTGAAAAATTCGAGCTCATCGCCGGCGAACGCCGCTGGCGCGCGGCGCAACGAGTCGGGATGCGCGAGGCGCCGGTGATTTTGCGCGAGGCGTCCGATCAAGACGTGCTCGAACTGGCGCTCATCGAGAATCTCCAGCGCGAAGACCTCAACCCCATCGAGGAAGCGCGGGCCTTTGCGCGGCTCGCGCGCGAATTCAATCTGCGCCAGGAAGACATCGCGCGGAAGGTGGGCAAAAGCCGCGCGGCCGTGGCCAACAGCATGCGGCTGCTCGATCTCCACGCCGAGGTGCAGGGTTGGCTCACGCAGGATCGCATCAGCGTCGGCCATGCAAAGGTGCTGCTTTCGCTCAAGTCGCCCGAGGAGCAGCGGCTGCTCGCAGACCAGATCATCCGCCGCCAACTCACTGTGCGCGCCGCGGAAAAGCTCATCGCGATGCACTTCGAGCAAAACGGCGCCACCAAGCCGACGCGCGGGCAGCAAGGCACACAGCTCGCACCCGCCGTGCAGCACCTGCAAAACCGCCTCCAACGCCACTTCGCGACCCACGTTTCCCTCCAGCACGGCGACAAGCGCGGCCACATCGAGATCGAGTACTACGGCAACGACGACCTGCAGCGCATCCTCGCGCTGCTCGGCTTGCCGGTCGAAGAAAGCTGAATGTTGCGGACGGTCGCGATCGCTGTGCTGGTGGGGCTCGCCGGGTGCAAGAAGCCCGCGCCGAGCGAGGAACTGGCCGGGATCGCCGACTCGCCGCAACCCGCGGCTGCTCCCGTAAAAGCCGCCACGCCCAGCCGGCCGCTGCCGCCGGGGCCGGTGGAGATCTGGCGCGAATTTTCCGGCGACAAGGCATTCAACGAGGCGCGCAAGCAGATCGAGATCGGGCCGCGACCGTCGGGTTCGCCGGAGTTGGAAAAAGTGCGCGCGCTCATCGAGACGGGCCTGCGGAGCGCGGGATGGGAAGTCGAGCGGCAGATTTTTTCCGATGACACACCGCACGGGCCGATCGGGTATGTGAATCTCGTCGGCCGCTTTTCGCCGCGCGGCATTCATCCCGCGCCGACCGGCACACAGCGCGCCATCGTGTGCTCGCACTACGACACCAAGCGTTTCAGCACGATCCGTTTCGTCGGTGCGAGCGATGGCGCATCGAGCGCCGGAGCGCTTATCGAGCTCGCGCGCGTGCTCGCGCTCGACCAGGCGCTCGCGGAAAAAGTGGAGCTCGTCTTCTTCGACGGCGAGGAAGCCATCGTGCAATACGACGACAAGGACGGCCTCTTTGGCAGCCGCCATTACGCCAGCCAGCTCCGCGCATCGGGCCGCGCCGCGCAGTTCCGGTTTGGTATTTTGTGGGACATGATCGGGGACAAAGATTTTGGCATCACCCTCTCCCCCGATTCCCCCGCGGAACTTACGCGGGGCATCCTCGCCTCGGCCACGGCGCTGCATATTCGCGACCGCTTTGCAAATTACGACCGCAACATCTACGACGATCACATCCCCCTGAATGCGATCGCGCGAATTCCCGCCATCGACCTCATCGACTTCGACTACCCCTCCTGGCACACCGCCGACGACACGCTCGAGCGCATCGCGCCAGAAAGTCTGCGGATGACGGGCGCCGTGACGCTGCACTACCTGCGGCAGGCGCTGAAGTGAAGCCCCTACCTGGCCGCCGAGCGTGCCTCGCCGGCCCCGACGAGCCGGCTCACGCTTTCATGATCGAACAAATGCGGCGCGCCTCTCAGAACGATAAACACGGCCAGCCCTGCTCGGAAAATCAGCGCCTTCGGGTGGTCAACGGTGAAGCTTGCGCCACTGATCAGCTCGACTGTGAAAGGTTGGAAAGGCGCCCGGCCGGAGAATTCGCGAAGACTCAGTTCAAAAGTATCGGCAACCATGGTCGGGGCATGTGGGTCCGGCACTCAGCGAGCGTCAAGCTTGCCTCCTCGGCGCCGGCGATGCGCCCATGACTCCGTCCCAAATCCGCGCGGCGCTCGACCGCCTCGGCAGCCAGCCCACGCAGAGCCTCGGGCAAAATTTTTTGCACGACCGGAATCTCGCGGAGTGGATCGCGGCGCAGCTCGACTTGAAGGATGGTGAGCCGTGGATCGAGCTTGGACCTGGGCTCGGCGCGCTCACGGAGTTTGCCGTGCAGCGCTCTGCGCGCGGGCTCGCGATCGAAAAAGACGGGCGCCTCATTCCCGTGCTGCGCGAGCGTTTTCCGAAGCTGGAGATCGTGCATGGCGACGCCGCCGAATTCGACGTGCGCGAACTTTTTTCCCGCGGTCCCGTGAAGGTGCTCGGCAATCTGCCGTATTACATTTCGAGCCAGATTCTCCTCGCGTTCACCGCCGATCCCAGCCCGGTCGGGGTGCTCGTCTTCACGCTCCAGCGCGAGCTCGCCGAGCGGCTCGCCGCCTCGCCGCGCACCAAGGCCTACGGCGCGCTCACTCTCCTGCTCGGGCGCCGCTGGCGCGTGAAGCTTCTGCGCATCGTGCCGCCCACCGTCTTCGCGCCGCAGCCAAAGGTCGATTCCGCCGTCGTGCGCTTCACGCCGCGCGAGCCGGGCGAAGTACCCGAGTGCGACGGCGAGCGCTTCCGCCGGCTCGTGAAGCTCGGCTTTGCGCACCGGCGCAAGCAGCTCCGCAAAAACATCGCGGGTCTCGGCATGGACTGGCCCGCGCTCGCCGCGCATCTCGGCGTGCCCGAGACCGCGCGCGCTGAAGAGCTCTCGCTCGATCAATGGATCGCGCTCACCAATTTCATCGCCAGCCCCGCCGTCCTCGTGCGGCCGCCACTCGCGCAGGACGTGCACGGCGAGGTCTTCGATGTCGTGGATGAATGCGACGCCGTCATCGGCCAGGCCACGCGCCAGGAAGTCCACGCGGGCAACCTTCGCCACCGCGCGGTCCACATTTTTGTCTTCAACGAATGCGGCGAACTCTTCCTGCAAAAGCGTTCGCGCTGGAAGGACAAGCACCCGCGGCAGTGGGATTCGAGCGCCGCCGGCCACGTGAACGCGGGCGGCGATTACGCGGAGACCGCGGTGAGGGAACTCGATGAAGAACTCGGCGTGCGCACCGTCATCGAAGAAATCGCCGCGCTCCCGGCGAGCGAGAAGACGGGCT
>JBBRXP010000074.1:0-25930 GCA_038238555.1 Chthoniobacterales bacterium | reverse complement strand
GGATTCGTCGGACGACATCGCGCGGCCTTCGCGTCGGGCCGCGGCGTATTCCTCGCGCGCGAGCCGCTCGGTGGCGCTGGCGAGCACTGAGCGCAAGGAGGGATGGTCCGCGGGCTCGGGCGGCATGCCGGCCCGCGCGCGCAACGTTTCCGCGGCGCCGAGCAGGCGGGCGGCGCGCTCGAATTTTTCCTCCGCCACCGCGAGCGCGGCCAGGGCCTCGAGCGGATAGAAGAGCCCCCAGCGAGTGCCGAGATCGAGACCGCCGGTGAGGGATTCCGCAAAGTGCGCGCGCGCTTTTTTGAACTCGCCGAGCACGGTGGCCGCGATGCCCACCGACCAGCTCACGATCAATACAAACCACGTGTCGCCCAGCGCGCGATACAGCGCGTAGCTCTCTGCATCGAGCGCGAAGGCTCGTGGCATGTCGCGCTCCGTGGCGGCGAGGGCCGCCCGCACGTGGAGCACGTGCGCAGTCAGCCGGCGATCGTCGAACTCCTGCGCGACCGCGCCAGCTTCCTCAAGCAGCGCGCGCGCGCGCGGGAGATCGCCGGCGTCGATGGCGTGAAAGGCGAGGTCCGCGAGCGTGAAGGCCGCGCCGCGCGAGTCGCCGAGCTCCCGGAAAATCGCGAGCGCCTCGCCGTGGAACGCGGCGCACGCGGGCATGTCGTCGGCGATCCACGCCAGCCGGCCCGCCGCGGCCAAGGCCTTTGCGCGTACGGCATCGCGCGGCGCCGTCGCCGGAAGCGCGAGCAGGCGCCCGAGCGCCTCGCGCGCGTCCTTGAAAAGCCCGCGCACTTCATAGAAACGCAGGATGGAGCTCAGCAGCCGCAATCCTTTGCCCGCCTGCCCCGGAAGCTCTTCGCTGGCTTCCAGCGCGAATCGAAAGTTGATGTCCTCGGGTTCGAGGCGCTCGAGCCATTCGCGTTGCGCGGCGCCGCGGATTTCCGGCTCGGCGTCTTCGGCGAGCTTCAAAAAATAATCCAGGTGCCGCACGCGAAAGACATCGGCCTCGCCCGCTTCCACCAGCTTCTCGTGCGTGTACTCCCACAGCGATTCGAGCATGAAGTAGCGCGCGCCGAGGGCCGGCGATTTCTCGACCGTGATGAGCGATTTATCCACGAGTTGCGTGAGCAAATCCATGATCTCGAATTCCTCGAGTCTCTCGCCGGAGCACACCGCTTCGATGGCCTCGAGCGTGCGCCCGCGCGCGAAGACCGAGAGCCGCCGCAGCAGTTTGCGCTCGGGCTCGCTCAGCAGATCGTGGCTCCAGTCGATGAGCGAACGGAGCGTCTGCTGGCGCGGCACCGCGGTGCGGCTGCCGGTGGTGAGCAGGCGGAAGCGGTCGTCGAGCCGCTCGACGATTTGCGCCAGCGTGAGCACCCGGATGCGCGCCGCGGCCAGCTCGATGGCGAGCGGGATGCCATCGAGCCGCCAGCAGATTTGCGCGATGATCGGCGCGTTTTCATTCGAGAGCGCAAAGGCCGGGCGCGCCGCCGTGGCGCGATCGATGAAGAGGCGCACTGCTTCGAATTGCGTGAGCCGCTCGATGGCATCCGGCCCGCCCGCGATTTCTCTCCAATATTCCCCCGGCAACGAGAGCGGCGGCAGCGGCCACGCCGTTTCGCCCGCGATGCCCAGCGGCTCGCGGCTGCTCGCCAGGATGCGCAGCCGCGGGCAGGCGCGCAGCAGCGTCTCGGCGAGGCGCGCGCAGGCGGCCACCACGTGCTCGCAGTTGTCCAGGATGAGCAGCATATTTTTTGCGCGGAGAAAATTGGTAAGTGTCGCGGCGAGCGGGCGATCGGCTTCCTGCCGCAAATCGAGCGCGGCGGCGACCGTCTCTGGCACCAGCGCCGCATCGTCGATGGTGGCAAATTCCACGAGCCACACTCCGTCGGAAAAAGTGTCGAGCAAGTCCGCGGCGAGCTGGAGCGAGAGGCGCGTCTTGCCGGTGCCGCCCGTGCCCGTGAGCGTGAGCAGCCGCGTGCCGGCGAGCAGCCGCCGAGCCTCCGCCATCTCGCGCTCGCGGCCCACGAAACTCGTGAGCTGGATGGGCAAATTATTCGGCACGCTCTCGAGCGAACGCAGCGCCGGAAACTCGGCCGGCAGATCGTGCGCGAGGAGTTGGTAGAGATGCTCGGGCCGCGCGAGATCGCGCAGCCGGTGCTCGCCGAGGTGGCGCAATTGCACGCCCTGCGGCAAGTGATCGCGCACGAGTTCCTCGGTCGCCAGCGACAGCAGCACCTGCCCGCCGTGCGCCGCGGCGAGGATGCGGCTCACGCGGTTGAGCGACTGCCCGAAGTAGTCGCCGTCGCGATGTTCCGCCGCCCCGGTGTGCAGCGCCATGCGCACCTTCATCTCGCCGATGTCCTCCCACTTCTGCGCCGCCAGCGCGCGCTGCACATCGATCGCGGCCACCACCGCCGTTTGCGCGGTATCGAAGGCCACGCAGAAAGCATCGCCCACCGTCTTGAAAACGAAACCGCCGCACGCATCGCACGCCGCGCGCAACATGGCATCGTGCCGCGCCAGCGCCGCGCGCATCGCTTCGGGATGCTGCTCCCACTTGCGCGAGCTGCCCTCGATGTCGGTGAAGAGGAACGTGATGGTCCCGGTCGGAGACGCGAGCATGGGCGGGAAAAGTGGAGCAAGCCGCCGGCATCTCAAAGTCAATTTCAAGCTGAAGGCACGAGCAGGTCCATGAAGGTCTGCACTGGCGTGGCTTCGAGCTGCGTGCCGTCGGCGCAGAGCCCGAGCAGCGCCGCGGCCTTGCGCGCGGGGAGGCGGCCGAGCACGGCTCGCTCGAATTTTGCCAGCAGCAAGGGCACGCCTTCTTTGCGCCGGCGGCGATGGCCGATGGGATACTCGATTGCCACGCGCTCGGTGGCACTGCCATCGCGGAAGAAGACTTGCACGGCGTTGCCGATCGAGCGCTTCGCAGGGTCGAGGTAGTCGCGGGTGAACTCCTTGTTCTCGACCACTTCCATCTTTGCGCGCAAGGCGTCGAGCCGCGGGTCGGCGGCGACTTTTTCTTCATAATCCGCGGCCGTGAGCGCGCCGGTGAGCAGCGGCACGGCCACCATGTATTGCAGGCAGTGATCGCGGTCGGCGGGGTTGTCGAGCGGGCCGGTTTTGTCGATGATTCGGCAGGCGCTTTCCTGCGTCTCGAGGACGATGCACGCGATGTCGCCGAGACGCGGCGCCACCCGCGGATGCAGCGCCACAGCGGCTTCCACGGCGGTCTGCGCGTGAAATTCGGCGGGGAAGGAAATCTTGAAGAGCACGTGTTCCATCACGTAACTGCCGAAGCCTTGCGCGGGCACGGTGAGGGGCTGGCCTTTTAAGAGCACATCCTGGAAGCCCCACGTCCGCGCAGTGAGCGCGCTGGGACAGCCCATCTCGCCCTTGAGCGCAAGGAACGCGAGGCGCACTGCGCGGCTCGTGGCGTCGCCGGCGGCCCAGCTTTTTCGCGAGCCGGTGTTGGGCGCGTGGCGGTAGGTGCGCAGCGCGCCGCCATCGAGGAACGCGTGGGAAAGCGCGGCGATGATCTGCTCGCGCGTGCCGCCGAGCAGGCGCGTGACGACGGCAGTCGAGGCGATGCGCACGAGCAGCACGTGATCGAGGCCCACGCGATTGAAGGCGTTTTCCAACGCGAGCACACCTTGGATTTCGTGGGCCTGGATCATCGCGAGCAGCACGTCGCGGATATTCAGCGACCGCCCACCGCGGCTGATGTAATCGGCCACAGCGAGGATGCCGCCGAGATTGTCCGAGGGGTGGCCCCACTCGGCGGCGAGCCACGTGTCGTTAAAGTCCAGCCAGCGCACCATCGCGCCGATATTGAAGGCGGCTTGCACGGGCTCGAGTTCATGGTGCGTGCCGGGCACGCGCGCGCCGCGGCCGGGCAACGTGGCACCGGGCACCACCGGGCCGAGCAACTTTGTGCAAGCCGGATACACCAGCGCGAGCAGGGCGCAGCCGAGCGAATCCATGAGACAGAGCCGCGCCGTGTCGAAGGCATCGACGCTCGCGATGCGGTCGGTGGCCAGCGTGTAGTCGGCGATTTGTTGCAGCAGCGCGTCGGGCTCGGCCCGCGCGGCATCGGTCGCGTCGTAAGGTGTCATCGCGCTCAACGTTTCTCGATCGGCACAAAGGGCAGGTTTTCCGGTCCGGTGTAATTCGCGCTCGGGCGGATGATCTTGTTGTCGATGCGCTGCTCGAGGATGTGCGCGCCCCAGCCCGCGGTGCGCGCGATGACGAAGAGCGGAGTGAACATCGCCGTCGGCACGCCGAGCATGTGATACGACACGGCGCTGAACCAATCGAGGTTTGGAAACATCTTCTTCTCGCGCCACATCACGCTCTCGATGCGCTCGGCGATCGCAAACATTTTCATGTCGCCCGCTTCCTCGGAGAGCGAGCGCGCCACGCCCTTGATCACTTCGTTGCGCGGATCGGAAACGGTGTACACGGGATGCCCGAAACCGATGACGATTTCTTTTGCCGCGACGCGCCGCACGATGTCCCGCTCCGCTTCGTCGGGAGTGGCGTAGCGCTTTTGAATTTCAAACGAAAACTCATTTGCGCCGCCGTGCCTGGGCCCGCGCAGCGCGCCGATGCCGCCGACGATGGCGGAGTAAATATCCGCGCCCGTGCCCGTGACCACGCGGGTGGTGAAAGTCGAGGCGTTGAACTCGTGCTCGGCATAAAGATTGAGCGAGGTATGCATCGCCTTCACCCACGACGCGCGCGGCGGCGTGCCGTGCAGGAGGTGGAGAAAATGTCCGCCGATCGAGTCGTCGCCGGTCTCCACTCCGATGCGCCGGCCATGATGCGAAAAGTGATACCAGTAGAGCAGCATCGAGTTGAGCGAAGCGAGGAGCCGGTCGGTGATGTCGCGCGCGCCGGCGGCATCGTGGCTCTCTTTTTCCGGCAGCGCACAGCCCAGCGCGGAGACTGCCGTGCGCAACACATCCATGGGGTGCGACGAGGCGGGCAGCGCCTCGATCACGGCGCGCACGGTGGCCGGCAAGCCGCGCTGGGCCTTGAGTTGCGCCTTGTAAGCCGCCAGCTCGGCGCGCGCCGGCAGCGTGCCGTGGACGAGCAAATGAGCCACTTCCTCAAACTCGCAGTGCGCCGCGAGATCGAGGATGTCGTAGCCACGATAGTGCAGATCGTTGCCGCTGCGGCCCACCGAACACAGCGCCGTATTGCCGGCCGGAACGCCCGAGAGAGCGACCGATTTTTTGGGTTTGAATGGCAGGTCGCTCATGGATTTTAGGCAGTGTTTTGTTTGGCAAAAAGTGCGTCGAGCTTTTGCTCGTAAGCGTGATAGCCGAGCACGTCGTAAAGCTCGGCGCGCGTCTGCATGAGGTGCGTCACGCTCTGCTGCGTACCTTGTTTGCGCAGAGTTTCATAGACAGTGGCGGCCGCCTGGTTCATCGCGCGGAAGGCGCTGAGTGGATAGAGCACCAGGCGCACGCCGGTGGCGCGCAGTTCCTCGACGGTGAAGAGCGGCGTCTTTCCAAACTCGGTGATATTGGCCAGCACCGGCACGCCCTCGCCGAGCGCGGAGGTAAAGGCGCGATACTCTTCCAGCGTCGCCAGCGCCTCGGCGAAAATCATGTCCGCGCCCGCCGCGGCGTATGCCTGCGCACGCGCGATAGCCGCTGCGAGTCCTTCGCTCGCGTGCGCGTCGGTGCGGGCCATGATCACAAACTGCGCGTCGATCCGCGCATCAGCGGCCGCCTTGATGCGGTCGCACATCTCCGCGACGCTCACGAGTTCCTTTCCAGGCCGGTGCCCGCAGCGCTTGGCCTGCACTTGATCTTCGAGATGGCAGCCCGCCGCGCCGGCGCGAGTCATTTCCCGGATCGTGCGCGCGATCATGAGAGCGCCGCCCCAACCCGTGTCCGCATCCACCAGCAGCGGCAGCGAAGTGGCCTGCGCGATGCGCCGGATGTCTTCGCACACATCGTGGAGCGTGGTGATGCCGAGATCCGGCAGGCCAAAAGAAGCGTTGGCTACGCCCGCGCCGGAAAGGTAGAGCGCGCGAAAGCCCGCCCGCTCGGCGAGCATGGCGCAGAAGGCATTGACGGCGCCGGCGACTTGCAGCGGCCGCTCGGCTTCGAGAGCCGCGCGCAATCGCGCGCCGGGAGAGAGTGGAGTGTTGAGAGTTGAGTGTTGAGTGGCCTCCATTTTGTCGCCATGTCACCAGCCATGCTCCCAACACTCAACTCTCTTCCACGTGTGTGCCTCGCCGCGACTCTCCTCTCCACCCCTTCTCTCCACGCCGGGGACGTCGGCGCGTTGCTCGAGCATCCGATCCTCGCTCCCACACTGCCGCTCGCTGAGGTGCAGGCTTTCGCCGAGGCGCGCGTGCTGGCGATGCCGAAGGTGAGCACGCTCGCGGAGTGGGAACGCTTTGCTCAACAGACTCGGCGTGACGTGCTCGACAAAATCGTCTTCCGCGGAGAAGCGGCGCGGCAATGGCGCGATGCCGCGACCAAGGTCGAGTGGCTCGAGACGATCGAGGGCGGGCCGGGCTATCACATCAAAAAAGTGCGCTACGAAGCGGTGCCCGGCATGTGGATTCCCGCGCTGCTTTACGAGCCCGACGCGCGCGCGGAAAAAATTCCCGTGCACCTCGCGGTCAATGGACACGAACCGACCGGCAAGGCGACGCCCTACATCCAACTGCGCTGCATCAATCTCGCCAAACGCGGCATCGCCACGCTCAATCCCGAGTGGTTCGGCAAGGGCCAGCTTCGCACGGAAAGTTTTGAGCACTCGCGCATGAACCAGCTCGATCTCTGTGACGTGAGCGGGCTCGCGCCTTTCTATCTGGCGATGTCGCGCGGCCTCGACCTCCTGCTCGCGCTGCCTTACGCGGACTCGCGGCGCGTGGCCGTGAGCGGGCTCTCGGGCGGCGGTTGGCAGACCATCACCATCAGCTCGCTCGATCCGCGCGTGACCTTGTGCAATCCGGTCGCCGGCTACTCGAGCTTCCGCACGCGCGCGCAGTTTCCGACTGACCTCGGCGATTCCGAGCAGCAGCCAAACGACCTCGCCACCGTCGCCGATTACACGCATCTCACCGCGATGCTCGCCGGCCGCGCGGCGCTGCTCACCTTCAACGTGAAGGACACCTGTTGCTTCGCCTCCGACCATGCGCTCGCGCCATTGCTGGAAGCCGCCGCGCCGATCTTCAAACTCCACGGCCAGCCCGAGCGGCTCCGCTCGCACGTGAACTACGATCCCGGCACGCACAACTACGAGGTGGATAATCGCGAAGCATTTTACCGCATCGTCGGCGCCGAGTTTTTCCCCGGCGACACGAAATATCCGGCGCGGGAAATTCCGTCGGACAGCGAGGTGAAAAGCGCCGCGCAACTCGAGGTGGCCTTGCCGGCTGACAACCGTGGCTTCCACGAGCTGGCCGTCGCGGCGAGCAGGGATTTGCCGCGCGAACCGCATCTGGTGGAACGCGATCCTGGCGCGGCGCGCGCGAAGCTGGTGGACCTCGTGAAGTTCAAGCCGCACGCGGTCGCGGCGGAGCGCGCCGGCGAGGAAGCGCGCGGTGAAGTGAAGGCGGTTTTTTGGAAGCTGCGCGTCGGCGGCACATGGAGGGCGCCCGCGGTGGAATTGGCCCGCGGGACGCCGAAGGGGACCACGCTCCTCGTTGCGGACAACGGTCGCAAGAGCGCGGCCGCGGAAGTGGAAGCGCTGCTCGCCGGCGGCCAGCGCGTACTCGCGCTCGACCCATTTTATTTTGGCGAGTCGATGATCGGGCGGCAGCGCGATTACCTTTCGGCGCTACTGGTCGCGGCGGTGGGCGAACGGCCGTTGGGAATTCAAGCGAGCGAAGTGGCCGCGGTGGCGCGGTGGGCCGGCGAAGAATTCAAGGACGGACCCGTGAGCTTGCGCGCGATCGGCCCGCGCAGCAGCACCTTTGCGCTGGTGGCGGCCGCGCTCGAGCGGAGTGCGATCGGCAAGCTCACACTGTCCGAGCCGCTGGGTAGTTTGCGCGAGGTCATCGACGGAAATTGGACGGTCAACGAAAAGCCCGAGCTGTTCTGCTTCGGGCTGCTCAAGGCCTTCGACGTGCCGCAGTTGAAGCAGTTGGTCGGAGCGGAACGGATGCAGTGACGATTCCGCTGCCGATCTTCAAGGAGAGGCGCCGCTCCGGAGCAGCGAGTGGTAGAGAGCCTCGTATTCGTCCACCATCTTCACATAACCAAACCGCTCCATCGCGCGCTCGCGCACGCGGCGCCGATCAAGAGCGAGAGCGGGCGGGACCATCTCTGCCAGCGCGTCGAGGACGCTGGCGTGGAAGCCAGTCACACCGGGTTCCACCACCTCCTCCACCGAGCCCCGCCGGTGCGCCACCACAGGGCATCCGCACGCCATCGCCTCGATCATCACGAGGCCAAAAGGCTCCTCCCACTGGATCGGAAAAAGGAGCGCGGCGGCGTGGCGGAGGAGCTCGTTTTTCTGCGGATGATTGACCGCGCCGATCCAGCGCACGCGCTCGCCGTCGATGAGCGGCTCGATGTTTTCGGCGAAATACTTCGCCTCGTTTTGATTCTGCGGCTGGCCCGCGAGGACGATCGGCAAGTCCGCGGCGTGTGCGATCTGGATTGCGCCGAGTGGATTCTTTTCCGGCGACATGCGACCGAGGAAGGCGACATATTTCCCCGCCTCGTAGCACGGCTCATAGGCATCGAAGTCGCACCCATTATAGACCACGGGAAATTCCCGCCCGAGCTTCACGCTGGCTCCGTGCATCTGGCATTTGCTGATGCCGGCGACCGCCACGTCGGGCCACCGGCGCATCACCCATTCATCGTCGAGATGCGGGCTGGTGTGCATGGTGAAAAGGCCGCGCGTGCGTGTGGCCGAGGCCATCGGAATCCAGGCGCTGCTCAAGTGGTAATGGATGATATCGAAGTGCCGCGCCTCGCGCAGCACCTCGGCAAAAGTGGAGTTGGCGTAGTACTCGAACATGTACATTTCTCCGGCGGAAATGCGCTCGGTGAGATTGCTCTCGACGGTGGGATGGAGCCGCGCGCTCGTGGCGCAATCGCCCGACGAGAAAAGCGTGACCTCATGCCCGCGCGCGACCAGCTCGTCGATGAGCAACTTCATGAGCAGCTCGATGCCGCCGTAGGTGGAGGGCGGGATGCGCGTCCAGAGCGGAGCCACCTGGGCGATGCGGAGGCGGTCGGATTTCATACGCCCTCTTCCGCGATGCACCGTTCGGGAAACCACAGCAGCCCGTCCTTGGGCATACTGGCCATGATGACTCGGAGCCGCGGGTTGAAAATTTTCGACCAGCCCGACAGGATCGACGCCGTCTTGATGAGCGTGTCGCAGCGCGCCAGGAGCAGGCAATCGATGAGCGCCTCTTCGCCGCTCACGTAAGGATCGCCACCCACGAGGTCCGTGCGAAAGGAAGGCAGCCGGCCTTGGGCGTAAGCAGTGTTGGCTCGATAAGTCACGGGCACGGATTTGATTTCGCGCTCCAGGTAATCGACGAACGCGCGCTCATCGCTGGCGACGAAGAGGCAATCCAGGCGCGGATTTTCCGCAAGATGCCGCGCGATCAAGTGGCGCATCTTTTCAAACTCGATCGCCGGCGCCTCGCCCGTGGCCGACATTTTATCCGAGCCCCGGTAATGGACGCCGAGCACGGTGCGCCCCTCGAAATGCTCGCGGCAAAAGCGGTCGCACTTTTCCAGGATCGAATCCTGAATGCACAAATACTTTTCAAAGAGCCGCGGAGCATTGGTCAAATCGAGCATGGCATTGGGATGGATGCCGAGACACAAATCGTCGATGTGCATGGCGCGATAAGTTAGTGTGGTCGCGGGCTTCGGCGCCGGCTCTCGAAAGAGGAAGTAGTAGTCCAGCCAATTGTCGCCGGCCGTGCGCAACAGATACGGCGTGGAGACGCGGATGTGGGGCCGGAGCCCTGCTCTCTCCGCATTCCAGAGCACTTCCAGACACCACGTGAGATGCGCAAAAAATCCCGGCCCGTCCGCGCGGAAGTCCACCGCGAAAACCTTGTTGCCGAGCATCGCATTGAGCAAGCGCTTGAGGCGATTGCCGGCTTGGAGCCGAGGTCCCACCACCCCTCGCGCGATCCGTTTGAATGTGCTCACGATTTCACGAAAGACACTGAGTTCCGTATGCTGTCGAGAGAGTTTGCCGACACGTCTTGGGAGCAGTGGACGTTTTTCCAGCTTCTCCTATTGTGCCCGACTTTCCCGATGCACCGACCGCTCCTCTTTTTCTCCGCTCTGTCAATTGTCGCCGCCGATCTGCGTGCGCAGGAAGAGCCGCAGGTGGCCCGCGCCATCCCTGTGGCCGAGCGCGATGTCACCACGCGGCTCCAGATTTTTCTCGATCAGCAGCTCTTTGGTCCGGGCAAGATCGACGGGCGTCCGGGCGAATTTGTGACCAAGGCGCTCAAGCGCTACCAGCGCGCCTACGGCCTGCCCGAGACGGGCGCGGTGGACGAAAATATCCCGCTCGATTCCGTCTTCCCCGTTTACACCTCGTACACGATTCAGAAGGAGGATCTGAAATTTGTCGGCGATCTGCCGAGGCAGCCGCAGGAGCAGGCGAAGAAGAAATATCTTCCCTACGATTCGCTGCTCGATTTTCTCACCGAGCGCTACCACTGCGCGCCGGAGTTTCTCGTCCGGCTCAACAAGGGGATGAACCTCGGCTCCCTGAAGCCCGGCGCGGAAGTGCGCGTGCCGAATGTCGAGCCCTTCAAGATCGAGGAAGTGCCCGAGAGCGGGTTGCTCCCCGAGCTGCCGCAATACTCGGGGCGCGTGATCACCATTCATCGCGCCGAGAAAATGCTCGATCTCACCGAAGGCGACAAACTGTTGTGCAGCCTGCCCATCACGCCCGGCTCCGGCGAAGGCTCGCTGAAGACGCCGGCGGGAAATTGGAAACTCGCCGGCCTCGCCGCGATGCCCACCTTTCGCTGGGACAAGAGCGTGCTGATGACCGGCAAGCGCAGCGACGCCTACTACAATCTCCCACCCGGCCCGCGCAATCCGGTGGGCGTGATGTGGTGCCAGATCAACAAACCCGGCATCGGAATCCACGGCACCAACAACCCGCAAACCATCGGCCGCGCCGCCAGCCACGGCTGCATGCGCGTGGCAAATTGGGATGTGATCCGATTGAGCAAGATGATCACCAAGGGGATGACGGTGATCATTCAATAGCCGCCCTTGCGCGACACTCATGTCGAACACCGCACCCACTCTCGCCGCGCGACTCGGGACGACCACGCACGTTTCGGCTCTGCTGCGCAAGGCGCGCAAGCTCGGGCTCGAGACGCCGCGCGATCTCGCCAACCTCGCCGTGCAACGCGGCTGCCGTCACTACTGGCACGATGGCGTGCCGCAAGTCGAGCTCGCCACGCGAGAACAATTGAGCGACGAGGAACTCGCCCTCGCGCTGCTGAATGTGGCGCTGCCTTTCGATCCAAACGCCATCCGCTGCGGCGCGGCGATGGTGAGCGCGGAGGGCAATCAGCCGAAGCGTCTCGCGTGGCTCGCCAAGCTGGAGCGCTCCGAGCGGGTGCTGCGTTACGTGGCCGAGTGCGGGAAAAAGTTCGAGCCGGAGAATCCTTTCTGGACGGACTTGCTCGCGCTGCTGCCGGATTTCCCGCCGCTCTATGACGGGGCGTTGCCGCATCCGACGCGGTTTATTTCGATGACGGGCTTTATCCCCGGCGTGGGCAGGAAGCTAGTCACGCAGTGGGAACGGCCGCGGGGGCAGCGCAAGGCGGCATGAGCAATGCCGCTCGCATCGTTTCCGTGCTCGATGGACTGGCTCACGCGAGAAGCATCGCTCATTATCTACGGTCGGGCTTCCATCGCCTTGGGATTCGTCAACCCGCCGGAGGCTACGTTGCACTCGCTGGATGTCGATGCGCTGCTCCCCGTCTCGCACGAGAGTTCGTTTCAGGAGGTGCCGGAATTTTGGGACGCCCAAGCGGAACTCAACCACCGTCTCGACCCCGAGGGTCTTTACATGACCCACATTTTTCCCGCCGACATGGTCTTCCTCCGCCACCAGTGGGAGAGCGAGATCGTCCCCGTGCTTCGCCCGCCGCTGCGGCTCCTACGGCTGTTCCGTCCTGCGACGCTCGATCTCATTCTCACGAAGATGATGCGCGGCAACGACGAGCAGGATATGCAGGACGTGAATTTCATGATCCGCCATGACCGCATCGCGCTGCCGCAAATCGAAGGAGCCTTCGGCGAGGTGGTGATCCCCGACAATCAGGAATTGCGCGATGCCTTCGATCGCGCTCGGCCCGTGGTGCTCGCGCTCGCGCGGGAAGCAGCATCGGATGGCTTCGCACCGGCAGGCGGCTAGCCGCGCCTCAAGCGAGGATTTTTTTCAGCACGCGGCCGCGCACATCCGTGAGCCGGTAGTCGCGGCCTTGGAGGCGGAAGACCAGCTTGGTGTGTTCGATGCCGAGGAGGTGGAGCATCGTGGCGTGCAGGTCGTGGACTTCCACCACGTCCTCGACGGCCTTGTAGCCGAACTCATCGGTCGCGCCGTAACCGATGCCGCCTTTGATGCCGCCGCCCGCCATCCAGATCGAGAAGCCCGCGATGTGGTGGTCGCGTCCGCTGCCGCCCTGGCTCATCGGCGTGCGTCCAAATTCGCCGCCCCACACGATGAGCGTGTCCTTGAGCATGTCGCGCTGCTTGAGATCGCGGATGAGCGCGGCGCTGGCGCGATCGACTTCCGCGGCCTTGAGCTGGATGCCGTCCTTCACGCCGCCATGGTGGTCCCAATCCTTGTGGTAGAGCTGGATGAAGCGCACGCCGCGTTCGGCGAGCCGGCGCGCGAGCAGGCAGTTCGACGCAAAGGAACCGTCGCCCGGCGCGCAGCCGTAGAGGTCGAGCACGCTCCGCGGTTCTTTGGAAATGTCGGTGAGTTCCGGCACGCTGGCTTGCATGAGGAAGGCCATCTCGTATTGCGCGATGCGCGTCGCAATCTCGGGATCATCCACGAGCGCGTCGAACTGCGCGTTGAGCGCATTGATGGTGTGGACGATGTCGCCCTGCTCGTCGCGCGACACGCCGGGAGGGTTGCCGAGGTAGAGCACCGGGTCGCCCTTTCCTCGCAGATGCACGCCCTGAAATTTGCTCGGCAGAAAACCGCTCGACCATTGCCGCGCCGCGATCGGCTGATTCTGCCCGCCTTTTCCGAGCGAGGTGAGCACCACGAAGCCCGGCAAATTCTCCGCCTCGCTCCCCAGCCCGTAGGTGAGCCACGCGCCCATCGCAGGCCGGCCGGGGATGGTCGAGCCGGTGTTCATGAAACAATGCGCCGGGTCGTGATTGATGGCCTCGGTGGTCATCGAGCGAACGATGCATAGATCGTCGGCGACCGCGCCGATCTCCGGGAAGAGTTCGCAAATCTCGGCGCCGCTGTGGCCGAATCTTTTGAAGCCCCATTGCGGGCCGAAGCATTTGAGTTCCTTGCCCTGAAGCTGCGCGATCTGCTGGCCTTTGGTGATCGATTCCGGCATCGGCTGCCCGTGCAATTCCCCGAGCTTCGGCTTGTAATCAAAGGTCTCGAGATGCGAAGGCCCGCCCGCCATCGAAAGGAAAATCACGCGCTTCGCCCTCGGTGAAAAGTCGAGCGGATGGACGACGCCCTGCGCCGCCGCGCGCAGCATCGCGGGATTCAAGAGCGAGGAAAGCGCGAGCGCTCCGAGCCCGCGCGTGGATTTTCCCAGGAAAGTGCGGCGGGTCAGTTGTCGGAGTGGATCGTTCATCGCTTTAGCGCCGCTTGCGCGTTGCGCGTTTGGCTTTCGGCCCTTCCGCGATCTCGACGATGGAAGCGAGGTCGATCAGTCGAGTATGCCGCGGCGGTTCCCACACGATGACCGTATCGCCGTCGGGTGGGACGAGAATGACTTCCGGATGATCGACTGTCGCCGTGCGCCCATCGGCGAGAAAAAGAGTGAAGGGCCGAAACGGGCTGCGGTGCTGATATACGCGAACTTCATCGAGACTCATGCGGACGAGGCTACCGCATTTCCGCGCCGGCGTCGTGAGTGAAAATATACCTCCCGTCGGGCGGCGGCGTCTGTTGCAGCCGGGATGTGCTGCGGCGGTTGCGTGCTGCGATCGAGCGTTTCAGCGCCGGTGCGGCGGGCCGGTGCCGAGCACCACGAGCCCGCCATCACGCGTTGTCACGGCGCCGGGGTCGGCCCCGCGGAGAGAGAGCGAAACGCCGGGCGTCCACGCCACGCCGTCCATGCTGGTCGCAGTCCACACGCCCTCGCCCGTGCCATAGAAAGTGATCGTCTTTCCGTTGGATTGCGCATTGCCCAGCCAGTGACGGCGTCCTTCGATCTGCACGTCGGTGACACGCGTGAAGTTCAACCCGTCCTCGCTGGTGGCGTGGTAGCCGATGCCGTCGCGCGGCCGTTCCCAATCGCGGCGCGGGCCGGCGGGGCCATTGTCCGGCGCGAAGAGATGGAAGACGCCGCGGTGCAGCGCCACCGCGCAGTCGATCACCATCCGCCCTTCGATGCCGAAGCGCCGGCCAGGCTCGAACTCGTAATTGACGCCATCGCGTGAAATGGCGGAGTAGATCGCTGGCGGCACCTTTTTTTCGGAGCGCGAGCCGGCCGAACCGAGCTCCTCGCGCTTCACTTCCCGCTCATCGCGGTGGCGGTGGGCGGCTTGCGGATCTTGAGCAGCACGGGGAAACTGGCTTCGAGACCTTCCACACTTTCATTAGCCCGCGCGTTGCCGGTGACGACATGGCAGAGGCTGTCCTGCTCGGGCACGCCTTTCGCGCAGCTCAGGAAAATGGGGCGCTCGTTTTCTCCGGCGCGAATCTGCACGCCGTTGAGACCGATGCTGTCCACGATGACGCCGTGCGGCATGCCTTCCACGTCGAGGGCCAGCAGCGCGTCATTGCCGCGGCGATCGACTCGGAGCCAAGCCGGCACGCGGCCGCCGGGCGCGATGGTGATCTCGTAAGGGTGCGCGGGCGGGGTCTTGCCGTCGCCGGGCGGTTTTCCGGCGATGTCGGGTTCGAGGAAGAGCACTTGCTTGGGAGGCGCGGCGACGGTGACGGCGGGGAAGGCGCCGAGGTTGCGCGTGACGCGCTGGCCACCGAGCATTGCGCTCGCCGTGAGGGTTACTTTGCTGAAGTCCGCCTTACCCGGCTTCACGCTCGCGACGGGATAAAGGCAGCCGACGGCGCTGAGGTGGCCGGCTTGCACGACGAGGGGGGTGGAAACGTAGAAGCCTTCCGGCACGCCGGCGATCTCGACGCGCACATCGCCTTCAAATCCGTCGGTACGATCGACCTTGATGATAAACTGAATGCCGCTGCCCGCGGGCACGCTGGCCAGACCCTTCGTAGCCAGCGTGGCGGTGAAGTCGGGCGCGGGCCGGCGGAGGATGAGGCGGTAGGCAAAGCGCTCGCCGCTCCAGCCGCGCGTGTCGCTCACACGCACGAGGTAGCGGCCTCTGGCGGGCGCGGTGAAGATGAGGCGCGAATCTCTGCCGAGCAGCCGCTCGGAGTCGTCGTCGTTTGTGTAGTGGAGAGTAAAGACAGGCAGGCCGTTGGGCACGATCGGCGCGCCGATGGGTCGCGGCTCGACCACGTAACACGGCTCGTCCAAGCCGTGTCCGGCGGGGCTGGTGAAGAAATAGTCACGGCGCGTGGCCTTGCGTGTGTAATAGACCATGTCGGCGTCGGGACCGCGCGAGAGGCGCGAAATTTTCAGCACCTCCCCGTTGAAGTACATGTAGTCGTCGAGCGCCATCTCCGCGGCCTGGCCCAAGCGGATGCTGGGATTGTTTGAGTCCGTGCTGCGCAAGGTGAGCCATGAATCCTTGGTGGCCTGCAAGACGAGCATCGGCACGGCCGCGCCTTTTTCATCGAGCACTTCGATCTTGGTGTCGGCAGGCGAGCCTAGCATCGCGGCGCGCGTTTCGACGACCACTTGGCCTCCCTTCTCCGCATCGAATTTGTACAGATCGCTGTCGGCGGCCGCGCCATTTTCCGCGACATACAAACGGCCGTTGACCGAGGTGGGGATCGTCAGCAGTTGAGCTTTTTCGAGGGTGTCGTTTGGCTCTTGCTCGAGCACTTCGGGAAGCTGGCTCACGAGCACTTTTCCATTCACGCGGCTGCGCCAGCCCTCGGCTTCGAGCGGCAGCGCGACTTCGCCGTCGGCTCCGGCTTTCACGATGAGCGTATCGCTGGGGAGATTGTGTCCGATGAGATGCACCTGGCTCTCGCGATTGGCCGGCACGGAAAGCGGCCACCAGCCTGTGACGCAAGGCAGCGCGCCCACGGTGAGGCGATAGACATGATCGGGGGAACCTTCGAGCGTGATCTCGCGGACGCGCACCGAGTAGCTGCCATCGCGCAGCACGGTGAAGGCGACGAAGGGATCGCTGCCGCTGTCGAGTCCGTTGTTGCTGGCGACGAGCTTGCCTTTTAAGTCGAAGACTTCCAGCCGCGGAGTCAGGGCTTTCGAGGCGAGGCGCCGGGCGGCGAGATCGAAGACTAGAGTCTGGTCCTTCTTCGCGGTGAAGCGAAAGCTGTCCTGCTGCCCCGTCTCCGCGAGCGTGCCCCAGATGTTGATCGGCAATTGATCGAGCACGATGGGTCGCGCGCTTTTCGCCGCGACGAGTTGCGGCAGAGAATCCACGAGCAACCCCATCGGCGCGGACTGGCCGGCGGCGGTGACGAGGCTCACGGCGACTTCCCCGCGCGGCGCCTTCGCATCCGCGGTCACGAGCAGTTCCGCGCCCTTCGTATCCGACGAAACGACGGTGGCGGCGAAACCCGCGCGATTGAATTTCACTTCCTTGATCCCGGCGAGATTCTTGCCGGTCACTTTGATCTTCGTCTCCGCGCCGCTCTGCACTCCGCGCGGTTCGAGCCGCACAATCTCGGGCAGCGCGGGCGGCGCCGGTTTCATCGGCTTGGCCGCGGCTTGCGGAGCGGCGTCGGCTTTTCCCGTGGCCGCGTCGTAGAATGCCAGCGAACCATCGAGCCGCCCGACTACGAGCTTGCTGCCATCGATGAGCGTGAGCGCGGGCGCCCAATCCGGCTGCGGCTCGAGCAAGTGGAGCTCGGTGAGATCGGCGGCTTTCCACAGCTTCACCGTCTTGTCCGCGGCGCTCGAGGCGAGCAGCGCGCCATCGGCCGAGTAGCTCAGATGCAGAATCGCGCCCTCGTGCGCAAAGCGCGTGGCGACGAGCGGGTTGGTGCCTTCGAGCGCCTGCGCGCTCACGCTCCAAACGCGGATGCGATTGTCCACGCCGGCGGCGGCCACCGTCTTTCCGTCAGGAGAAAAAGCGACCGCCGTCTGCTCCTTGAGCGGCTGCGAGAAAGTGTCGAGGCGCTTGCCTGAAGCCACGTCCCAAAGCTTCACCGTGCGATCGGCGCTCGCGCTGGCGAGCACTTTGCCATCGGCCCGGAAGCTCAATCCAAAGACCGCGCCCGTGTGCCCGCCGAGCGTGAGCTTCTCTGCGCCATCGGCCACATTCCAGAGCTTGATCTTCTGGTCGTAACTGCCCGTGGCCAGCAGCCGTCCATCGGGCGAGAGGGCCAGCGCGTAGAGCGCGTCGCGATGGCCTTCAAATTTCCGCACGAGCGCGCCGTCGCTCACCTTCCATTGGTAAGCGATGCCGCTCAGCCCCGCGTCGCCCGCGGCGGCGAAAAGCGTCGCGCCATCCGGCGAAAACACGAGCGCGTTCACCTTGCCCGCGATGCCTTCGAGTGTCCGCACCGGCTGGCGCGTCGTGGCATCGAGCAATTGCACCGAGCCATACGAACCCGCCGCGATGAGCTTTGCCTTTGCGGAAAACGCGAGCGCCTCGATGGCCTTCTTGCGTTCCAGTTTCGGCGCGATCTTCGGCAAATTCGCGAGCACCTCCGAGAGCTTCGCCGGAGCCGCCGGCGCCGGCGCTCCCGCGTCGATCCACTCCCGGATGAGCGCGATGTCCTCCGCCCGCAGATGCTCCTTCTTCCCCGGCGGCATGAACTTGTTTTTCCCTTCCTTGCCGCTGCGCCCTTCGAGGAATTTCACGAGCAACGACTCCTGCGCATTCCCCGGCTCGATCGCCTTGCTCGTCTTCCCGCCTTTCAACAATCCTTCAAAAGTTTCAAGCACGAGATCGCCATCCGGATCATCCGCCGCATGGCAATCCACACAATGCTCCTGAAAGAGCGGCGCGATCTTCGCGGAGAAATCGACGGCAGCCCGACCTTGCAGAACGAGTGCGCAAGAGAGGACAGCGATAGTGGGAAGGGAACGAGTGTTCATGGAAGCGTCAGTAAAGTTCGATGCAGTGAATTTCGGGGTCTTGATCGAGCCGTCGGATCGACTCGGCGTTGCGAAGAATCAGGTTTTCGATGGGGAGTGGTCTCGTGTTTCCACACCTTAGCCAGATGACTTTCGGCGGGGCGCCGTGCAGACGGCTGCGTTCGGCGAAGTCCACATCCTGCGTCGCGATGGCGAAGCCGTGCGCTTTCGCGAAATCCCAGATCGCGCCATCGACGGCGCGATCAAGATTCGCTTCGCGCACGTGCTTGGATTGCGAAAAGAATTCCGCCACGCGGCGGGGCAGGCGATGGCTGAGATTCTGGTCAAAGAGCGATTTCACACCGCGGCGGTGATCACGGAATGTTCGCGATCGGCAGCGTAAGCGAGAGCGGCGCGGATGTCCTCGAGGGTCAGATCCGGAAACTCGCGCACGATTTCTTCGTTCGTCATTCCCGAAGCAAGCCAGCCGAGGATGTCATAGACTGTGATTCGCATTCCGCGGATGCACGGCTTCCCGCCGCGTTTGCCTGGTTCGATGGTAATCGTTTGGCGGTAATCCATGTGCGCAAGAATAGATCCTCGACCGATGATTCAATGATTGAACAGAAACTCCCGCGAACTCATGAGGCTCCAGAATACGTCTTCGAGCGCGGTGCGTTTGTCGGCGGGGTTCGCTGCCGCGGCGAGCACCTTTAACATGCCGGCTTTCTCCTTCGCGGTCGGGGCGCGACTTACGGTAAGGTTACAAGCTTCCTCGACTAACTGCGCGTCGGGTTTTCCGGCGGTGAGTAACTTATCGAGACGGTTACTTTTCGCCGCGAGCTTCACGTTCAGCGTGTCGCCGTTGGCGATGTGCAGCGCCTGGGCCATGCTGGGTTCATTAGTGCGTTCGCACTCGCAGGTCTGCACGCGGTCAGGGCGGCCAAAGCTGCTCAGGAAGTAAGACGCGGTGTTTGAGTCGGGCAGTTGCAGCGCGCGGTAACCCATCGGGTAGGAATCGCCGAGGCCTTTGTTTGCATTGCGCTTGTCCTTGCGGAAGGCGGTGGGCACGGCGGTTACTTGCGACACGGCGTCGAGCATTACTTCAGCCATAAGTCGGCGCGGGTAATAGCTGGCGTAGAAGCGTGTGTCGTCCTTGTTTTCCGGCAAGGCCACGCTGCTGCGCTGGTAAGTCTCACTTACCAGGATCGCCTTCATCAGCGCCTTAAGATCGAACTCATTTTTCACTAGGAACGCGGCGGCTTCGCTGAGAAGTTTTTCGTTACTCGCGGGATTGGTCATGCGCAGATCATCGACGCTTTCCACCAAGCCCACGGCGAAGAAATTCTTCCACACGCGATTGGTGATCGAACGGGCGAAGTAAGGATTCTCCGGCGCGGTCACCCACCTAGCGAGCGGGATGCGGCGGTCTTGCGTGGAGGTGAGCGACACGGGCTGCCCGTCGAGCGGCGTGGGCGGCTGCGCCCGGCCGCGCAGCGGCTGCACGAGATCGCCCGTGGAGTCGGCGAAGATGACGCGCTCCTCGGTCACGGCGCCGTTCTTCGAACGCACTCGGGAGACGAGATTGGCGAAGGCGAAGTATTGGTCGTTGGTCCACTTCTCCATCGGATGGTTGTGGCACTTCGCGCATTGGATGGACATGCCGAGGAACGCGGTCGAGACGGTCTCCGCGAGCTTCGTTGGCTCATCGTGAAGCGTGAAGAAATTGCCCGCGCCGTTTTCCAATGTGCTGCCCGTGGCGGTGAGAAGGTCGCGCACTAGCTCATCCCACGGCGTATTGAGTTCCACGTTGCGCCGAATCCACTGGTAATAACTCCACATGGGTTGCACGGCGAGCTTGTCGCCATTGACGAGAAAGAGGTCGCTCCATTTGTAACTCCAGTAATCGACAAACTCCGGCCGCTGCAGCAGCGCGTCGATGAGGCGGTCGCGCTTGTCCGGCGTGGTCTCGGCGAGAAAGGCGCGCGTCTCTTCCGGCGTCGGCAGCACGCCGAGGGTATCGAGGAAAACGCGGCGGACAAATTCGTTGTCCGTGCAACGCGCGGAGGGCGGCAGGTTCAGCTCGCGAAGTTTTTCTACGACCCGTTCGTCGATGAAATTGCGCGGCTTGAAATTGGTGAACGCCGTGGCCGGCACCGGCTGCTCATACGGCGAAGTAACGGTCGCGATGGCCAGCCGGCTGAGATACCACGCGGTGATGGTGCCCTCGCCATGGCCGGCCACTTTCACCACGCCGTCGTCATCCACGGTCGCGACCGCCGTGTTGCCGGCGGTGTACTTAGTCCAGCGCGTTACGTCCTCCTGCCGTCCATCGTCAAAGAAAGCGGTTACTTTGAGCGGTTGCGTTTGATTGGGCTTGCTGACCGCGTGGGCGGGAGAAATCTCGATGCGCACGATGCGCGCGTCGGCCTTCCCCGGCTCCGGGCAACCGTGTGCGATCCAGTCGGCGAGGATCGCGTATTCCGGCGAACCTTGTTTGAACCGTTCGCCACCCTTGTGCGCAATGGTCTTTGTCGCCTTGAGCAGGATCAAGCTGCGCGCGGGTTCTTCCAAACAAATGCGCCGGCCCTGCGCGGACTTGGTGATGGTGTTGTAGTCGCCCTCGTCGTCATAACCTCGCAGCGAAAGCTTGAATCCTCCTTGCCCCGCCGCGGCCCCATGACACGCGCCCGCCGAACAGCCGAAGCGCGCGAGAATGGGCTGGACTTGATTGCGGAAGGATGGAGCGGTTTCGGCAAATCCGAACCGGGTCGCCATTAGCAGCAGCGGAAAAAGAAGACGGCGCATGATGAGAGTGGAGATTGAATGCGGGAAGGTCATTGGCTAGGATGCGTCGATGAGTGTCGCCCAGATAATCGAAGAACTGCCAAAGCTATCTCACGAAGAGCGAGCCCTGCTCGCGGAAGGCCTGGCCGATGTGGAGCTCGGTGAGTGCGAAAAGCGAACAAAGCCCCGCACGCCGGGACTCGGGAAAGGAAAGATGTGGATGTCCGATGACTTCGATGAATACCTCGGCGACGACTTTTGGCTTGGTGACGACGCATGAAGCTTCTCCTCGACACAAACGCCTTCCTTTGGTGGAACGAGGAAGACAGCAGGCTTTCTGCGCGCGTCGCCGATGCAATCCGCGCTCCCGACAACACCGTGCATCTGAGTCTCGCCAGCGTTTGGGAAGTTCAAATCAAGGCGCAGCTTGGCAAGTTGCGCTTGCTGTGGCCGCTGCCGGAATTGCTTCGACTCGAGGAGAACGCAAATGGCATCCACGTTCTCCCTTTCACTCGTGAAGACATTTTCAAACTCTCCGAGCTTCCGAATCATCATCGCGATCCCTTTGACCGCTTGATCGCCGCGCAAGCGCTGCGCGGTAGTTATCAGCTCGCCACTAACGGTCCGATGCTGAGCCGATACGGGGTGACCGTAGTTTGGTGAGTTGATCTGGCTGATTGCCGCGGCCAGAATGCGCGCATGGAAGTGCGCGACATTCATGCGGAACTTCCGAAACTTACCTTTGCCCAACTTCACGAGGCACTCGATAGCATCGGCGTGATCCTCGGCGAACGAGAAGACATCGAAATTTGCGAGGCGATGACCAGAGAGGACTTCATCATGATGGATCAGATGGAGGCAGAAGATGAAGCTCGGGCAAGCCAATGAGCGAGACTCGTCGGTTCCTTCTCCGGCATCGCACGCGGATTCTGTTTCACACATCAAAACAGCTCCTTGATGGGCTCAAACCCGCGGTCGATGAGCGGAAACGGCCGGCCTTGCGGGCCCGGTAACTCCGTCTCGAGATCAATGCCGAGCGACTGGTAGATGGTGGCCACGATATTGGCCGGAGCGCATGGACGCTCCGCGGGGTAGCCGCCGATCTCGTCGCTCTTGCCCACCACGCGGCCGCCCTTCACGCCGCCGCCCGCAAATCCCACCGTCCACACTCCGGGCCAGTGATCGCGCCCGCCCGCGGGGTTCACCTTCGGCGTGCGGCCAAACTCCGCGAGGTTGCAGACCATCGTGTTATCGAGCATTCCGCGCTGCGCGAGGTCTTCGATGAGCGCGCTGTAGCCCTGGTCGTACATCGGCGCGACGATGTCGCGCATCCCTTCGATGCTCGTGAATGGCTTGCTGCCGTGGATGTCCCAGGTGATCTCGCCGAAGACGGTGATGAAAGTATTCACCGTCACAAAGCGCACGCCGCGCTCGACGAGCCGCCGCGAGAGCAGGCAGCACTGGCCAAAGCGATTCATGCCGTAGCGTTCGCGCACGCTCACGGGCTCCTTTGTAAGATCGAATGCCTCGCGCGCCACGGTGCTCGTCATCAGCCGGTAGGCGTCGGCGAAGTTCGTATCCATGAGCTTCGCCGACTCACTGGCCTCGAAATTTTTCACCGACTCATCCACCAATTGCCGCAGCGCGCGCCGGCGCTGGAGGCGCACTTCACCGATCTCGCTCGGCGGCAAAAGATCGGGCACTTTGAAATCCTTCGCGGAGGGATCGGCATTGAGCACAAAGGGATCGTAAGTCTTGCCGAGGAAACCCGCGTCCTGGCCGTGTGGAAGGTTGCCACCGGTCGGCCCCATCGGCTCCGGCAGGATCACGTGCGCGGGCATCTCCGTGCGCCGGCCTTTCAAGAACTCGAGTGCGCAGCCGGCGTGCGGCGTATTGATGCCGCCGGTGAAGAGCCGCCCGGTCTGCATCATCTGGTGGCCGGTATCGTGCACCGCCGCCGCGGTGTGATAGACGCTGCGGACGAGCGAAAACTTATCCGCCACCTTCGCCATGTGCGGAAAGATTTCCGTGATCTGAATCTCGGGGCTCTTCGTGTTGATGGCCTTAAATGGCCCACGGATTTCGCGCGCCGCGTCGGGCTTCGGATCCCAGGTATCCATCTGGCTCGGCGCACCAAGATTGAAGATGAGGATGCACGCTCGCTCGTCCTTGGCCTTATCCACCGCGCCCATCGCGCGCAGACTATGTAGAAGGGGCAGGGAGAGCCCGAGCGCACCGAGCGTGCCCGCTTGGAGGAAGTCGCGGCGCGTCACGCCATCGCACGTGGAGAGGGAACCTTTGCTGGAGAATTGGAACATAGTTGGGAAGGGTTGGCAGGGAGACTATTCCGCTGACCGGCGCATATTAGGACTCGGCGCGGAGTGACGCACCATGCAGGAAGAAGCGTGGAGGGCAATGCTGAACCCGGCAGTATTTTGCACTGTGCGATCCGCCCACGAGGGCGCGCGCTTGACAGCCGCCGCTCATTCCCCACACTCCCCGCCCGAGGATCGATGCGGGCGACGTGCCGTGAAGCATCGGAGCGCCGCCGTCCTCGTGCGGCACCGCAGTAACACAAACGCAAAACTCAATTCATGGACATTGGCTCGAAGGCCGCGGAATTTTTTTCCGCTCTTTACTCAAACAAAGCCATGCGCGTGATGCTCGCGCTCTATGTCGTGGGCTTCATCGCGGAATGTCTGCTGCCGGCTCAAAAACAACGGGCGCGCGACCGGTGGTTCAATCTCAAGTATTCGGCGCTGGGGATTTTGTTTTTTGGCTACCTCGCGCCGCTGCAAATTTTTGTCTCCGATGCCGCCATCGGCGCCCTCGGGATGAAGAATATCTTCGATCTTCGGTTCGACACGCTGCGATCGCTGCCGCTCTCGGTGGCGGCGGTCGGCATCTCGATGTTCATCACCGATTTCTTCTACTACTGGTTCCACCGCTGGCAGCACCAGAATCGCTTCCTGTGGCAGGAACATCTACTACATCACAGCGATGTGGCCTTCAACGTGACCACCGCCAATCGCACGCACTTCCTGGAGCAGCTTTTTCATCCGCTCTTCGTGGCTTTGCCGCTCACGGTTCTTTTCAATTTTCCAACGAGCAGTGTAGCCGTCCTCAGTTGGTTCCCGACGGTGTGGGGATACGTTAATCACATGAATATCCGGGTAAGCTTTGGGCCTTTGTGGTGGCTCTTTGTAAGTCCGCAGTTTCACCGGATGCACCACTCGGTAAAGCGGGAGCACCACGACAAGAACTACGCGGTGTTCTTTCCAATCTGGGACATTCTCTTCCGTACTGCGCACCGTCCCGCACCCGCCGAATACCCGGAGACGGGAGTCGATGGCGTGGTGGTGGACGGCATCGGCCACGCTCTCATCCTTCCCTTTGTGGGCTGGCGCCGGATGCTGGCCGATGCGATCAAGACGGCCCGCGCGCCGAAGCAGGTTCACCCTGGCTCGATGCGCTGAAATCGGAAGCGCTCGTCGTAGCGGCCGCCGGTGAAATTGCGGCAGCAGCCGAGGCACGCGGACTTGCGCTTCATGGGCCGCACGCGATGGACCACCAGCCTGCAGCCGGGGCAGCGGTAGGCGTGACGCGCGGGCATCTGCCGGCGCGGCAGCGGCAGATCGTGGCAGCGCTTCTCTCCAGCGATGTCGAGATCGCGGCAGGCGCGCTCCCATTCGCGGCCATGCGGCGCGATGCGTCGGCGGCCGGCGCGGTGTTGGGCGAGCAAGTGGGCGAGTTCGTGCCGCAGCGTCCGGTCGATTTCTTCCGCACCAAATGCGAGCAGGCGCGGGTTGAGTGTGACGAGGGACTTCGATGCGAAGGCCGTGCCGGCGGTGCTGCGCATCCGCGGATTCCACCGCACGCGCACACTGGCGGCAAGCGCGGCGCAGCCGAGCGCGGAGAAGAGCTTGCGCGCTTGCGCTTCGAGTTCCGCGGCATCGGCAAGCGCTGGGAGAATGCTCGCGGGAGGGCGGGCGACTTTGATCGCGCGGTCGAGGCGGGCGGTGAGTTTTTTGAAGAAATCCAACTGCATGAATGCCGTCAATGGCTCGCACATTTCGCGCCCGATGGCAGCAGTCGCTCGAAAATTTCCGGCAGCCGGCGGACGGTCTCGTCGATCTCCTCCGCGGTCGTCTGCCTGCCGAGCGAGAAGCGCACTGTGGCGCGCGCGAGTTCCGGCGCGACGCCCATGGCCAGCAGCACATGGGAGGGCGCGATGGAGCCGACCATGCACGCCGAACCGCTCGAGGCGCAGATGCCCGCGAGGTCGAGATTCATCAGGAGCCCCTCGCCATCGAGGCCGGGGAAACTCGCGTTGAGCGTGCCGGCGAGCCGCTCGGTGGGGTGGCCGTTGCGCCGAGCGGCGGGGAATGCGGACTGCACACCCGCCCACAAACGCTGTGCCAGAGCCGCTTCGCGAGCCTGCTCGCTTTCGATGCCGGCGACGGCCAACTCGGCCGCGCGCGCCATGCCGGCGATTGCCGCCACGTTTTCGGTGCCGGCCCGGCGTTGATTTTCGTGCTCGCCGCCAAACTGGATTCGCTGGATCGGCACGCCCGCGCGCAGCCACAGCAGGCCCGCGCCTTTTGGTCCGTAAAATTTGTGCGCCGCGAGCGACACCGCATCCGGCCCGGCCTCGCGCACGTCGAGCGGCACCTTTCCAAACGACTGCACCATGTCGCTGTGAAAAAGCACGCCGCGCTCGCGACACACAGCGGCGATTTCGCGCACCGCTTGGAGCGTGCCGGTCTCGTTATTCGCGGCCATGATCGAGACCAGCGTGGTCTCCTCCGTCAT
>JBBRXP010000073.1:0-25990 GCA_038238555.1 Chthoniobacterales bacterium | reverse complement strand
GGCGTGCTCGAGCAGCGCGCCGCTCCGGGCCAGGCCGGCTACGTCCGCGCGGCGAGCGAAAAGGCCGAGCAGATGGCTGCACTCATTGCCGACCTGCTTTCGTTTTCAAAAGCATCCTTCGGCGGTTCCGCGGTCCACCTTCAATCGGTGAATGTGCGCGACGCCGCGGAAGAAGCGGTGCGCCGCGAGCGCACCGATACCTCCGACATTCGCGTGGATATTTCCGACGGACTCTTCGCCGCCGCCGATCCCGACCTGCTCATCCGCGCGCTTTCCAATCTGCTGCGCAACGCGCTGCGTTACGCCGGACAGGCCGGTCCCATCGAGATCGCCGCGCATCGCGAGAACGGCGCGATCGCAATCCATCTCGCCGATTCCGGCCGCGGCGTGCCGGAGGAAGAATTGCCGAAAATTTTCGACGCCTTCCACCGCGTCGATGCCTCGCGCGATCGCGAGACCGGCGGTGCTGGTCTGGGTCTCACCATCGTGAAGGCGTGCATCGAGTCGTGTTGCGGGACCGTGACGGCGCGCAACCGCGAACCGCACGGGCTGGAGGTCTCGATCCGGCTGCCCGCGCCGACGTAGCGGGCTCAGAGCTGGGAGCCGTAGGTCTGCAGCAGGCTGATGATGCCACCGCTGCCCAGCGAGAGGAGCACGGCGCGCACGACGGGCTGCTGCGCCAGCGGCGCAAAGGCGCCCTGCTTCATGTCCTCGATGTCGGCGAGCATTTCGCGCAGCACTCGCACGCGATCCTGCGCTTCGGCGGCGCCGATGCATCGCGCGATGCGCGAATGAAAACGCTTGATGGCTTTGTCGCGCGCGGCTCGCGCTTCGACGTTGAGACGAGTGGCGGAAAGCAGAACCCAAAATGCTTGCGCGGAAAAAAGAAAACACATCGCAAACGACCACTCCCAATTGTCGAAGCAATGAAGATGGGCCACGACAAAGAGCGCGAGAATCACCACCGGATAGTAGATGAGATTCTCCACCGCCCGCGTGCGGCTTTCGATGAGCCGCATGTCGAGCAGATCGGCCCGCGCGGGGCCGCCGATGAGCGGGTGGCCCTTGCAGCCTTCGAGGATCGTCGGCGCCCACGCGCTCTCGCCGCGGCTGAATGCGCGAATGAAGCGCATGGTCTGCCAGCTCACATCCACGGAAAAAAAAGTGAGTCCCACCCAGAGCAACGCCGGGAGAAAAAGGAACCACGGCAAACACTCGCGCAGCGAGCCGCGCACTGGCAGCGCGGGCAAACCGGAGGTCGCGAAGACGAGCCAGATGGCAAGCACGTAAAAAATTGCGAGCAACCCTGCGCGCACGATCACGTTGCGCGGCCGGTTGGCGCGAAGGTAGTCGCTCCAGAGTTTGCGCGGATCGACCTTGTCGGGTGAGATCGCCACCGGCGGCGGCTCGGTCGCGTCGAGCCCAAACTCCGCTTTGATCTCGCGATTGTTGCGCCGGATCGCGCGCCACGCTCGCAGGAGAAAGTGCACGCACAGAATTCCTCCGAGCAGACATAAAGCGAGCGACGGCCACGCACTGATGCCGTCGAAAAGAGCGAAGGGTTCGTGCGGCGCCGACATCACATCCTCGTTGAGCCGCCACAGCAGGAAGCAGAGCAGCGGCGCGCCGACAAAGACTGTGCACAGCGGATGGATGCCGGCGAGCTGCGCGAGCCAGTCGTTGGAGCTGGCCGGCGGCGCACCGCGCAGCGCCTCCTCGGGCGACGGTGCTTCCACAGCGGGCGCAATCCAGCGCACGATTTTGCGGCGCCGGAAAAACGCGAGGTTCAAATGCAGTCCGCCAAAACGCAGTCGCGTCGCGAGCAATGCCACGCGCCGCCACTGTGGCGTCGCCACCGGCGCGAGCACCGGCGGCATCAGCGGCTCCGTAGTCGTCGGCTTTGCCGCATCGGGCGCGCTTCGGCGGAACCAGAAAAAAAATCCCAGCAATCCCGCTGCGGTGAGGAAGGTCGCAGAAGTCGAGAGCGGCCACCACCAGGGTCCGTATCTCACCGGGTGCAACGGGCCGAGAGATTCCACGCGGTCGAGCGGCACCGCGCCGTCGCGTCCGATTTCAAAAACCGGGATGCGGCCCCCGACCGGAAAAACGCTGGCGCATTCGAGGAGTTCCGCATAACGCCCGGTGACCATGAGCGTGGCCACATAAGCCGCCGTCTGGTAGCTGCTGCGAAAGGGCGGCACTCCTTGCTGCAGGCGATCGGCGAGCGTGAGGCCCCACGGCGCCGCCACCACCAGATCGCGCGTGGCCTGCCATTCATCGGGATGCAGCAGGCGCGCGTCGAGATTGTTGGTGAAGAAGACCACGCCAGGAAATTGCGGCCGCAGCGCGCGCAGGATCATGAGCTTGTCGTACACATCGCTGCCGAGGAGACCGATGGCGCGCAGCCCTTCGCCACCATCGCTTCGCAACCGATTGTCTTCGGCTTTGATCATCGCCGCGAGCCGGCGCAAGTAGTCGGCCTGGCTCGGACCCTCGATCGGCTCCTGCGAAGACTTCGCGCCAGCCTTTGCGGAGGGGGCCCGCTCTTCTTCGCGCGCGTCATTGGGAAGCCGGCCATCGAGTCCGCGCACGTAGGGATACAAAAAAATGTTAGCTGGCTGCCTGGATGTGAGTTTGCGCAAGTCCTGGAGCGAAGTCTTCGTCTCTTGCCAACGTTCCGCTTGCTCGATCACCCGGCGGCGAAACTCCAGCGCCAGCGCACGCCCGTAGGTGTAGTCCCACTCGGAAAGAATGGCGACGGGAGCCGAAGGTTCATCAACATGGATTGCACGCGTCCGGAGCTCTTGAATGAGCGCATCGAGCACCTGGTCATCAGTGGCGATCGCGCGCTGAAACTTCAACCCACCGACCTTTTTCTCGAAGACATCTTCCGGGCTTGGCAGCTCCGCCTCGCCACTTCTTACGGACATGAGTTGATAATGCGGGGCCGTCGCCGAGGAGGTGATGAGCTGCACATCGCTGAGCTCGGCGCGCGTGAGCGAGTCCGATCCGTCGCGCGCCTCCTTGAGCATCTTTTCCAAGCCTGTGGAGGAATTGGGCGCGATGCAGCGCACGAGCAGTCGGCTCCGATCGACATTGCCGCGCAGTCCTTGGATGAGCCACGCCAGCCGGCGCAGAGGCCGGTCGCTGAGCGCATCCTCGCGCACCCAGAGCAGCAGGACGCGCCGCACATTGATGGGCCGCACTTCGCGCACGTCGTTGAGTTTCGGCTCAAACCATTCGTAGGGAATGATGAGACTCTCTCCCACGCCTTCCGTCGAAGCCCAGCTCGTCCCGGGCGGAGACTGCAATTCATCCGAATTGCTCGGGCGCCTTATCCGGAAAAACGCGATGTGCTCGGTGTCGCGCGGGCCAAAGCCGCTCACCGACAACCCCGCTGCGACCGCCTGGCGCATGCGCTGGCGCCATTCGCTCTGATCGGCATACGGTCCGCCGAGCACGGTGATCGGAACGACGAGCACTTTTTCGCCGCGCTCGTTTTCGCTTTCCGTTTTCAACTTCGCGGCCATATCGGTCAGCGAAGGCATGGAGGCGGGGTCGCCGTGATGATCGTAGTCGATCTGCGCGGCGCGCCGCTGCACAAGGGGAAAGGGATCCTGCCACAGCCGCGCATCGACCTGCTGCTCGCCGAAACTTCCGAGCGAGCCCGCGCCTTTTTCCGGCGGGCGCGAGCTGGTCAATGGGGCCAGCAGACTGAAGAGCCCGCCGACGGCCGCGGCAAACGCGACCACGTTAAACCACGGGATGTCGCTCCAGCTTTTCTTTGTGTCGTCGGCCATCGGTTCAGCTCTGCGCCGCGCGCGTGAGGTGGCCGGCGGCGTCGAGCGCGAAGCCGGCTCGCTTGTAAAAGGAGACCAGATCGTTGCGCTCCTGGCGGCTCGCGAAATCGTTGCGCTGCTCGCCGGGAAGCTCGCGCGCGAGCTCGACTTCGCACCGCGTCGCGGGCGGCAGCGCGGCGATGAGTTTTTCCAGGAAGTCGGCGCCGATGCCCGATCCCCACAGGCCCGGCGGCACAAAGAAATCGTCGCTGTGCCAGCGCGCGACCGAGCCGCTCATCACGACGGCGGCGAGGCCGAGTTGCATCTGCACGGTGTCGAGTTTGGCGGTGCCATCGGTCTGCAGCGGGAGGCCGATCGTGTACTCGCAAAAGATCGCGTCCGCCGGCGGCGCGTCGCGAGGCGCGCGGCTGCGCAGCCAGTGCAACTTCGCGAGACCGTCGGGAATCTCGGGCGACTCTCCACGCGATTGCCGCTCGGCGGTCATCGCGGCGACCTTGCCTTCGACTCGCGGATGATCGCGGTCGGCGAGCGCGAGATGCTCTTCCATGAAGCGCCGAAAGCGGTCGCCGTGCAGCGGTCGCAGCAGCGGCCACCAGAGCCGGCAGGAGGGCGCGTAAGCCCAGCGCTGGAAAAGATTGAGCAGGCCAAGATTCAGCGGATGACCCCAGTGCGTATCGAAGCGGCACGAGAGCCACACGCTTTGCATGATGCGGAAAATTTCAAGGATGAAGGGCAGACTGCTCTCGATCTCCTGCGCCCGCGACATCGGCGGCGCGGGCTCCGACGAGCCGGAAGGGAACGCGCGCTCCATCTCGCGCAGCTCCGGAAAAAGTTCGTAGCGCAAGCTCGCCGGAGCTTCCGCGCGCAGCCGCGCTTCGAGTTCGCCCACGCGATCGGTGGCCTCGACCACGCGTTCGCCCAGGCCCGGCGGCGCGGGATACCACTCCTGCCGCGCGCCGGTGAAGACGCGATCGGCACTCAACGTGTGCAGCGCTCCCATTCGCTCGGCAAAGCGCAATGCCGCCTGGATGGCGTGCTCGCCGAGGCGGCGATAACTTTCCCACTGCGCCTCGTCGTAAAACTGATCGCCGGTGCTCTCGTGCGGAAAGGCCGCGTTGCGCGTCCGGTATTGCGCCACGTCGCACGGCTCGTCGCCGGTGAGCGTGGGCTTGATGAAAAGCAGGATGCCGGTGTCGTCGCGCGCGCGGTCGTAGTAGATCGCGCCCACGGCCATGTGCTGGCGCGAAAGGCGCGTCGCGGGATCGGGCCGCAACGGCTCGAGGTCGATGTCGATCTCCACTCCGAAGTCTTCGCGAATGCGCCGCATCGCGTTGCCGAAATCATCGAAAGCCACGGTGGAATCGGCGCCGCAATCCGAGACGATGATGTAGCGGCAATGCCGGCGCACGAGTTCGTAGAGCGCGAGATTTTCAAAGTGCGCGCCGTCGGAAAGGTGCACGTAAGGCGAGATGGGTTTTCCTTTTTCCAAGCCGCACCGCGTGTCGGCAAACATCTCCTTGAGAAAGAGCCAGCCTGGAAAAAAGCCGAGGTCTTCGCGCCCGCTGCGCGGGTGCGGCAGCCACAGGCCGAGGCGCAGATTGAGCGCCGACATGAGGAAGCACACCAGTGCGCCGAGCTGCGCGGAGAGCGAGCCCATGTTCGAATTAAAGGCGGCGGCCGACGCGGTGATCGCGGAAGAAAGCGTGAGCCGGTCGATGTGCGTCGGAGATTTCTTGCCCGGCTCCGAGCCCCACGCGCGCCAGGCGTCGTCGATCTGAAAGCCGAGCGGCGAGAGCACCGCGCTGCGAGCGGCGCGCGAAAGATTGCCGAGTTGATCGCCGCCCACGTCGTTGGCCGCGCAACACACGAGATGCAGCGGCCCGATCTTCGGCCCCGGCAGCGAGGGCAGCAGTTCGCGCATCGCGATGTCGTCGCCGCCGCGCACTTCGATGAAGCGATTGTGCCGCGCGTCCTCGGGCAGCGCTCTTTCGTTGGAAGCGCCGAGGTAAGCGCGCGCCAGTCGATTGCGGTAGAAGGCGTGCATGCTCACCATCGCCGGGTCGAAGAGCCAGGCCGTGCCGGCGATGACCGCGACGGCGCCACCGACTGCGGCGGCGAAGAAGCGTGTAGATTTCCACTCGAGCCCCGCGGCGATGCCGGCGGCCAGGCAGATCGCCGCAAGGGTCAACGCGATGAGGGCGAGCAACTGCGGCAACATCGGTTTGAGCACTTCGAGCAGGCCGCCTTTTTTCCGCGCGCTCAATTGCTCCGCCATCCAGTTGCGCAGCAGCGCAAAGACACCGCCCGAGAGGATCGCGCCGCCGGCCGTCGCGCCCTGGCCGGTGTGCTGTTCGTGAAGCCACTCGCCTACCAGCCAGATGCCGCCGCCGATGCTCCACACCACGGCCGAGGCGATCGTGCGCTGGAGCACGCGGTCGAGGGCCGCGATTTTTTCGCGGAAATTTTCGCCGCGAAAAATCTTGAACACGACGATGCGCACGCCGAAGCCGAGAGCCGCCGCGCCGAGCCAGCTCAGCGCCGGGAGAAAGAGGAGCACCGCACCCTCAAACACCCGCCACGCCACCCACGCCGCGGCGAGCACGGCGAGCGTGGCACCGGTCCACCACGCCCAGATGCCCGTACATTTCTCCGCCCGGGCGCTGCGGCGCCAGCGCAGTTCGCAGGCCACTTGCGCCGCGGCGAGAAGCGCGAGCATCACGATCGGGCCGCGCCAATCCGGCGCCAGGATTCCGGCCGCGGCGAGAAGCCACGCGAGAATCGCCAGCGCGATAATCGAGAGCGCGATGCACAGCGTGGGCGCCATCGCGCTCAACACCGCGAGCACCGCGGCCCAAGTCTCCGTCTCAAAGAAGCCGATGCGCGGCGCGAGGAAATTGCTGAACTCGCGCAGGTGCCGCACTTCTTCGGGCTCGGGTTCTGCAGCTTCCGTCTCGGGAAAGAGCACGTCGCTCCGCGGCCGGCGCGCGAGCCACGCGCTCCACCACGCGCCGATGTAGCCGCCGCCGGACACCGTGGCCAGGTAGTCGATGTGCCGCAAAAATTTGAGCCGGTGCAAACCTTGCAGCACTCCGAGATTGAAAGTGGCGCTGCGGATTCCGCCGCCGGAAAAAGCGAGCCCCACGCAATCCTCTTCCGTGAAAGTGACGCGCGGCGCATCGGCCGATCCCACGCTCGACACCGCAAAGCCGGCGCCCCCCGCTCCGCGCGACGAGGGCGTCGCAGCTACCGGCTGCCGCCGCCACTTTCTCTCCGCGGCAAAGAGATCGCCAAATCCCCGGGGATCGCCGTCTTGGATTTTCATGCGAGCGAGGCTACGTGGCGCGGAGAATTTTTCGCAAGCGCGCGTTTGCATCTGGGGAGCACACGCGTCTCGCCGCGACGGACTTTCAAAACCGAGCCGCCACGGCAAGAGCTCCGCACCCGAAGAACCCGCCGGCATTTCTGCAGCGCGGAGTTCTTGCCCGAATCGCGTGGTTCTGAAGTTCGTCGCGGCGAGGACACCGCGACCAACACGCGGGACGCGCGTGCTCCCCAGAGCCTCGGGCACCTGCCGGATTTCGTTCGACGTGCAGTGCGAGTCGTCGTTATTACCGAGTTAAATATCGCCGCGCCGCTCATGAGTAGTGCCACTATCAAGAAACGAATCGGACCGGATCTGCGCGCCGTGACCAAGGAGATTCGCCGACAGCGCGAGGAAGTCGAAGACCTTCTTGATACCTTGGACTTGTTGGAGGCGCGCGCGCGCAATCCCGGCAAGCCGCGAATCCAGCACGCCGTCATCATGGAAAAATACGGCGTGAAGTAATTGGCGAATGGCTCTCTTTGATTCAGGAAAAACCGCGCCGACGCCGCCTGCGGCGGAGTCTCCGAACGCGCAAAAAGAAAAGCCCGGCCTCGTGCCGATGGAGGATTTGCTGCGGTTGGTGATCGATGAAGGCGCTTCCGATTTGCATCTCTCCGTCGGCGCGCCGCCCGCGGTGCGGCTTCACGGGCGGCTGGTGAAACTGGAGTTGCCGTCGCTCGCCGGCGAAGACACCGAGACGCTCGCGCGCGCCATCACCAGCGACTCCAATCTTCAGCGCGTGAACGAAGTCGGCAGCGTTGATTTTGCTTTCACCTTCCGCGAATCGAATCGCTTTCGCGTGAGTGTGTATCGGCAGAAAGGTTTCCTCGGCCTCGCGTTGCGGCTCGTGCCGAACCGGATGATGTCGCTCGAAGAGATCGGCCTGCCGCCCGCAGTGCGCGGCCTGCTCTCACTTCCACGCGGGCTCATCCTCGTGACCGGCCCCACTGGTTCGGGCAAGACCACCACGCTTGCGTCGATGCTCGACGTCATCAATTCCACCACGCAAGGCCACATCGTTACCATCGAAGATCCCATCGAATACTTTCACGAGCATCGCATGGGCATCGTCAATCAACGCGAGGTCGGCGTGGATGTGTCCTCCTTCGCCGAAGGTCTGCGGCGCGCGCTGCGGCAGGATCCCGACGTGATTCTCGTGGGCGAAATGCGCGACCTCGAAACCATGGAGACCGCCATCACCGCCGCCGAGACGGGCCACCTCGTCTTCGCCACGCTGCACACCACCGGCGCGCCGCGCACCGTTGATCGCATCATCGACGCGTTCCCTTCCACGCAGCAGGAGCAAATCCGCACGCAAGTCTCGACCAACCTCAAAGCCGTCATCTCACAGCTCCTGCTTCCGCGGCTCGATGGAAAAGGCCGCGTCGCTGCATTCGAAGTAATGATTAACACCCCGTCGATCGCCGCGCTGATCCGGGATAACAAAACCTTTCGCATCGCCAACGACATCCTGACCGGCTCGAAGTTTGGGATGGTCTCGCTTGAGACTTCGCTCGTGGAACTCTACCTGCGCGGCCTCATCAGCCTCGAGCAAGTGCTCACCAAAGCGCAGGATCCTTCCGCGGCCCAGCAACTCATCGGCACCCAGAAACCGCGCAAGAGTGGACCGTAGCCGCGAGAGCATCTGCGCGCTGAGGCGACAGGAGTGTCGCCTCTCCTCGGACGCGGTGCGACACTCCTGTCGCCTGCGCGTCCTCGCGCCAAGAGATTCTTACCCATCCTCAGTGGCATTAACTCAGTAACTACCTTACTCCATGAATACACGATTTACTTCCCCTTACTCCGCCCGGGCGATCTTACTGATCGGTTACTATCTTACTTTGATCTCCGTCTTTGCGGCCGATACCCAGCGGCCCAACATTCTCTGGCTTATCGCCGAGGATTTCGGGCCGCATCTGAGCTGCATCGGCACGAAGGAAGTATGGACGCCCAATCTCGACAAGCTGGCCGCGGACGGCGTGCGTTACACTCGCTTTTACGACGGCATGGTTTGTTCGGTAAGTCGCTCCTCTTTCATGACGGGGATGCACGCCATCTCCATCGGCGCGCACAATCATCGCACGCCGAATAAGAAGGCACTGCCGGAAGGTGTGCGCCTGCTTACGGCTTGGATGCGCGACGCGGGTTACTTTACGGCGAATGTCGTGCAGTTACCCGAGTCGTGTGGATTCCGAGGCTCGGGGAAGACCGACTGGAACTTTCTCTTCGAGGGGAAAGCTTTTGACTCGGGTAACTGGGCCGATCTCAAAGCGCAACAACCCTTCTATGCGCAGGTCAACTTCCAGGAGACCCATCGCACTTATCATGCACCGAAGAAGGCGGACGCGGCCAAGGTTGAGATACCTCCTTATTACCCAGACCATCCTGTTACTCGCAAGGATTGGGCCGAGTATCTCGATGCCACCAGCGAGTTGGATCGCAAAGTGGGACTTATCCTCGATGCACTGCAAAAGGATGGGTTGGCGGATAACACAATCGTTGTGTTCTTCGGAGACAACGGCCAGTCGCACGTGCGCGGAAAACAGTTTTGTTACGAAGAAGGGTTTCACGTTCCGCTCATTATCCGCTGGCCGAAAAGCTTGCCGGCGCCCGCGCATTTCAAGGCCGGCACGCTCGATGACCGCATGCTCGATGGCATCGACCTCGCGCCCACCATGATCGGCCTCGCCGGCGCGCCCAAACCGCCAAAGATGCAGGGCCGCATCTTTCTCGGCGACCATTGCGAAGCGCCGCGCGAGTATGTCTTCGGTTCACGCGACCGGTGCGACGAGACGGTCATGCGTATCCGCGCCGTTCGGGATGAAGGTTATCGTTACATCCGCAACTTCATGCCTGAGGTTCCTTTCCTCGCGACGAATAACTACAAGGAGAGGCAATACCCTGTGTGGAACTTACTCAAGGAACTGCACGCCCAAGGCAAACTAACTCCCGCACAAGACTTCCTCTGCCAGCCGCGCAGGCCGGAAGAAGAGCTCTACGATCTTACCGCCGATCCTTTCGAGATACATAACCTCGCCGACTCCGAGAAGACCGAGGATGTCGCTGAGTTAAAGAAGCTGCGCGCTGCACTCGAGAAATGGATCGAAGAGGTGAACGACCAGGGCCGCACCGCGGAGCCGGCGGAGATCGCCGAAAAAATCAAGAAGCGCCAACTCTGACCCTGCCTCCCGTCGCGAGGCTTGCTTCGCGCCGGATCCCCGGACAGCGTGACGGGCCGCCATGCTCCACCCGTTCGATCAGCCCATCCTCAGGATCGCCGACCACGGCGTGGGCGCGGTTTTTTTCCAAGCGCATCATAATGGCCGCCTGCTCGTGCTCGCTCACGAATACACCGGCCGCGGGCGCGACGGCCAGAGCTTCACCACACTGCGGATGCCCTTTGGCAAAGGAAAGCCGGGCGAAAATATCGGCGCCACCCTCAACCGCGAGATGCTCGAAGAAGCGGCCGCGGACCCGGCGGACTTCGACTTCGAAGTGCTCTCGCCCGCGCCGCTCTACTGGGAAGTGGTGCCCGACGACCAGACCGGAGAGCGCACCCACCTAAAGGCCGTCTTTCCCGCGCGCCACAAGACGGGAAGCATCCGCGATTTCGAGCGCGTGGACGATGCGGGCACCGACGACGAAGAGACCCACGGCCCGCTGCAATGGATCGAGATTTCGCGCCTGCTTACTCGCATGTGGAGGGAGAAAGCCCCGCGCGTGCATCGGCTCGCCGTGGTGAGCGCGCTGCTGTGGATCGCGCGCCAGGATGCGCGAGTCGCGCGTTTCTACTACCGGCTGCGCGCGGACCGCGCGCGCGACGTCGCCCACTTCGAGCCCTATCACGCCGTGGTAAACGAATACCTCGCGCGCGGCTGAAGTAGCTGCGGCACCCTCGCCGCCGGAAGTGCCCGCGGCGTCACTGCCCCGCGTGCGCTGCCGCAGCTACTGCATGGGCAGTGTGAGTTCCACGCTTTCAGCGCCGCGCAGCACGGTGGCTTTCACTTGCTCGCCCGGGCGGTGCGCGCCGAGAAGATGGCCGATCAATTCCCCCTCGCCGATGCGCGCCGTGAAGCCATCGAGCTTCACGATCACATCGTTCTTTTGAAATCCGGCGTTCTTCGCGGCGGCGTGTTTGCCGAATTGGCCGAGGCCCTTCACGAAGAGCGCCATCCGCTCAGGACCGAGATTGCGCGCGGCGCGGGCTGCGTCGCCCAAGTCTTCGAGCACGAGCCCACCGGTGGCCATGCCGCGCACGGACCAAGTGCCGGCGCGACCGGAAATATCGGTCTTCATTCGCCAGCCGACTGGCAGCGCAAACATGAGCTCGAGCGGAGCGCCGTCGCGCGTCACCACGGCTGGGATCGAGCCCGCATCCGGCGCGCGGTGCAGCGCCCAAGCCACGTCGGCGATGGAGATAAGCGGCTGGCCAGCGAAAGAAATAAAGTCGTCGCCCGCGCGCACACCCGCGGCGGCGGCCACCGAGCCGGGGGCCACGGCATCGACGTGCGCGATCCGATCCGCGGCGAGCGCGAGGCCGATGGTTTCGGGCGCGGGCATGGGATAGATGAGCTCGGTGGGAATGGCTTGACCCTTGTCGCGCAAAGACGCGCGGAAAGCCTCGCCGATCTGATGGCAGTGCACGCAGCTCTGCACCACCTTGCCGTCCCAATCGAGCTCGCGCCGATATTTGCCCGCGAGCGCCGGGATTTCCACCGGCGTCTTGAAGGGCGTCGGGCCGCCCTGTTTGCCGGCGAGCGCGGCTTTGTTGGCGGGGTATTCGCGGTGCAAAGCGAGCGCGGCTTCCAGTGCCCGGCGGAAGCCGGCGGTGGTGCTGTCGCGCGCGTCTTTCTGGTGCGTCCACGAGCCGTAGCGGCCGAGCACGGTGCCATCGGCGGCGAAGAAGAGCGTGGAAAAAGAGAGGTCGTAGTCGAACTGAAACAGCGCGAGATCGAGCGCGTTGGCATCGATGACTCGCACGCACACGAAGCGTTCCAGCAGCGGCCCGAGCGCCGGCTCGCTCAGCACGCTCGCATCGATGCCCATGCACGCCTGGCACGGCACGCACCGCAACACCACGAGCAGCGGCCGGCCCGTGCGCCGCGCCTCCGCAAAGCCGCGCGCGACGTCGCCATAAATCCAGCGCGCGTCGTTTTCCATCGTCGTCCGATCCTTGCGCACGGCGGCTTCCCGGTCCTTCACGCTTTCAGCGGGCGCCATCGTGGAGAGGAGCGCGAGGGGAAGGAGGAGCCGGAAAGTTTTCATTTCACTCACTTGTGCGTCCCGCTCGCCGCGATTGCAATGCTCGCGAAACTTTGGGCTTGGCCTCCAGCGCCGCGCGCGTTCTTCATTCCGCCAAATCATGCGCTCCATCATTCTCTTCGCCTCTCTCGCACTGGTCACGTTTGCCGCCCTCGCGGAACCGCCTCGGGACTCCTTTGCAAAATGGGAAAAAGAAATCGCTGCCTTCGAGCAAGCTGATCATGAGCAGCCGCCGGCGAAGGGCGGGATCGTCTTTGTCGGCAGTTCGAGCATCCGCCGCTGGACCACGCTCGCGCAGGATTTCCCCCATCACCACGTGCTCAATCGCGGCTTCGGCGGTTCGCAACTCGCCGACAGCGTCCACTTCGCCGATCGCATCGTCATCCCCGTCGCGCCGCGCATGGTGGTGCTTTATGCGGGCGGCAATGACATCAACGCCGGCTTGTCCGCCGAGCGCGTCTTTGCGGACTTCCGCGCCTTCGTCGAGAAGGTGCGCGCGGCTCTGCCGGAGGTGGAGATCGCTTACATCTCCATCGCCGGAAACCCGAAACGCTGGTCGCAGGTGCAGACCGTGGAGGCCGCAAACGGGTTGATCGAAAAATTCATGAAAGACAAGCCGCGCATGAATTTCATCGATGTCTTCCGTCGAATGCTCGGCGCCGACGGCCTGCCGCGCCCGGAGATTTTCGTCGAAGACCAACTCCACATGAACGCGAAAGGCTATGAGCTCTGGCGCGACATCATCGGCCCGCGCCTGATGCCTGCGGACAAGCCGTAGGCCGCTTGCCATCCGCGCGCGGCGGGCCGACTATCGCCCCTATGAAATCCGCCTACGAACTCGCCATGGAGCGGCTGGAGAAACAGTCGCCCACCGCCACACTGACCGAAGACCAGAAAGCCGAAATCGCCGGGATCGAAAGCGCTTCCAAAGCGAAGATCGCGGAGAAAGAAGTCTTCCTCCAGGACCAGATCGCAAAAGCGCAAGCCGCGGAGAAGTGGGAGGAAGTCGCCGAAATCGAACAACAACTCGCCCGCGAAATCCGCCGCATCAACGAGGACGGCGAGACGAAAAAGGAGAAAGTCCGCGCTGGGGGATAGCGTTCCACCCGCGCGCGGCAACCCAAACACCCAGCGCGAAAAGGATCAACAACGCCATGCCGAGCGCGGAACCGAAGGGCCAGTCGCGGGCGGAAAGGAACTGATCCTGGATCACCTCGCCGATGGTGGGGGCGCGTCCGCCGCCCATGAGTTGTGCGATCGCAAACATCCCGATCGCCGGGATAAACACGAGCAGGACTCCGGCGGCAACGCCTGCCTTGGTGAGCGGAAGGATAACCGTTGTGAAAGCGCTCACCGGTCCCGCGCCCAGATCGAACGCCGCCTCCACCAGCGAGAGGTCGAGCTTTTCCACCGATCCGTAGATAGGCAGGATCATGAAGGGCAGATAGGAATAAATAAGCCCGATCACCACCGCGCCCGGCGTATAAAGCATCTCCCACGGTTGACTGATGAGATGGGTATATTGCGCCATGCCATTGAGCAGTCCGTTATTACTCAGAATAACAATCCAGGCGTAAGTGCGGATAAGGAAGCTCGTCCAGAAGGGCACCATCACCAGCATTAGCAACAGATTGCGCCGCTTCTCCGGCGCGCGCCCGATAAACCACGCTACCGGATAACCGGCCCCCAGACATACGACCGTGGCGATCCCCGCATACACGACCGACCGCCACAGGATATGAAGATAGATAGGATCAAGAACCCGCCGATAGTTATTCCATGTGAAGGCATAAATCACCTGCCCGAGTTCATCGCGCTGGCAGAAACTGTACGCGGCAAGAATCGCCGTCGGAGCGACCACGAACGCTGCCAGCCAAAGTAACATCGGCGCCAGCGCCAGCCAGCCGAGCAGCCCTGGCCTGCGTCCAGACTCACTTACCGACCGGGAAATGCCTATTGACGCGGTCACTTAGAAGCTCGTCGAAAAAAGTTTACAGTCGCCTTACGGAAGCGCGAATTGCGCGCGTGCCTGGACATTCTCTTCATTGTCTTGACTTGAGGTCGGTTACGAGCTTGTCGATCTCGCTGGCCAGCTTGCCTATGTCTCGGAAGGTTGCCAGTCTCGGATCGCCGGGGGGATAACTGGCTGGGTTGGCTAGCTGCGCCGGAGTAAGTAACTTGCGGGCCTCCGCGTTTGGGTTGGTGTAAGGGAAGTCCGCGGATATTGTCACACTTACCTCGGGTCTTAGCACATAGTCGATAAATCTCTCGGCATCGGCTTTGTTAAGCGCGTTTGTGGGAATGCAGAGGTTGTCGATAAACCGATGGGCGCCCTCCTTGGGCAGCGTGTAGGTAAACCTGTGGTCCTCATTCCACAGGATCGCGGCTTCCCCGCTCCACACGATGCCGACATCGACATCGCCATTGAGCAGCGCGGTCTTCGGGCTGTCGGAATCAAACACCTTTACCTGCGGGAGCCACCTTTTGAGGATCGGCTTTGCCTTCTCGAGGTTGGCAGGGGTTATTTCGTTGGCACCGATTCCGAGTGTGGCGAGAGCCCAGGTTACTAATTCGCGCGCATCCTTAAGCACGACGATGTGACCTTTGTATTTTCCGGAGAATACGTCCTGATAACTCTCGACGGGTTCCTTTACCTTGGCGGTGTTCACCACGATACCGACGGAGCCAGCCATCCAGGGGACACTGTACTTACCGGCCGGATCGTGCGCCAGCTTGGTGAACCCGGGATCGAGATTCCGCGTGTTCGGAATGTTCGCGAGGTTTAACTCCGCCAGCTTGCCGGCTTTGATCAATGCCTCGACGGTGTATTCCGAAGGCTGAATGAGATCGTATTTCGACGCGCCGGAAAGAAGCTTGGAGAGCATCTCTTCGTTGGAGGCGTAGTTCTCGATATTGACCTTCACGCCCGTCTCTTTCTCGAAGCCTTTGATTACCGACTCCGGAACATATTCAGACCAGCAGAACAGGTTGAGGCCGGATTTCTTGGGAGCGGCGACGGCGGTGGTAATACAGACAAGTGCGAGAGTAAGATGGCGGAAAAGTTTCATAAGTTATCGGTAAAGCTTGCGCACTCTCTCGGAGATGACGACCAGTGGCGCGGTGGCAAGGACAATGATGGCGGAGATGGCATTGAGTGACGGATCGAGACCCTTTTTTGCAAGGCCAAATATCTTGAGAGGCAGTGTCTCGGATGCGGGGCTTCTTACAAAGTAAGTAACGATGACTTCATCCATCGAGAGTGTAAACGACATCAGCGCGCCCGACACGATGGCGGGCAAAAGGTAAGGAACCGTCACCAGCCAGAATGCCTTTGCCGGGGGCGCGCCCAAGTCCATTGCTGCTTCTTCCAGAGAGGGATCGGAACCCGCGAGCCGCGCCTGCACGGCGACGAGGACGAAGGGAAAGCAAAAAGTAACGTGCGAAATAATGATGGTGAGGAACCCGAGGCCGAAGCCGTCTTGATTGATGCTCAGGAACCCCTCCGCGATCGCCGTCGAGGACGCGGCATAACACCAGGCAGCGAACACGAATCCCAGGCCGGCGCTCAGACCGGCCCGCCACGGGTGGCCTTGCCTGCCGCCGCCCGCGCGGTGAAATGCCCAGGCAGCGGAGGCGCCCAACCCGCCAGCCAGCAGCGCGGCGGCGACCTTGCCTGCGGTAAGCCAGAGCACATCGGGCAGTGAAAGCATCGCCAGCCAGCGATTGAGAGGCGCCGCAATCACGGAAAAGAAAATGAGGAGACTTATCCCCATGATGATCTCCGGCATCGCCATGGGAATAAAGACGAGGGTAACCAATGCGCGCTGTGCCCGATAACTGTATCGGTAAAGTAACCACCCTCCCACCGTGCCGAGCGCGACCGCCAGGAGGGTGGTGGCCGCGGCGATGAGGAGGCTGTGATTCAACGCGGCGAGCAGCGATTCACTCGTGGCGAGTTTGCGATACCAATCGACAGTGAATCCCGTCCAATGGGTAAGTAAGCGCGACTTATTGAAGGAATAAGCAATCAAGAGGAAAATCGGCATATAAAGAAAGCCGAAGACGAGCGCCGACCAGCCGCCGCACAGGAGAGTTACGAGCCGCATGCCCGAGGGAAGGCGGAGCTGCTCAATGTCCATAAACTTCCCTCCATGCCTCGAATGTATTCAGATGCACGCGCACGATTTTTGTAACGTCTTCGGTGTAACCTCCCGCCAGCACCCATGCGATGGGAAGCCCGCGAGCTTTTGCGAATTCAAAGACAAAGCGATCCCGCATTTGTAAGTCATCGTGATCGAGCGCGAGTGGGGAGTAAGGATCCTCGTAATAAGGATCGGCGCCCGCTTGATAGAGCAACAGATCGGGCCGGCGCGCGGCGATGAACGGGAGCGCCTGGCGCATCACGTCGAGCATCGTGTGGCGATCGCAGCCGCCGGGCAGCGCAAAGGAGCGGTGGTTCTCGCCGTCATCGTGGTGTCGCTCGGAAACGTCGCGGTAATAGCGGTGATCCCAGTAGTCATTGCCGTAGATGGATGCAGCGAATACATGCGAGCGCTCCGCGGCGAGTTGTGCGGTGCCATTGCCGTAATGGAGGTCCATGTCGAGCACGGCGGCAGAGCGGATCTCTCCGGCTGCAAAGAGCGCATCGATCGCGACGATCAAGCCATTGAAGGTGCAGAAGCCTTCGCCGTGATCGGCGCAGGCATGGTGAAAGCCGCTCGCGAGGGCCGCCGATGCGCCATCGCGCAGCGCCTGCCCCGCCGCGGAGAGGCAGCCGCCGCTGGTGAGGCACACGCTGGGAAAAAGCTGCGACGACCAGGGAAACTTCTGCATCTCAGCCAGCCCGCGCGGTGCGCCCGTCTTCACCGCCGCGATGTATTCGTGCGTGTGCACGCGCAGAAGATCGGCCTCGGCGACGGGCTCCGGCTCGACGAGTCGGATGTCTGCCGCATCGCGCAGTGCCTCCGCCACGAGGCCAAACTTGTGGATGGGCATGATGTGATCGCCGATCGGCGCGGCGAAACCGGGGTGATAAAACGCGGTCAACATGAAGCGCTGGGAGCGATGAGTGCGACGGGCGTGGCGGGAAGGTCGGCGATGTCGAGCGCCGGATGCCGCATGTCGGCGGCGCGGAATTGGCGCGCATACATGGCGTGGAGCGCGGCGGCGATCTCGCGGACTTGCGCGCCGCCGATGACGTCTTCGTGCTCGCGGTCCACACGGCGGATCACGAGTTGAAAAGGCAGGGGACGCGCGCCGCCGCCTCGGTCGATCTCTTTCGGCGCGCGGAAGTCGGGCTGATGATAGCGCACCACGCGAGGGTCGATTTTTTTGAAGCCAGCTTTTTCGTAAGCCATCAGCCGGATCGCGCACGCTGCATCGTCGGGAGATTCGTACTCCATCTCCGCCACCAAGGTCACAGGCGCGCCGGGAAAATTTTCGCGCGCGGCGAGCAGCGGCAGCGCGCGCATCCAGCCTGCGAGGCCGGTTCGGCGCCACTCGGGCGCCACAAGATTGTGCGAGAGATGTACGATGGCTTCCTCGCCGGCGCGCAGGGCAGTGTGGTCGCGCACGGCGGCAAAGACGCCGTCTTTCCGCACGAGCGCCATTTCGTAGAGGAGGGCCGGCGCGAGAGCGAAGCGGCGTGCGAGCACCTTGCGGCGCTCCATCTCGTGGCGCGGGCCAAATTCCTCCCACAACTGCGCGTAGGCAGGGGCAAAAAGCGGATCCTCCGCGGACCGGATTCGGAAGACGTCGAACTGCGCGAGATCAAGCGCGGCGGAACGCGCGTCGCCGGGTGCAAGATCGCGAGGAGACATCGCTATTCCTGCAGCGCGAGTGGCCCAATGCGCCGCACTTGCGGCCAGAGCGCGGCGACGGCGAAGACTACGAGCACCGTGCAGATGCCGCCGCCCACCACCGAGAGCACCGGGCCAAAGTAGGCGGCGGTAAGGCCGCTTTCGAGCGCGCCGAGTTCGTTACTCGAGCCGATGAAGACGTTATTGACGGCGGCGACGCGGCCGCGCATCGGGTCGGGCGTGAGGAGTTGCACGAGGGTGTGGCGCACCACGACGCTGATATTATCCAACGCGCCGGTGACGGCGAGGGCGGCGAGCGAGAGCCAGAAATTGCGCGAGAGCCCGAAGACGACGGTCGCCACGCCGAAGCCCGCGACCGCCCACAGCAGCGTGACGCCCGCTCGGCGCATCGGCGGCAGATGCGTGAGGCTGAGAGCCATGGCCACCGCGCCAAAAGACGGCGCGGCGCGCAACCAGCCGAGGCCCGCGGGGCCGACGTGCAGGATTTCCTCCGCAAACACCGGCATCAGCGCCATCGCGCCGCCGAGCAACACGGCGAAAAGATCGAGCGTGAGCGTGGCCAGGATGGTCTTGGTGCGCCACACGAAGTCGAGCCCGGCGAGCAAGTCGCGCAGCGGATGTTCGCCCGTGGTCGCGTGCGGTTCCTGCCGTGAATGCGTGGGCAGCAGAAAAGCGATGAAGACGAGCTGGCAAAACGCATCGAGGCCATAGACGAAAGAAAATCCAAACTGCGCGAGGAGCAGCCCACCGACGGCGGGGCCGGCGATCGAGCCGATCTCGAAATTGCTGCTGCCCCAAGTCACTGCGTTGGCCAGCGCATCGCGCGGCACGAGGCCGGTGAGGAACGGCGTGCGCGCGGCCCAGCCAAAGGCGCGCGCGACTCCGTTGATCGCGAGAAGCCCGTAGATCGCCGGCACCTCGGATCCAAAGGTGACGCCTTTTTTCTCCCCGAAAGTCGCGGCCGTCCACGCGAGCGCGCGCTGCGCCCAAGCCACGGGAAGCTCGACGGTGTGGCCGAGAGCGAGCCAGGCAAGGGCCAGCGAAGTGAGCACCAGAGCGGCTTGCGAGGCCACGATGATCCACTTGCGATCCCAGCGATCGGCGATTTGGCCCGCCGGCAGCGAGAGCAGGATCACCGGGAGCGCGCCCATCAACCCGGCGAGCCCGAGCGCCGTCTTGGAATGCGTGCGCTGGTAAATTTCCCAGCCGACCGACACCGCGAGCATTTGCCGGCCGATCACCGAGATGAAACCGCCGATCCAATAGCGCCGATAATCCGCCGAGCGAAACGCGGCATACGGATCGTGGCCGCGCGGAATCTTGGCGTCGTGGGGCTCGTGCAGGGGACGGGGAGAGTTGAGTGTTGAGAGTTGAGTGTTGAGTGGCGGCCATCACATTCTGGCGCGGAGCGCTCTCTACAGCGGAAACGCGGAGGCCACTCAACATTCAACTCTCAACACTCAACTTCTTCCGTCTCTCAACACTCAACTTCCCCAATGAAGTACCGCACCTACCTCCTCATCGGCGCGCCGGGCAGCGGCAAGGGCACGCAGGGAAAAATCCTCGGCACGGTGCCGCGCTTTTTTCACTGCGCATGCGGCGATGTCTTTCGTTCGCTCGATACGCGCACGCCGGTCGGCCAGGCCTTTCTCGATTTCTCGAGCCGCGGCGAGCTCGTGCCGGATGAGATCACGGTAAAGCTCTGGATGGCGCGCATTGGCGACAACGTGGGCGCGCACACTTTCAAGCCCGACATCGATTCGCTGGTGCTCGACGGCATCCCGCGAAACACGCAGCAGGCGCAAATTATGGAGGACTTGATCGAGGTGCGGCGCGTCTTTCACCTCTCGTGCCCGGACCGCGATGCGCTCGTCTCGCGGCTCAAAAAACGCGCGCTGAAAGAAAACCGTTTTGATGACGCGAACGAGGAAACGATCCGCCGCCGGCTGGTGACTTACGAAGAGGAATCCAAGCCCGTGCTCGAATACTACGGGCCGTCGCGAACCAAGGACATCGACGCGACGCAGCCGCCGGTGAAGGTGCTCTCGGAAATTTTGCAGACGATCAATGCGGAGGGGTGAAGGGCGCCCAATGGACGATGCGCCGGGGAGCACACGCGTCTCGCGTGTCTGGTCGTGGTGTCTCGCCGCGACGGACTTTTGCGGCGCGCGATCGGAAACCAGGTTTCCGCAACGAGAGACCGCCCAGCCCGCGGCGGAGATCCTGCGCGAATCGCACAGTTTCAAAAGTTCATCGCAGCGAGACGCCGCGACCAACACGCGGGACACGTATGCTCCCCGTACGCTAATGCGCTCCCTCTTCATGGGCACGGGCGAGATCGGCGTGCCGGCGCTGCGTTGGTTGCTGGAAAACAGCGAGGTCGCGGCGGTCTTCACGCAGCCCGACAAGCCGGCCGGGCGCCGGCAGGAGATGCGCGCATCGCCCATCAAGCAACTCGCCGCCGCTCGCGGCGCGCGCGTTTTTCAGCCGGCACGATTGCGCGCCCCGGATGCGATCGCGGATGTGCAGGCGCTGCGGGCCGACGTGATCGTGGTGATGGCTTACGGCCAGCTCCTGCCGCGGGCCGTGCTCGATGCGGCGCGCCTCGCGTGCGTGAATTTGCACGCCTCGCTGCTTCCGCGCTGGCGCGGCGCGGCGCCCATCCAGGCGGCGATCGAGGCCGGCGACCGGGTGACGGGAATCAGCGTCATGCACATGGCCGAGGGGCTCGACACGGGCGACATCGTTTTGAAAAAAGAGACGCCGATCCGCCGCCGCGAGACCGGCGGCACGCTGCACGACCGGCTCGCGATCCTTGCAATGAAGGCCCTCGGCGAGGCATGGCCGCTTCTCCTCGCGGGAAATGCGCCGCGCATTCCACAGGATGAATCGCTGGCAAATTACGCGCCGAAACTTTCTCGCGAAAATGGCGCCATCGACTGGCGCGCGTCGCGAGCCGCGATCGACCGCCGCATTCGCGCGATGAATCCATGGCCCGCCGCGCACACCTGGCTGCCCACGCCCGACGGCCCGCGCAAATTGAAAATCTTCTCCTGCATTCAGCACCGTCGCGAGAGCGGAGCGCCCGGGACAGTGCTTCGCACGGACCGCCGCGGCATCCTCGTCGCGGCGGGCGAAGGCGCGGTGCTGCTGCGCGACATCCAGATCGAAGGCAAGCGGCGCATGTCCGCGCGCGACTTTCTGCTCGGCCATCCGGTGCCCCCCGGCACGGTGCTCGGATGACAGCGCTCGATGCCCACATCGCCGCGCTGCGCGGCTGCACCCTCTGCCCAAAGATGCACCGCCCCGCGGTCTCCGGCAGCGCGGTGTGGAGCCGCGTGATCTCCGTGGGCCAGGCGCCGGGTGTAAAGGAGCCGGTGCTCGGCCGGCCTTTTGCCTGGACGGCCGGCAAGACGCTCTTCGGCTGGTTTCAGCAGGCGTGCGGGATGAGCGAAGCCGAGTTCCGCGCGACGATCTACATGGCGGCGGTGTGCCGTTGCTTTCCGGGAAAGACGAGCGCGGGCGGCGATCGGGTGCCGGACCCGGGGGAGATCGCAAATTGCCGGCGCTGGCTCGAAGCGGAGATCGTGCTGCTGCGGCCCGCGCTGGTGCTGCCGATCGGCAAGCTGGCGATCGCGCAATTCTTCCCGTTTGAAAAACTCACCGACGTGATCGGGAAAAAGTTTGTGGTCACTTATTGTGACCAGTCCTTCGATGTCGTGCCGCTGCCGCATCCTTCCGGCGCATCGCCGTGGCACCGCATGGAGCCGGGGCGCACGCTGCTCGCGGCCGCGCTGGACTTGATCGTGCGCCACCCAGCGTGGCCGCTTCCCCCGCGATGAAGATGCACGGCCGGGCGGTGCTGTGGCTCATCGCGGCCACCGCGTGGTGGGGCTTGAGCTTTCCGCTTACCAAGGCGCTCTACGCCGGCCAGCGGGCGATCGAACCTGCGTCGAATTCCTGGTTCCTCGGGGCGCTTGGTCACTCGGCGCGCTGTGTGTTGGGCGCATTGTGTCTGCTGCCTTTTGTGCTGCGCGCGGGGCGCATCCGGCCCACGGAATGGCGCCAGGGTGCCGCGCTCGGGCTCGCGGCTTCGGGTGGACTTTTCCTTCAGGCGGACGCGCTGGATCACACGCTCGCCTCGACCAGCGCCTTCCTCACGCAATTCTGCTGTGTGCTCGTGCCGCTGTGGCTGGCGGCGGCGCATCGGCGCGCGCTCGGCGGGCGGGCGACAGCTTGCGTGGCGCTGGTGCTCGTGGGCTCGGCGGTGCTCGCGGGATTCGATCCGCGCTCGCTGCGGCTCGGCCGCGGCGAAGCGGAGACTCTGCTCTCGACGGGTTTTTTCACCTGGCAGATTCTGCTGCTCGATGGTGAGAAGAACGCGGACAATCGCGCGATGGCCACGACGCTCGTGATGTTTGCAATGGTCGCGGTGCTGCTCGGGGTCGTGGCATTTTCCGCCGCGCCGTCGCCGGCAGCGATGTGGAGGGTGTGGCAGCGGCCCGGAAATATCGCGCTGCTCTGTGCCGAGACGCTCTTCTGTTCGCTCTTTGCCTTCCTGCTCATGAATCACTGGCAGCGCCACGTTACTCCCACCGAGGCTGGGATCATTTACGGCTTTGAGCCCGTCTTTGCATCCCTCTCCGCGCTGGTGCTGCCCGGGTGGTTGAGCGGGCTCATGCAGACGCGATACGCCAGCGAATCTCTCACCTGGCGACTGCTCGCGGGCGGTGGGCTCATTCTCCTGGCAAACGTCGCCATGCAACTCCGCCGCGGTTTTCCACGCGCGGAGGATGATGACGGTAGGCCGACACGATTGTAGCGGATGCGGACAATCCCTTCTCCTTTCGCCTTCGCTCTACAGAGGGGGAAGCGCTCGGCACGGGATAAGTTACTCCAGTGCGGCATGAACAAGCCCCTCAAGAAAAATCCACGTTTTTCCCTCACTCTTGGCGATCTCGTTGTCGCCGTCTCTGCCTCGAGTCACAATCCCCGTGAAGCCGCTGCCGCGCTCGAAGATCTCTTTCGTCGCGGCCGCGTGTGCCTGTCCCATCGCCAGCGCCGACTGCGGGAAGCGGCCTGAATTCACTCGAAGGGAAAGTTGCAATGGGCGCATTCCAGCGCGCAGGGTGTGGCCAATGTCCATCGTGGCCATTGAGCACCTCACCAAGATTTACAGGCAAGGCGAGATCGAGGTCCGCGCGCTCAATGACGTTTCGCTCGAGATAAAAGGAGGCGAGTTCCTAGTGCTCATGGGCCCCTCGGGCTCCGGCAAATCCACGCTGCTTCACATCCTCGCCGGCATCGACCGGCCGACCTCCGGCAGTTGCGTGGTGCAAGGCGTGCGGGTCGATGTACTCGACGAATCGCAGCTCGCCGATTGGCGGAATCAAAACGTCGGATTTGTTTTTCAAACCTTCAATCTCATCCCGGTCCTCACCGCTTGTGAGAATGTCGAGTTGCCGCTGCTGCTCATCCGGCTCTCCGCGGGCAGGCGGCGCGAGTTGGCGATGGCTGCGCTCGATTTGGTGGGTGTCGCCGACCGGCATCGGCACCTTCCGCGCCAGCTCTCCGGCGGCCAGGAACAGCGCGTGGCCATCGCACGCGCGCTCGTCACCGATCCGCGGCTCATCGTCGCCGACGAACCCACCGGCAACCTCGATTCCCAATCCGCCGACGACGTGCTCAACATTCTCCAGACCTTGAGCAGGCAGGCTGGCAAGACCGTCATCATGGTCACGCACGACCCGCGGGCCGCGGCGTTTGGATCGCGCAGCGTGCATCTTGAAAAAGGGATCATCGCCAATTTTCAATTGCCAATTGAAAATTGAACCTAAAAGCGGCGATGGCCGTCAGCCGAATGGTGTCAACCGAATGAAGGCCAATGGGATCCCTCGAGGTGGGCGCATCACCCACAGGGTGGTGCGATTCCTTCGCCGTCTCTCTTCATTCTCATTCGCCTGACCCCATTCGGCTGACATCCAATCACGAATTTAGGTTGAACATTGCCTATGACCGCTGCCGGCTTCATCGCAAAAAATGCCCTGCGCAACAAGCGCCGCGCCCTGCTTTCCATCCTCAGCGTCGCCGTCTCGCTCTTCCTCTTTGTCGCGCTGCAAGTGGTGCTGCGCGAAATCACCCAGCCGCCGGAGGACATCGGCGCTTCGCTGCGCATCGCCGTGCGCAGCCGCGTGTCGCTCGCGCAGCCGCTGCCCGCGCGGCAAGGGCCGGTCATCGAAAAAATCCCCGGTGTGGCGTGCGTGACACCGCTCACTTATTTCGGCGGAAAATTTAAGGACGACGAGAGCATCGGCTTCGCACAATTCGGAATCGATCCCGCCAAGATGCGCACCCTTTTCGGCGAAGCCACCATGCCCGAAGATCAGCGCCAGGCCTGGATCGCCGACCGCACTTCGTGCATCGTCGGCAAGGACACCGCCGAGCGTTACAAGCTGCGGCTCGGCCAGAAGATCACCCTCATCGGCACCCTCTACCCGTGCGATCTCGAACTGAAGATCCTCGGCATCTATTCCGGCACGCTCGACGACCGCAACTGCTGGTTCCACCAGACGTATCTCGACGAAGCAATGGGCAATTGGGGCCAGGTCGGCATGTGGTGGGTGCGCGCCGAATCGGCAGAAGTGGCGCCGCGCGTCATCGAGGCCATCACCCACGCCTTTGCAAGCAGCGCCAATGAAGTGCGCGCCGAGACCGAGCGCGCCTTCCAGATGTCTTTTGTCTCGATGATCGGGAATTTGAAAGTGCTCATCGGAGCGATCTGCAGCGCCATCGTCGCCACGCTTCTGGTGGTCTCGGCCAGCACCATGAGCATGGCCATCCGCGAACGCTTCCGCGAGCTGGCCGTGCTCAAGGCCATCGGCTACCAGCGGCGCGAGCTGCTCGCTTTCATCCTCGCGGAAAGCTTTGCCCTCGCACTTGGCGGCGCACTGCTCGGCGCTGGCGGCGCGTGGCTGCTCTCCGTCTCGGTAGATGTGCCAAAGGCAACGAGCGGCTTCTTCCTCACCCTCGAAGTCACGCCGCGCATCCTCGGCCTGGCCACGCTCGTGGCCGCCGCGCTCGGCATCCTCTCGAGCATCGCGCCATCAATTGCCGTCGCGCGCATGACTGTGGTCGAGGGGCTCAAGACGCTGGATTGAGCAATAAGGCTATCCTAGGTTGACTCCACCTAAAAGCGGCGATGGCCGTCAGCCCATGGTGTCAACCGAATGAAGGCCAATGGGATCCCTCACGGGGTTTGCGCCTCACCCACAGGGTGATGCGATTCCTTCGCCGTATCTCTTCATTCTCATTGGTCTGACCCCATTCGGCTGACATCCAATCACGAATTTAGGCTCAACCTACCCCACGCCTTGGGATTGCCACCTCGGAATTGCTTGCAAGGGGCGGGCGCAACCTCCCCCGCTTGCTGAACCCATCGGTAAAAGAGTTTGCCTCGAGAAGCCGATTTCCGGCGATTGAAGCGAAAGGTAAATTCCTCAAGGTAAGCTAAATCCGGCCAATGGGACGAAAGGAATTCACGCAAAGGCGCAAAGGCGCAAAGATTTGTGACGTCCTCCGCATTCACCCGACAGGTGAACGGGCGTTCTCAACAGATCCTTCTTCTTTGCGCCTTTGCGCCTTTGCGTGACATCCCATCGCCGTTTCTAGGGTAATATTCCAAGTGCTTGCGTGATACGGAGAAACGCTTCCGTGATATTGGGAAACCCTTCCGTGATATTGGGAAG
>JBBRXP010000072.1:0-26316 GCA_038238555.1 Chthoniobacterales bacterium | reverse complement strand
GCGCCTTTGCGGCTGCGGGTCGAAAACCAGCTTGGCTACAAGATGGTGAAATGGATCGAGCGCATCGAGTTCGTGGAATCCGAGAAGCGGGTTGGCAAAGGCGAAGGCGGTTCGAACGAAGACGACGAATACTTCGATCTGCTCCCAAATATCTAACCGGCTGTGATCGTATCATCGCGGCTCTATCTCTTGGCCGCCGAACGCGAACTCTGCGGTGCACAGAACATGAAGACGGGACTGGTGATTGGTGACTGGTGAATTGTGCGAGCGCCGGCCCATCCACCGATCACGAATCACCATTCACATTCCCACCGCCCGCAGCACCACGCGACGGAGGTCCATCACGGCCGCACCCTTCTTGCTCTGCGGCTTCACGGCGAGAGTTTGTTTTCCGGCGGCGAGATCGACCACGCCGATGGTGCGCTGGATGAAACGTTGGAAGTGGCCGGTGTCTTCGACGGTGAATTGCAAGGTCTGTCCCGCGACCTCGACGGCGACCTCCGAGCCGCCACCGACGCAGCCTTGCTGCACTTCCACTTCGTATTTGCCCGCCTTCGCCACGTCGAAATCCCAGCTCACCCAATCCTCCGGCTTGGTCCAAAATCCGATCGTGTCCTTATAAGGCAGCGGCTCGTAGCGGGCGGTGTCGCCGTGTACCTGCGCGGTCTTGGCGAAGAGCCGGATGTCGCCGGTTGCGGGCGTGAGGATGGGCCGGCGGCCTTGCACGGCGGCGTTCATCGCGGCGCGCCAGTCCTTCCATTCCTCCTCGATCCGGGCGGCGGTGCTGCCCGCGCCGGCGAGCTTCGACGGGTCGCGATCGACGTAGAGCGCGCGGTGCGCGGCGGCGTCGAAATCGGGATTGGGCCGGCACTCCTGCGCGCCCACACTCCGCAGCCAGGCGTGAAATTTTCCGCGCATCTCCGCGGCGCGCGCGGATTCGGTGGCTGCAAGATTGTTAGTCTCACCTATATCTTTCGCGAGGTCGTAAAGTTCGAGGCTGCCGTCTTCGTATTGCTCCACGAGTTTCCAATCTGCCTCGCGCATCGCGCCGGCGGGGCGCCCGCCTTGGTTTGCGTAGTTTGGGTAGTGCCAGAAAAGCGGTCTCGCGGCGAGCGAGCCGCCGGTGAGCAGTGGCACGAGGCTCACGCCATCGAGCGGGCCGACGGCGTGCGCGGCGTCGATGCCCGCGGCTTCGAGCAGCGTGGGCATGAGATCGAGGAACACCACGGGCGTGTCGCTCACCGCGCCGGCTTTCACTTTTCCCGGCCAGCGCACGATGAGCGGATCGCGCAGCCCCCCTTCATAGACGTAGCCTTTGCCAGCGCGAAAAGGCGTGTTGTGCGTCGAGGGATTGTTGCCGCGAAATTCGAGCACGTGCAGCCCGCCGTTGTCGCTCGCGAAGAGGAAGACGGTGCGCTCCGCGAGACCGAGGTCGTCGATCTTTTTCATCATCAATCCCACGCACTCATCCATGCGCTCGATCACGTTTGCGTAGTCGGGATTGAACGCGCCCGCGTGCCGCGCCGAGTCCTCGGGCCGCGCGGCAAAAGGGATGTGCGGCGTGTTGTGGGCGAGGTAGAGAAAGAACGCGCGGTTTTTCACCGACTCGACCCATTTCATCGCCGCGGCGGTGAGCGCGTATTCGCCTTTGCTCCCCTCGGTGGCCGTGGGCTCCGTCTTGGGACGACCGGCCTGGTAGAAGTCGAAGCCTTGATCCGTCGGCGAAAAACCCTGGTTGCCGAGGTGCCATTTGCCGAGGCACGCCGTGGCGTAACCCGCATCGCGCAGCACTTCGGCCAGCGTGATTTCTTCGAGCGGAAGCTGCCCCTCGATCACCGGCTGGAGCACGCGTTGCGAGGGCGCATCGGCGCGGCCGCCGAGAAAATTGGTGAGGTGCAATCTCGCCGGAGCCTTGCCGGTGAGCAGGCCCGCACGCGATGGCGAGCAGATGGGCTGTGCGCAATACGCGCAAGTGAAACGCATCCCCTGCGCGGCGAGCCGGTCGAGATTTGGCGTGCGCTGATCCTTGCGCCCGTAGCACGAGAGATCGTTGATGCCGAGATCGTCGGTGAGGATGAGGACGATATTGGGCCGCGCATCAGCCGCGAAGCTGACACCCGCCGCGAGCGAGAAGAGGAGGAAGAGAAACTTTTTCATGACTGTGAATGAGCACTCCATACTTGGCATCAATCGACACCGCGATCTAATCCGACCCATGCACCTCGCCTCTCGCATCCTTTGCTGCTTCGTCCTCTTGTCCGGCTCACTCGCGCGTGCCGCGGAGGATTTTCTCCCTGGCGTCAAGCGCGTCGTTTTCCTCGGCGACAGCATCACGCACGCTGGCCAATACATCGACAGTTTCGAGGCGTTCCTCTTCACGCAATTTCCCGACCGGCAGTTTGAGGTCATCGACTGCGGGCTTTCGAGCGAGACGGTTTCGGGACTTTCCGAGGAAGGCCACGCGGGCGGAAAATTTCCACGCCCCGACTTGCACGAGCGGCTCGACCGCGTGCTGGCAAAGACCAAGCCGGACCTCGTCTTCGCCTGCTACGGCATGAACGACGGCATCTACAAACCCTACGACGACGCGTGGGCGAAAAAATTTCAGGACGGCATCCGTCGGCTGCGCGACAAGGCGGCGGCGGCCGGCGCGCAGATCATTCATCTCACGCCGCCGGTTTTCGATTCCGTGCCGATCGCCGCACGCGTGGCGCCGGCGGGGCAGGAGAGCGCGAGCGCGCCTTTCGAGGGCTACGACGAAGTGCTCGCCCGCTACGCCGCATGGTTGCTGGATCGGCGGGCCGAGGGCTGGCGCGTGATCGACGTACACGGACCGATGAAGGCCGAGCTCGCACGGCAGCGCGAGAAGGACGCGACCTTTGCCTTCGCCAAAGACGGCGTGCATCCCAATGCCGCCGGCCAGGAAGTCATCGCCACGGCCTTGCTCGCCGGGCTCGATCCGGCGCGGGCGGAAAAATTCCGGCAGTGGCGCGCGGGAGAATGGGCGCAGTCGAGCAGCGGGAAAGTTTTCTTCGGCGCGATCCACAAACGCGGCCGCCTGCTGTGCGAGGCGTGGCTGAGCGAGATCGGCCACCTTCGCCCCGGAGTGCCCGCGGGCCTCCCGCTCACCGAAGCGCAGGCGAGGGCCGCGGAGATTGGGAGGAAGTTGAGCGTCGAGCGTTGAGTGTTCCCCGCCCTTGCACGGCGCGCCACCCGCCTCTACACAAGGCACTCCCATGAAACGCCTCGCCCTTTCTCTGCTCGCGCTCTGCGCCGCCGGCCCGCTTCGCGCCGACGATCCCGCTGCCTTCACCGTTGGCGCATTCACCTTTCACCGTCCCGCGGAATGGAAGTGGGTGGAGGTCACGTCGCCCATGCGCAAGGCACAGCTCAGCGTCCCCGGTGCCTCGGCGGCGGCGGACATCACCTTCTTCCACTTCGGTCCCGGCGGCGGCGGCGGCGTGAAGGCAAACATCGACCGCTGGCTCGGCCAATTTCACAGCGCGGAGGGTGCGACGAAAATCGAGCCGCGGCAAATCGCCGGCGCGAAAGTCACGCTCGTCAGCACCGAAGGCACCTTCTCCAGCGGCATGCCCGGTGGACCCACCACGCCGATGAACGACTACGCGCTGCTCGGCGCGATCGTCGAGCATCCAGAGGGCGATGTCTTTGTGAAGATGACTGGCCCCGCGGCGCTCGTGAAAGAGACACGGGAAAAGTTCCTCGCCTTCGTCACCACCGCGCTCGCGGCGAAGAAATAAGCGCCATGCCGCACCGACCGCCGCGCCGCAATCCCATGAATTACTACGCCACGTCTTTCATCAACATCGTCCACTTCATCAGCGACGACCTGGTGCAGTGCGATGCCAGCACGCGTATCGCGGAGCTTTTCTGCGATGAATTCGACGACCTGGATTTCGAGCTGGCCATCTGCTGTTTCGAGGCCACGCACAAGGTCGCCTTTGATGACAAACTCTGGCAGGGCGAGCCCGAGGATTACGAGGAGCAGACCATCGAAGAATTCCTCGAGACCTACGTGGGCAGCGAAGAACAGCGCGACCCGCTCTTCGTCACCAAGCGCTTTCTCATGTTCCAGGAATCGCTCACCAAGGCGCTGACCGAGGAGCAGGATGAGCCGCCCGCGGAGGAGTACTGAGGGGCGAAGTCGGAGAGAGTGGTGCTGCCTACACCTGCGGCGCCGGTGAGCAGCCGAAGCGGACGCCGGCTGCCGCATTTCCACGCGCGACATTGGTGCGGCTGCCAGCAGCGGCGAGCGGGCGGGCGGGGCGTTTGATAGCGGCGTTGAGCGTCGCTTCGATCGCGGCGATCTCACGGTCTTGTTCGTCGATCAAAAGTTCCAGCGCGTTGAGACGCTGGTGGATCGCGTTCTTGTCGAGGGTGGTGCTTGTGATCATGGGATGGTGTGTGTGGGGTGAGTGACGGCGAGAGCTCGCGCGAAGCTTCGGCGGAGGGTCCGCGCGAGACCGAGCGTGAGGTGAAGCCATCGCGGCCGGCGCTCTGCGCGAGGCTCGGGAAATGTGCGTACATGCGGCTTCGGAGGCGGCGGGTCGGTCCGCGCTGCCGTGTTTCCGGACTTGATGAACGCGCTGCGCGATGAGCCGCTTCGGTGGCCATTGGTGCGATAGCGAGTGCGCGGGACGCCGCCGGAGATGCGCGATTGCGGTGCGATCCACTCACCGCACGGCCAGCTCTTTTCCACCAGTTCACCGAAGCTGTGATAGGAAGCAGAATCCTCTCCGTGCCGCACGACCTTGCTCATGCCGCACGCAAACATCGTCTCGCATTCCGATTCCATGCTGTCGCGGCGGGCATGAGCGCTGTGGTGGGTGGGAGACATGTGCAGCCCCGATCCAAGCAATGGATGTGCCAGTGCGGAGCGCCGCCGTCCTCGTGCGGCCGTTCCGCCCGCCGCGCGATTCATTCCGCCGCGCGAATGCTCACCGAGCCCGCTGCATCCGCGCCGAGGAAAAAGCCGTAACCTGCGTTTTGCGTTTGCAGGAGGATGCCATCGAAGCGGCGCCAGGCCTTGATCGCCGGGTGGATGAAGCTGCCGGTGAAGCGGCCGGTCGTTCGATTGATCGACACGTTGAGCCCTCGCACCAGCGGAACGCTGATGCTCACGCGATTGTTTGCCGCGAGCGTCGCACTCTGCGCGAAGCCATCGAGATTGCCGCCTGTCAATTCGATCACCACATTGCCCGGCGTCGCAGTCACGGTGGGGATCGTCTGCGTGGAAAGCGGAGCGATGAAGCGGCTGCCGATGATGGGACTAACGATCGCGATGGCGCTCGGATGGATGCGGCTCTTCGGCAGCTCGGGCTTGGTCCAGCGATAACTCCCAGCGATGACGCCCCCCTCCGGCGCCGGCAGGGTGAGTGAGGCAAAGAACGATCCCTTCGCGCTGTAGAGCGGCGAGTAAAGCGGGAGCACACCGTCCCTCGATACCGTGGCGCTCGCGGCTATCGCGGTGCCATCGGCCAACGCACCGCTGAACACAGCAACTCCCGCGGTGCTGACGGTGAGCGTGGAGTAGCCCGAACCCGACGGCGCATCCGCATTCTGCGGATCGGCGGGAAGCGCGACAGTGTAGCGCCCGGTCCACGCATTCGAGCCGCCGCGATCGGCGCTGAGCGCGGCGGAGAACTCGCCATCGCTCACCGCGCCGGTGATGCGGTCGGTGCCGCCGTCGAAATCGAGGTGCAAGGTGAGTGCGAGCGGCGGGAGTTTGGTGCGCCTCACGCTCAGCGTCGCATCGCCGCCGACGTCGAATTTTCCCGCCACCGAATAAGCCACGCCGCCGAGCGTGAGCCTGCCGCTGAATGCGCCGAGCGTCGTGATGGTGAGCTTGATGAAGCCCGCGGTCTCGTGAGCGAAAGCATCCGTGGCGAGCAATCCATTGTAGCCGCCGGCGCGCGTGAAAAAGGGATTGGGGATGAAGTGCGCATTGAGTTGCAGGTCGCTGCTCATGGTGAAGACGAGCGTGGCCGCGGTGCTTTCGATGCCGCCGCCCCAGCGCGCAAAGAGCCAGCCGGTCGCAGGCCGCGCGGCGATCGAGTAATTCGCGTTGAGCTCGCGCTGGCTGGTTCCTAGAAAGCCGCTGGTGACTGAACCGTTCCCCTCGATCGCGACGATGAGCGGCGCGAGGACGACGTAACGCACCGCCCGCGTGAACTCGAGGAGCACGGAGCCGTTGTCCGACACGCTCTGGATGCGCAGCGTATTCGCGCCGGCAATGAGACCGCCCACGGTGGCCGTCCAGTTTGCAACTCCCGAGGCCGTGATGAAAGCGCCGACGCCCGACGCATTCTCCACACGCACTCGCACGCTCGCCGCCGGCGTGCCGCCAGTGGCACCGCTCACCGCGACCTGCGCCGACGAAAGCCGCGCGCCGGCCGCAGGCGATGCGATGGCGAGCGTGGGCTTGTCGGGCGGAGCCGTGATGATGACCCAGTAAGAACCGTACTCAGAATTGGAATCCCGGTAGTAACCGACGCCGAGCGAAGTCTGCGGCTGGTAGAATGCATCGAGCGCGAGGATGTGCGTCTTGTGAGGGGGCGAATTCATCCATCCCGTCCACACCTCGCTGACCGAAGTGTAGCCCGCGGCGATCGACTCGATATTATTCGCCGCCCGGTCTGCGGAATAAGTGTCCGGCAACCGATAGCCCGCCTGCCGCACGAGGTAGTTAGCCGCGACGCCGTCCGGATTCACGTGCCCGAAATAATTCCGCCGCGCCATGTCCGCCGCTCTCGCGCGCGCGACTGCGCACAACGTGGCGTCGATCTCCACGTGCGGCCTTTTCTGGCCGGCATCATACGTCACCTTCGCCGCGAGCGCGGTCTCCTGCTCATTGAGCGCTGCCGACGCGAGAGATGTGAGGAGCGCGATCCACGCCATGGCGAATCGGGCGGTAACGCGAGAGAAACGGAGCATTGCGTAGTTTTTTCGGAACTCTGTCGTCCGCAGAAAAAGCGAACGCGCGCGAAATGGGGAGCCGAAAATATGCCAGCGCATCCGTGCGCCAAAAGTGGTGCTGTGCTTTAGCTCGCACAGTCCGCCACCAAGTCGGGCGATCTCCCGCGCTCGCCCGCGATCACGGGCTAAAGCCCAGCACTGCTTTCGGCAAACTCCACGCGGTCGTACACCTCCGCCAGCCGCAATTCCACACCGAGCGATTGCAGTCGCACCACGGCCTCCCGCCCGCGCGCCGGAGTGAGTTGCCACGTCCCATCCGCCATCCGGAAGAAGACCTCGACGAGCGGCTCCTTCTGCGACACCAGCACATACTCCGCGAAGGACGGCAGCGTGCGGTAGTGCGCAAACTTTTTCCCGCGATCCTAGGCCTCGCTGGAATCGGAGAGCACTTCGACGATGAGCGCGGGATTGGCGACCGTCTCGCCATATGCGTCCACCAATTCCAGCGGTCCGCAAATCACCGAGGCATCGGGGTAGGTGTAGAGACCAGTGCTGGGGACCAAAATCCGCAGGTTGCTGTCATACGGAACGCAGCGATGGCCCTTGAGCAGATTGCGGAGTTCGCCGCCGACGCTCATAATGATCACGCTGTGCCTCGAGCTGCCGCCGGCCATCGAAAAGATTTCCCCAGCATAGTATTCGCTCTTGTATTCCGCGGCGCGCTCGAGCCGCAGATATTCTTCGGGAGTGATGAAAGGCTTTTCTTGTGGGCCCGCCATGCGCGCAGAGTAGCGGTGGGCGCAGCGTCCGGCAATGTCGTATCGCTTTCACGATTGCCACCCCGGCGGCGTCCGCCGCACGCTCCCGAAGTTTCATCATGAAATCGAAAATCAAATACATCGCCGAGAGAAAAGCCTTCGCGCCGAAAGTGAAGGAAAGCGGCATTTTTTGGGAGATGCTCGAGGTCCAGCCGCGCGGCACTTCGCGCATTTGCTACGTCTTGGTGATCTCGACGCGGTAGAACTTCGCCGGGCCGCTGGCATTGAGATCGGTGACGGCGGCTCCGTGCCGTTATCGCTCTGGAGGAAGTTCATGATTGGATTCCAACTGCCGGCTGTCAGCAGGCTGGTTTTGGCAGTTACCGAGTAAGTGCGGTCGCTCAAGCGCGGGGTGAAGATCAAGTTCTTCTGGCCCGGCTGGCCCGGCACCGGCGCGATCTTTAAGACAAAGCGCGAGTTGGCCCCGCACTCTCAAAATCTAAGCGTGAGGTCTCCATACAAGGAATGCGGTGACGGCCAAAACGAAAATCCCTCCAACCCACGGCCACACCGCTGTCTTGGGCACAGGAGCCACGGAGGTGGCAGGCATCGCCGCCAGCCCTGGCGACGCGGAAGGCAGTGGAGTAACAATGGGTGCAGGAGTTGCCGGCGCGGAGACCGACGGCGCTGATTGTTGGCCCGCACCGTGAACAGCCAAAGCCGCCACCACTGCCTCATAGTCTTTTCGCATAATCGCGTCTTTGTTGACTTCCCACCAGACTCGCATTCCATCCCTTAGCCCATCGGACATTGCCGGCAATTGCCTCGCCCATTCTTTGACCTCGCGCGAAAATACCGGACTTTCGAGGACGGTTGCCTTTATTATCGTCGCAGCCGCCAGGGACAGAGGGAGCATTCCGTTGTCCTCAAAGAAAATCATTGTCGTGCTCTCATTCCTGCTCAGATCGCTAGCAAGCAAAGGAATGATGTCTGGATTGCTGGCCGCTCGGAGCTGACTCATTGCGGATCTCCGTGAATTCGGATGTTCGGTCCGATATTCTTTCAAGCAGCTTTGAATAACGTCCGCATCGCCAAGTTTAAGCAGTGGGACTCTTGCCACTTGCTGTCGGGGGTCTTTGGCAAGACTCCTGAGTTCCATCAGCAGTTCCGCATTTTCCGGCTCTTGGAGAATGGCTGGGGAGACTACTCTCCAGTCGCGCAAGGCGGCATCGAGTTTAGCATTGGTTTCTGGACTCATAGCTTGAGTCTGCCCCGAATCCGAAAGCAACAACGCCGCGGCGGCGAGGATGACAATAAGCTCCCTGCTAAGTTTATTCGTAGTCACGGGCTTTGACGTTGGCCGTTTCCCAGTCCTCGTGCGGTAACCAACGTCCTGGATTTGGAAGAATTCCTGTCAGTGGATCGGGTGATCCCGATTTCATCAGGCCATCTGTTCCTGGCGGAAACGGACCTGGATCATGAGCACCACCATCGGGGTTTCTGGAAGTTAAGTCCAAGCTATGTCCCATCTCATGTGCCTCGGTCAGCGCCACGCTCCCACCTGTGTCAACAATCGTTTTAACAAAGAGCAGATTGAAAACTTCCCCTGTTGCGGCTCTAACAAACTTCGTTGAGTAAGTCGGATATGGAACCCCGCTGTTCTTCGCTAAGATCACATGGACTTTCCCTGGTAGGTTGTCCACAGCGCCCGCAATCGCGTTAGTCTCTCCGCCACTGACCAGACCGTCATGGGTCGGTATCATAGCCGACGTTCACGTTACCCGAACCGTCCAACCGAAAGGCCACTCCTGCCTGCCTATAGACGTCGTTTAACGTATCGATGATCTCCGCGTCGGTGGGACCATCCACCGGTGAAGTCTGGGGGAGAACCGGGATCTACTACCCGGTAGATTCCTACCGAGACCGCGCGCTGCGGGAGAACCATCACCATGAGCTTGTCGATATTTGCCGAATTGCTCACTAACTGCGCGTCAATCTCCGCCGTTACAACGGAGTCCAAGTCCGGCGCGGTTCCGGCTAATCCAGTTAGCGTGAGAATGGTTTCCGCATCTGATAGCGCGGTATCTTTCGGGGCTAAGTCGATGTATTGACTTCCGGTGACGATGGTCAGCTTGGTGCTCGCGGCGAAAGATTGCGGAACTACAAACTGCCCATGTGCAAGTAACTCTGCGGTCGTCTCCGCATCCATCTTCGTGGCGAAGATAGTAAGTTGATAACGCGATTGCTCATCCTCCCACTCGATCATCTGCGGCAACCGCGAATAATCGATGTTACTGATCGCCCGATACACCCGCCCGTTATGATACCACCGCACCCCCGTCCAGCCGCCGGGCCAGACCGTGACCATCATCACAGTTGAGAGCAGTGTCTTCTCCGCCACCGCCTCACGGACGAACTCCGAAGTGGAAGGTGCGAGTTTCTTCTCACCACCTGCCGCGATTACTCTCCCCATCATGGCAGCGAGCACCGCTAATGTGAGGACGGCTCCACTAAGATGTTGTTTAGAATTCGGTGTGAGCAAGCGGTTGGAGGCGAAAGGTTGGGCTGGATCCCTTCGCCTCTCTATCGTTGCAGATCTCGGATGCAGCCTCGGCACGATGAAAGCCCGGTTCCGGTTCTCAAAAAGATCGCACTAGCCACCCGCGCGCAACTCATGTGCAAGCTCATGGAAACATGAGTTCCGGCGCCGTTCATCCACGTGATCGGCTCAGAAGCCGGAGGACTTTCGCGGATTGCGGCCGATCATCGGCAACTGATTGATCTCCACGACCGTGCCGCTCACGATCGCTGCCTGCTCAGCTAGGAAGGCCGCGGTGAAATGCGCGATCTCGTCGGGCCGCAGGATGCGCCCCGCCGGCGCGTGTTCGGGTGGGATGCGCTGCGGCCAGTCGGGGCTGAGGCCGTCGCGTACTTTTGATTCGTACTCATGCTGCGTGAGCACCCAGCCGGGATTGATTTGATTGACGCGGATGCCCTCGTGCGCGTGCGCGTCGGCGAGGTTGCGGGTGAGCGTTGCCAGGCCGCCTTTGCTGATGGAGTAGGCGAGCAGATTAGCTTCGCCGCAGTAGCAATTGACCGAGCCGATATTCAACACGCGCCCCCCGCCGCGCTGGCGAAAGTGCGGTGCCGCGGCGCGAATGAGCAGCAGCGGCGCGCGGAGATTGACCGCCATGCAGGCATCGAAGAGCGCCGCATCCGTGGCCTCGAGCCCCACGCGGGGAATGTTCGCCGCATTGTTCACCAGGATGTCGATGCCGCCGAGCCGCTCGACGACCGTGGCGATCAGCTCGTCGCACGCACGCGGCTCGGCGATGTCAGCCATCACCACGATGGCTTCGCCGCCTGTCGCGCGGATTTCGCCCGCGATACGTTCCGCCTCCGCGCTCTGCACCGGCCGGCCATGAATGACGACGCGCGCACCTTCCTCCGCAAGCCGCCGCGCGATGGCTTCGCCGATGCCCGACGCGGAACCGGTGATGAGCGCGATTTTTCCGGTGAGACCGAGCTCGGCAGGCATGCGTCTCACGGTTCCATTTTCTGCGCCCGCCACTCGCGGCCTAATCGCGCTGCGCTCCGAGAGAACTCGTCATTGGGCATCGTCCCCGCAGTGCGCTGCCAGTCTTTCTCGCGAGGCGTCATCGTGAGCATTTCGGCCCGCAGTTCGGCGATCTCCTTTTCCAATGCCGCAAGGCGTTGCTCAATGGATGCGCTCAATGGAAGAACTTCTGGCATGGCGCGCACTTTATCGCCTCATCGCGCTTTCAAAAGTTCATTTCCCATCACGGCTTGAGCACCGCTTTCACGAGTTCGCCGCGGTGCATCTGCTCGAAGCAACTCTCCCATTCCGCGAGGGGCGCGACGCGGTTGAGGATGTGGGTGAGGTCGATCTGGCCGCTGGCGAGCATCCCGAGCACTTTCTCCCACATGGGCCAGTTGTGGGAAAAGCTGCCGCGCAACGTCACGCCTTTGCCGACTAGCGCATCGAGCGAAAAATCGAGCGGCTCACGGCCCCAGCCCACTTTGCTGATCTGCCCGCCGGGCCGCACGAGATCGAGCGCGAGCTTCAAGGTCGCGCTCACGCCGGCGGCATCGATCACCACATCCACGCCGTAGCCGTCGCCGAGCGCTTTGACCGACGCGGCGACGTCTTCGCCGTGCTCGCCGTAGGTGTGCGCGGCGCCGATCTGCCGCGCGACCGCGAGCCGCTTGGCGTCGGCCTTCACACCGATGACGATGAGCGGCCGCGCGCCGGAAAGCCTGGCCATGAGCGCGCAGAGCAGGCCGATGGGTCCCGGCCCGATGATGGCGACGCTGTCGCCCGGCCGGATCTGCGCGTGAAGGCACACGGCATTGTAAGCCACGCAGCACGGCTCGGTGAGCGCGGCATTTTCAAACGACAAATCCTCTGGCACACGATGCAGGCAGCGCTCCGGCACGCGCACGAATTTCGTCATCGCGCCGTGCACTCCGTATCCAAAGCCGAGCCGGTTCGGATCGAGATTGTACTGCCCTGTGCGGGTGAAAGGTGAGCCGGCGTCGATGACAGCCGCCGTCTCGCTCACCACGCGATCCCCCTCGCGGAAGCCGCGCACGCGCTTGCCCGCCTGCGCGACGAGGCCGCCAAATTCGTGCCCGAGCACGACGGGGTAATTGACTTTCCAGCTCTGCCTGCCGGTGTACTGGTGCAAGTCGCTGCCGCAGATTCCCACCGCCTCGACAGCGAGCAGCACGTCTTCCTCGCCGATCTCCGGTTGAGGCAGTTCGCGAAGTTCCACCGAGTGAGGTTCAGGAGCGAAATTAACGAGGCCGATCATGTCGCGAAAGTAGTGCGTCACTTCTGGATCACTTCAACACTCAACTTTCCCCGCGCTCACGGCAGCCCGTGCTCTTGCATCTTCGCGCGCAGAAATTCCGCCGAGAGCTGCAGATGCTCCATGCCGACGGCGGGATCGTTGCCATCCTCGATGCTGATCCATCCCGCGAAGCCGACTGACTTGAGTCTGGAGAAGATCGCGTCGAAATCGTTGAGGCCGCGGCCGACGATGCCGTGCTTGAGGATCGAGGCGTAACCTTGATGCGCGCCGAGCCGCTGCAAGTCGGCCAGCGAGCCGCCTTCAAAATATCGGTCGCTCGCGTGCATCGTCACCACGCGATCCTTCACATCGTCGAGGAGTTGCAGCGGGTCGTCGCCGGCGACCGTGGCATTGGATGGATCGTAATTCACTCCGAACCACGGACTCCGCGGGATCGCATCGAGGAGGCGCAGGAAGACATCGCGTTTTCGCGCGAACTCGGGGAAGTCCCAGTAACCGTCCTTGTAGTGGTTTTCGAGATTGAGCACCACGCCTTGGCGCTCGGCATCGGGCAGCAGCGAGGCGATGCACTCGGCGGCCATCTTTACGCCGTCGTCGATCGTCACCTCGGGCCGGCGCTGGCCGCTGAGCACACGACAAAATTTCCCGCCGAGCGCCGCGGTGACTTCGATCACACGCCGCTCCTTCGCCACTTCTCTCGCGCGAGCCGCGGCGTCGGGCTGCGTGAAATCCGGCGAGTAACACATCATCGGCATCGTCAGCCCGCGCGATTCCATGGCCGTGCGCAATCGCACGATGGCCGCGTCGTCGCGATGCGGCGTGAAGCCCCAGTAAAACTCGAGCCCATCCACATCGAGCTGCGCCGCCGCGCGATCGATCCACGTCTCCACCGACATCGTGCGGTGGAGGCACAGATCGTCGAGGTAGCATTTGGGAAACGCGGCGAGCGGCATGACAATTCCTCAAGTAAGCCCGCCGATCTTGCGCCCCGCCCAGTACACCGTGAAGAGTCCGAGCAGCGCGCCGCACCACCACGGATGGCACCACAGCCGGAAGCGCAGCTCGTCGGGTTTGCGCTCGGGCAGCAGGTTCAGACTGCTCACGATCTGCGCGAGATCCTCCGGCCCGCCGCCGCGGCCCGCGGTGAGCGCGGAGATTTCCCGCAGCACGTCGAGCTTTGCGGGCAGGCCCACTTTTTCTAGCACGGGCAAGGTGACGGTGAGTTGCGTTTTGAGGCGGCGCGACGCGGCTTCGCACTTCACTTCCACCTCGTACTTGCCGCCCTCGCGCGGCACGAAGAGTCCGGTGTGCACGCCCCACTCCGCGTTCTCCGCGGCGAGCTCGATGGTCTCGCTCGTGCCGCCCGGCGCGGTGAGCGTGGCGGTCACTTTGCCCTCGCTCACCGGCGCGCCCAGCTTGTCGAGCACCGTGGCATTGAGCCGCACTTTGTCGCCGCGCTTCGGCGCTTCGGGCGTGTAGAAAAAGCGCACGCCTTCATCCTGCGAGAGATGCCGCTGGTGGGCCATCCACCGCACCACCTGGCCCCAGAACCGGTAGTGATACGTGTCCTCCACGCCCTTGCGCCAGCGCCACGCGGAGTCGGTGCCCATGAAGAGCACCTTGCCGTTGCCCGCGCTGCGCGTGACGAGCAGCGGGATGCGGCCGCTCTGATTGCGCGCCGCTTCGTGCGTCGCCAGCACTTCGCTTCCGGGCTTCGCCCTCACGACCGGCGCATACCAGTAAAATCCCGGCAGCCCGCGCCACACCGCTTGATTCGCCACGGGATCGGTCGCGAGCATGGTGAGCCAGTGGTCGCGCCCGCGGAATGTGAGCTCCAGTCTTGCTTCCGCGCCGCTCGCAAAGCCGGAGCCTTTTGCGTAATCCATCTCGACGGGAATGAGATCGCCGAGCGCGGAATCGGCGAGCGACTTCTGCCGCCCGAGCGCGCCGGGCAGGAGCACGAGCCCGCTCGCCTGCTGCTCGATGAGGCCGCGCAGCATCGCCGCGTTTTCCGGAGTCAACATTCCGCCGCCGATGCCCACGTCGCCGAGAAATACGACGTCGTAACCCTGCAAGTCTTCGCGCTTCGCCGGGAACTGCGGGAGGTAGCCGGATCCTTCACCCAGGCCGATCTGCGGGTGATAGAGCACCGTGTTCACCGCCACGCCGGGATCGCGCGCGAGCGCATTGCGCAGGTAGCGAAACTCCCAGCGCGGCTGTGAATCGACCACGAGCACCTTCAGGATTTCCTTGCGCACCGCGAGGTGAAAGGCGCGCTCGTTGTTGCTCGGAAATACTTCCTCGCGCTCGACCGGCACGCGCACTGTGAAGTCCGCCTCGCCCTCAGCTTGCGGCGTGAAGACAAGCATGTCCTGCACTTGCCCCATCGGCGGCAGCGTCACTTTTTTCGAGCCGCTCGCGCCGCCCGGCCCGCTCACGCTCACCGTCGTTTTCACTTCGCGCGCGAGATGGTTTTGCACGGTGAACATCACGCTGATGCGCTCGTTCACCAGCCCGTAACTCGGCGCGAGCACCGACTGCAACTCGACATCCGGCAGATACGCTTCGCTGCCGACGCCGATCGCGAAGACCGGCACGTCGCGCTGCGCCAGCGCCGTGGCCGCGGTGATCGGCGACTTGCCGAGATTCCAGTCGCCGTCGCTGAGCAACAGCACCGCGCGCAGATCGGAGTGCTGCTTGAGCACGCGCTCGAGCGGGGAGTTGAGGTCGGTGCCCACTTCCGTTTCCGCGTCGGAGTTCCTTGCGGCCGGCGGCTGGGCGAAAGGCTCGACGATGACTTGGTAACGCTTCTCGAGCGGCGCCCAGAATTTCGCGTCGATCTGCTGCGTTACCCAATCGCCGCGCGACATAATCTGCCGGTCTCCGCCGACCACGTCCTGCGTGTCCATGCTGCCCGAGCCGTCCCACAAGATCGCGACGCGCGGTTGCTCGGTGCGCCGCGTGAGCAGCACGCGCTCCGGCCGCAGCAGCGTGAAAGCGATGAGCGCCGCGATGAGCAGCCGCAGGAGGTGCAGCGCCGTCATCCATCCGCCGTGCCCTTCCCGCGAGACGCTGCGGAAGAAGAACCACACCGACGCGACGAGGAACGCGACCGCGACGGCAATCACCCACGGAACGTTGTTGATCTGCCAGCCTTCGATCATGCGCGGCGATCGTGCGGTCCCCGGAATTCACGGCGAACGGTCGTCGTGATTTTCATGCCACTGCCTCCGCCGGTCGTGGTGTCGTCACAGGCCGCGTCACCGGTTTCATCGAGACCATCGCCTTGCTCGTCGCGAGCAGCATTTCCGCGCACATGAAGAGCATCGTGACGATGAGCATCGCGGGCCAGATCTCGCTCTGGAGACTCTCGGCCTTTAGCGCGAGCGCGCCGGTCATGACGGTGAGCTTCACTCCGCGCAGCAACTCCGGCAGTCGCGCGGCGGGGACGAGGTCGGGGAGGTCTTCGGCGTCGGGACGATTTAGCGCGATCTTGCGCGCGCCGCTCTGGTAAAGGCCCGCGTGCCAGCGCCAGTCGCGGCGGGCATCGGCCTCGAGGGGCGTCCACGTTTCCTGCGCGTCGTCGGGTTTCCACTCTCCGGCCACGGCCATCGTGGGCGGCGCGAGGCGCTGGCCGCCGAGCGTGAGCAGACGCTGCATCATCGGCAAGAGCACGAAACCTTCGCCGAGCGTGCTCCACTCCGGGTCGGGCAAAGTGGCGCACGCGAAGACGTGGCCGACGCCGACTTTGCGTCCGATGAAAAACGGCCGGCCGTCGGCGAAGGCGGCGTAAACGTGCGCGTTCTCCGCGGCGGGAAGTTGGCGGCGTGGGATTTCGAGGCGCGCGAGCGGCAGGGGCGCGCCGCTCTCGGTGCGGGCGAGCGGGCCGTCGAGATCGTCCCACGCCGTCACGCGGAACGGCGCGTTTTTTTCCGCGACCTCGACTGCGCCCCATGTGATACCGAGCGGCCCCGCGCCGCCAGAGCCCGCGGGCGGGAAGCACACGAGCACGCCGCCGCTTTCCACCCAACCCTGCAAGCGATCGTCTGGCGTGCCCGCGGCCCAGACTACGAGCGCGGTGTCCTTCCAATTGACCGCGGCGCCAGCGACCACGTCGGCCGTCCGCGTCTTGTCCGGCGCGGCCGCTGTCCGCAAACGCTGTGCGGACGGGCCTTCGCAGACGATGGCAGCGCGCAGCGGCACGGGCGGCGCATAGACGAACCAGGCCGCGTTGTCGGCGGGATTGTCGTCCGCCGGCAGCTCGATCTTTCCCCACCCGGCCTCGATTTTGACGACATCAAACTTGAGGCTGTGGCGCTGGATGGCGGTGTGAAGCGCGAGGTCCGTCTGGCTCCTCGCGCCGTCGCGCGTGATGAGCAACGGCAGCGCTCCTTTGCGTTCGGTGTCGGTTTTCAACTCGATGCCGAGAGTGAGCTGCGCCTTGCCCGAATCGCGCACGCGCAGTGTCGCGGCCTTCATCGCCACCGAGACGTTTCGGCCAGGCGCGGTCGAGAGATCGAGGATGCGCACGCGCACCTCCTGCGGCAGGCCGGCGAAACGCGCGGCGATGTCCTGCCACTCCGAGCTGTCGGGCCGCCAATTGCTCGCCTGCAAATCGCTCGCGACCCACACCGCGGCGCTGCCCGGTTTGTTCTTTGCGAGGTAATCGAGCGCCGCGCGCAGTATCGCCGGAAGGTCCGCCGCGGTGTCGGTCGGCTCCGTCATGCGCAGCGTCGGGAGCGTGCTGGCGTCGGCGATTTCGAGCGGCGCGCGCAGCGCGTTTTCGATGAGCGCGAAATGGCTGCCGGCGCTTTGCCGCGCCGCTTGCGCTAGCAGCGCGAGCCCGTGCGCGCGCTTGCTTTCGAGTTGCTCGCCGCCGTGCGCTTCCATGCTCGCCGAACGATCGAGCAACAGCAGCACCGTCTCGGGCGCGCCTCCCGCCGCGCTTCCGAGCCAGCCGCCCACGAGCGGCCGCGCCATGGCCCAGATGAGGAAGAGGAGCAACAGGACGCGGCACGCGAGCAGGAGGTATTGCCGGATCTTCGCGCGCCGCGTCGCCGCGCGATTGGCCTTCAAAAGAAAGAGCATCGCCGCCCAGTGGACGGTCTTGTAGCGGAGCCGGTTGAGCAGGTGGATGAGGATGGGCAGCAGAATCGCCGGGAGCGCCCAGAGCATCCATGGCTGAAGAAAATTCACCGCCGCCCGCCTTTCGTCCGCTTGATGCGCTGGAGCAGGAAATTGGTGAGCAGCGTCTCGTAGCCCTGGTCGAGATAGTGGAGCCGGTAGTCCACGTCGAACTCGCGGCAGCCGTGACCGAGCGCGGCGAGATAATCATTGAGCGCCTCGCGATAAGCGTCGCGCACCACGGCGGGTTCGGTGATGAGATCGGCGCCGCTTTCCATGTCCACGAACCGCACGGGGCGCGTGAAATCGAAATCGAACTCCTGCCGGTCGAGCAGGTGAAAGACGGCGACATCGTGCTTGTAGAAACGCAGGTGCTTGAAGCAATCGAGCAGCTCGGGCACCTCGGTGAAGAGGTCGCTGAGGATGATGACGAGACTGCGCTGGCGGATGCGCTCGGCGAGATCGTGCAGGGTGCGCACGAGGTTGGTTTCGCCCTGCGGCCTGGCCTCCGCGAGTGTGTCGAGCATCTGCCGGAGGTGCGTGGGCGTGCGGCGCGGCGGGAGTTCGTGGAGCGTCTTGTCGGTGAAACACACGAGGCCCGTCGCGTCGCCCTGGTGCACGAGCAAGTGGGCCAGCGTCCCCGCAATGCGCCGCGCAAAATCAAACCGCGTGACCGTGCCGCTCGTGAACTTCATCGACGCGCTGGTATCGAGCACGAGGTAGCACCGGAGATTGGTGTCGGCCTCGAATTCCTTCATGTAAAAACGATCGGTCCGCGCAAAGACGCGCCAGTCTAGAAACTTGATGTCGTCACCCGGCGCATACTTTCGATACTCCGCAAACTCGACCGACGACCCGCGCGTGGCGCTGCGATGAATGCCCGTGACCGACCCGAGCATCGGCATCCGCACCGACACCGTGAGCCGCGACAGCCGCGAGAGCACGCCGGAGTCGAGGAAGTCCCAGTGGTGTTCAGTGCTCATGGCGCGGTGCCTGGCTTGCGTCCGAGAGGAGCAAATGAGAAACTCGGCTTCCCATAATCACCATCGCGCAAATCGAACGAAAGCTTGAGGCGGCCTCTTTCACCCCAACGCAAAGTCGCGATCTCGGCGAAATTTTCGAGCTGGCCATCAAGCGGAACATCGACCGGCGCGGGATTTACGACATGAGTCTGAAGGCGGGCTTTTCGGAGAAGCAAGCAGGCGCGCTCTCTGAAGCTATCGGAAGTATTCTTCCTAAACAAATAGCGAGGACTGCGCACTACGAGAGGAGTCTGGAGGAAGTCGATTTTGAACCGCCGCAAGCCCGTGCCGTGACCGAGGTAATCCAGGGAGTGGTCAGCGACAGCGACAGGGAGCTTCGAGCTTGGATGGCCGAGCGATTTTTTACGAAAGAAGACGCGGCAAGAATGGAAGCGCGGATACAGGTGCAAATTGCTGAGGTAAAAGCGGACATCATGAAGTGGATGTTTCTGTTTTGGGTCGGGCAGTTCGCCGCGATGATTGTGATTCTGGTCCTCCGCAAGTAGCGACCTTGCCTTTCCGGCGCGCATGATTGCGGGCTGTGCGAGTGCGCTGCGTTTACGCCACTGCCGGAGTATTCTTGGAATGTTGGGCGATCCAGGCATCGGTTTCAGCGTAGTCGAGGAAGCGGCCAGCTTCGCACCAGGCGCGCAGGCTACCGGGCGAGAGATCGAGATCGTCGGACCATTCGGGCACACCGCAGACGATCTGGACGGCACGGAAAAACTTCGCGTCGCGCCACGGCGCGAAGAGGGGGCCGGCATCGAGGAGTGGCGCTAGATCGACTTCGCCGCTGAAGCCGTCGGCAAACGTGGCGTGGACGCGGCAGCCGTCGAGTGGTTGGAGGGCGGTGAGCTTTTGTGTGAGGTAGGATTGCATGGCTGGGTCAGGTGAGAGCTTTGATTTTTTCGGGGACGCGGCCCGCCTGGATTTCGTTCCACGCGGCAAGCAGTTCGCCTCGATGAGCCATGGCCCATTCCATCACCATGCCAAGGGCGCGGTGCTGGACGAAGCCCGCAAGGACTTCGACGGTTCTCAATGGCGATGGAGACTTCCTCGCCAGCGTAGCGGGCATGAAAGTGCGGACGATGATGCGGCGTTTCGCGGGTGCGAATGCTGATGTCGATGCCGTAGAACTTACTGAGTTTTGGCATTGAATCTCTATCCGATGGCCGCTCACGCGCACGGTCAAATGGCGGACTAACCTTCCGTCTCCGCGATCACCCGCTTGATGATCTCGATGCTGCTCACTCCTTCGCTCTCCGCGTGGAAGTTCACGAGGATGCGGTGCGCGAGCACGGGCTGGGCGACGGCGTGCACGTCTTCGAGCCGCACGAGGTAGCTGCCTTGCAAGGTGGCGCGCGCTTTTGCGCCGAGCACGAGATACTGCACGGCGCGCGGGCCGGGGCCCCACATCACCCATTTTTTGATCCACTCGGGCGACTCCTCGCCGGTGGGGCGGCAGCGGCGCACGAGCTGCACCACGTGCTCATACACGTGATCCGGCACCGGCACGCGGCGCACGATGTCTTGAAAGCGCAGGATGTCGGCGGCGTTGACGATCTTATTGAGTACGGGCAGCGCGCCGCCGGTGGTGGTGCGGGCGATCTGCAATTCTTCCGCGGCGCTCGGATAGCCGACATTGATGAGGAACATGAAGCGGTCGAGCTGCGCTTCAGGCAGCGGATAGGTCCCTTCCTGCTCGATCGGATTTTGCGTCGCGAGCACGAAGAACGGCGGGTCGAGCGTGAAGCTGTGTTTGCCGGCGTTGACCTTCTGTTCCTGCATGGCCTGGAGCAGCGCGGCCTGCGTCTTCGGCGGCGTGCGGTTGATTTCATCCGCGAGCACGATGTTGGCAAAGATGGGCCCCTTCACGAACTCGAAGGCGCGCCGCCCCGGCTGCGCGGTCTCCTGCAAAATCTCCGTGCCCGTGATGTCGCTCGGCATGAGATCGGGCGTGAATTGCACGCGGCTAAAACTCATCGACATGAGATCGGCCAGCGAGTGCACGAGCAGCGTCTTGGCCAGCCCCGGCACGCCCATGAGCAGCGCGTGGCCGCGCGCAAAGATGCAGATGAGCAGCTCCTCGATGACCTTGCTCTGGCCGATGATGACCTTTCCGAGCTCGGCGCAGATGCGTCCGTTGAGGTCGCGCAGTTCGTCGATGGCGATGACGTCCACTTCACGGGCTGCGTCGGGAGTTTGGGTGTGCATAAGGTCAGGGCAAGCGCGCTATGACAGACCAAGCGCGCACATTGTTCACCCTCAAAATCGCGTGCGTCGCGCGACCGCGCAGTGTTCCATCGCCGCATGAAATTGCTACTCCTTCCCGTCCTCCTCGTCCTTTGTGTCCTCTCCTTCGCCGAAGACGCGCCGCTCAACACACTCACCGCCGCCGAGCAATCCGCCGGCTGGACATTGCTCTTCGACGGCAAGGACGCGAGCAAGTGGTGGCACGGCTACAAGAAAGACGCGCTGCCCGAGCAGTGGGTCGCAGAAGACGGTGCGCTGGTTTTGAAAAAAAAAGGCGGCGGCAACATCGTGACCAACGCCGAGTTCGAGAGCTTCGAGCTTTCCATCGACTGGAAGATCAGCGAAGGCGGCAACTCCGGCATCCTCTTCAAAGTGCAGGAGACCGAGCCGCAGCCGTGGTACACCGGCCCCGAGGCGCAGATCCAGGACAACGCGAAAGGCCACGACGCACAGAAGGCGGGCTGGATGTATCAGCTCTACGCGGCCGAGGTCGATACCACCAAACCCGTCGGCGAGTGGAATCACTTTGTCCTCAAGTGCCAGAAAACCCCCGCCGGCACCTTCCAGTGCGAGCACTGGATGAACGGCACGAAGTACGTGCAATACGAGATCGGCTCCGCGGATTGGAACGAGAAAGTCGCGAAGTCGAAGTTTGCCTCGCACGCAGGATTTGCGAAGTCCGCCAAAGGCCGCATCTGCCTGCAAGACCACGGCAGCGAAGTGGCGTTCCGCAACATCAAGGTCCGCGAGTTGCCGACGCTGGCGAAAGAGGAAGACTACCGGGTCAAACGACGCATCCTCCCATCATGATGCGTTAATTAGTGCCTTGCCGACGGCACGCAGCGTGCGTTTATTGCCCGCCTCAAATCATGGCCGCTCCGCATCCTCTCGCCACGCTGCTGAGCCAGCGCATCGTCATCCTCGATGGAGCGATGGGCACGACCATTCAGCAGTACAAATTGAGCGAGGAGCAATTCCGCGGCGAACGTTTCAAGGAGTGGAAGGGCAAGGATCTCCGCGGCAATAACGAGCTGCTCAACCTCACGCAGCCGCACGTCATTGAGGAGATTCACCGGCGCTATTTCGAGGCCGGCGCAGACATCGTGGAGACCAATACTTTCAACGGGCAATTCATCTCGCTGGGCGACTACGGCATGGAGGCGCTCGCTTACGAAATGTCCCGCGCCGGCGCCGAGTGCGCGCGGCGGGCGGCGGATGCGGTGATGGCCGCGCAGCCGGGCCGCACGTGCCTGGTCGCCGGCGCGATCGGGCCGACCACCAAGACCTCGTCGATCTCCACCGACGTGAACGACGCTTCCGCGCGCGGAACCACTTGGGATGAGTTGGTGCGAGCTTACGGCGAACAGACGCGCGCGCTGCTCGATGGAGGCAGCGACGTACTCATCGTCGAAACCATCTTCGACACGCTCAACGCAAAGGCCGCCTTCTTCGCGATCCAGGAAATCTTCGACGAGCGCGGGGTCACGGTGCCGCTCATGGCGTCGGTCACTTTCATCCAAAAAAGCGGCACGCGGGGAGTGACGGGGCAGACGGTCGAGGCGTTTTGGAATTCCATCTCCCACGTGCCGCTGCTGAGCGTGGGGATGAATTGCGCGCTCGGCCCCGAAGAGATGCGCCCGCTCATCGAGGAGCTGGCCGGCATCGCGCCGATTTACGTGAGTGTCTATCCCAACGCCGGCCTGCCAAATCCGCTGCTGCCCACGGGCTTCCCCGAGACGCCCGAATCGCTCGCGCCGCAGCTCGCCGAGTGGGGACGCGCGGGCATCTTCAATATCGTCGGCGGTTGCTGCGGCACCACGCCGCCGCACATCGCGAAGATCACCGAAGCCGTGCGCGGCCTCGCGCCGCGCGTGCCGCCGACCGTCGAGCCGCATCTGCGCTTGAGCGGCATCGACGCGCTCACGCTCACCGCAGAGACCAACTTCGTAAACATCGGCGAACGCGCCAACGTCACCGGCTCGCCGAAATTTGCGAAGCTCATCCTCGCCGGCGCTTACGAGGACGCGGTGGCCGTCGCTCGGCAGCAGGTCGAGAACGGCGCGCAAGTCATCGACATCAATATGGACGAAGGGATGCTCGACGGCGCGGCGGCGATGACCCGCTTCCTCAATTACATCATGACCGAGCCGGAGATCACCAAGGTGCCGGTGATGGTCGATAGCTCGAAGTGGAGCGTCATCGAAGCGGGGCTGAAGTGCATCCAGGGCAAAGGCATCGTGAACTCGATTTCACTGAAAGAAGGCGAGGCTAAGTTTCTTGCAGCAGCCAAACTCGTGCGCCGCTACGGCGCGGCGGTCGTGGTCATGGCCTTCGACGAGCAAGGCCAGGCCGACACGATGGCGCGCAAGTGCGAAATCTGCCGGCGCAGCTACGACCTGCTCACACAGCGCGCCGGCTTTCCGCCGCAGGACATCATCTTCGATCCCAACATCCTCACCGTGGCCACCGGCATGGAGGAGCATAACAACTACGCGGTCGATTTCATCGAGGCCACGCGCTGGATCAAGCTGCACCTGCCGCACGCCAAGGTGAGCGGCGGCGTGTCGAACATTTCGTTTTCATTCCGCGGCAATCACGCCGTGCGCGAGGCCATGCACTCGGCGTTTCTTTACCATGCCATCCGCGCGGGGCTCGACATGGGCATCGTCAATGCGGGGATGCTCGAAGTGTATGAAGAGATCCCCAAGCCGCTGCTCGAGCTCGTCGAGGACGTGCTGCTCAATCGCCGGCCCGACGCCACCGAGCGGCTCGTGGCTTACGGCGAAAGCGTGAAGCAGAAAGCCGCGGGCGGTGTGGTGAAGGAGAGCGCGGAGTGGCGCAACTTGCCCGTCGAAGAGCGGCTCTCACACGCGCTGGTCAAAGGCATCGACGCATTCGTGACCGAAGACACCGAGGAGGCGCGGCTGAAATATGACAAGCCGTTGAGCGTGATCGAAGGGCCGCTTATGGACGGCATGAACATCGTCGGCGATCTCTTCGGCGCGGGGAAAATGTTTCTCCCGCAAGTCGTCAAATCCGCGCGCGTGATGAAGAAAGCCGTCGCGCATCTGCTGCCTTTCATGGAAGCCGAGAAGGCCGCGACGCTCGCCGCCGGCGGCGAAGTGCGCACCCAGGGCCGCGTGCTCATGGCCACCGTGAAAGGCGATGTGCACGACATCGGCAAGAACATCGTGGGCGTCGTGCTCGGCTGTAATAATTACGAAGTCATCGACCTCGGCGTGATGGTCTCGTGCGAAAAAATCCTTGAGACCGCGCGTGAGCGAAACGTGGATGTCATCGGCTTGTCGGGCCTCATCACACCGTCGCTCGATGAGATGGTCCACGTTGCCCGCGAGATGGAACGCACCGGCATGAAACAGCCGCTGCTCATCGGCGGCGCCACCACGAGCCGCGCGCACACGGCGGTGAAGATCGCGCAGAATTATTCGCAGGCAGTGGTGCATGTGCTCGACGCCAGCCGCGCCGTGCCGGTCGTGAGCAGCCTCATCAGCCACGAGCAGCGCGCCGCCTTTGCCGCGCGCAACCGCGACGATCAAGAGCGGCTGCGTGCGACGCACGCCGGCAGCGCGCAGAAGCTCATCCCGCTCGAAGCCGCGCGCGCCGCCCGCACGCCCATCGAGTGGCGCGCCGAAGACATCGAGCAGCCCGAGTTCATCGGCATCAGCGTGCTCGGCCCGGAAGCCGGCACAGCCCGCTGCGGCGGACGCGATTTTCCTGCGGGCGAGTGGAAGCAAATCTTCGCCGTCGATTGCCCGCCCACTTACTACACCACCACGCACACCCCGCGGATGGTGCAGGAAAAGTTTTGGCTCAAGGAGCGCTACTTCCAGCGCGAGGAGGCCTTCGCCTTCATGGACCGCCACTGCTTCACCGACACCTACGCGCCGGCGCTGCACGGCGACTTCGTTTACGTGCTGGCCCCTTCGACCTCGGGCAGCAATACCTTGCCGGAGCTCTTTGCCAAATGGCTGCGGCGCCACTTTGGCGGCGAGATTTGCAGCTCTTTGGATAGCGGTTCAATCGAGGAAGCCAAGAACCGGCGCGGTTACATCGGCAAGGTCGGCACGCCGACGAAGGTCATCATTCCAGAGCAAGCGCGAGCGATTCTTTCCGGCAGGCGCCTCGTCCTCGTCGATGACATCCTCACCAGTGGCGAGACTCTCAACGCGATGCAAGACGCGCTGGCCGAGGCGGGATTTTCCGTCGATGCGGTCGTCGTGCTTGGAGCCGCGATGGAAGGCAAACCCGGATATCTGTCCGCCGCGCATGAATTGGCGAAATGCCTTGGCAAAGCGGTCGGAGTTCCCTGGCGTGAAGTGCTCGAAGAACTCCGCATTGCCCACGGCAATGCGTATGCTAACCTGCTTCGCAAAGCCGCCGAAGACGCCGTCACTCAACCGAAAGAAGTCTATGACCTTATCCACACAAAAGCAGCAGCTCTACGCGCGACTCCACGACTGGATGTATCGCGAGAGTATCCGCACGCACCACACCCCTCTTCCACCCGAACTCGAAGACCCGCAGGCATTGGACGAGTTCCTAACATGGCGCAACTGGAACTGGCGCCGCCTGTGCCAAGAAGCATCGGCGGAATTCGACAAGTATCTCGACCGCAAGGAAGCCATGGCCGCGGTGGGAGCCGGGATGGTGCTGGCGGAAGAACCGCCGCCATCGCGCTTGAAGAGCTAGCCGCCTTCATCGACTGGACGCCCTTCTTCCACACTTGGGAGTTGCGCGGCGTGTATCCGAAGATTCTCGAGCACGAGAAGTACGGCGAGCAGGCGCGGAAAGTTTTTGCCGATGCGCAGGAATTGCTCGCCCGCATCGTGCGGGAAAAGCTGCTCACCGTACGCGGAGTGTACGGCTTCTTCCCCGCCAATGCCGTCGGCGACGACGTCGAACTTTACACCGACGAATCGCGCACCGAGGTGCTCACGATCTTTCGCTTTCTGCGCCAGCAGATGGTGAAGGAGAAGGGGGAGCCGAGCCGTTGTCTCGCCGACTTCATCGCGCCGAAAGAGACCGGCATCCCCGATAACCTCGGCGCCTTCGCGGTCACCTCCGGCATCGGTCTTGCGGAGGTGGTAGAGAAATTCAAAGCCGAGCACGACGACTACAACGCCATCATGGCCGAAGCGCTCGCCGACCGGCTTGCGGAGGCCTTTGCCGAGTGCCTGCACAAACGCGTGCGCGACGAGTGGGGCTACGGCCGCGAGGAAAAGCTCACGACCGAAGATTTGATCGGCGAAAAATATCGCGGCATCCGTCCCGCCGCCGGCTACCCCGGGTGCCCCGATCACACCGAAAAAGGAACGCTGTGGAAGCTGCTCGATGTGGAGAAAAACACCGGGATGAAGATCACCGAGT
>JBBRXP010000071.1:0-27129 GCA_038238555.1 Chthoniobacterales bacterium | reverse complement strand
GGGTGCTCATTCCGCGGGTGGTGTGAGCGAGGAAGATCCGTTTTACTGGGCGGGCCAGATCACCATTGCTTCCGGCGTGGTGAATGGACACCAAGGGCGCGACATCGGCGGCTTCCTGCTCCAGCATTATCTCACCGGCGATCGGTGGGGTCTCGAGACTGTGTTGCGTTTCGGCGAAGTATTTCTGCGCGACTTCAAACCAAGCGTGCTGCCAAACATCGGCGTGAATTCCGACGGCGCGCAGCCGATGCTTACCGCCGCGCCGTTGTATCTGCACACCGGCGATCCGCGTTATCTCAAGAAGCTCGAGGAAGTCCGCGCGATCATGGTGGACCCGCGCACGCGCACCGGCTGGGTGGATTCGGATTACTACGGCGCGTGGGAGAAGTATCACATCAAGATCGCCGGCACGCTCGCCGACTATCTCGCCAGCGACTCGCCCATTGCGCGCGCGGCCTTGGAAAAGGCCTTCCCCATCTGGCTCTGGCGGCTGCCTGAGCGCAACACCGGCTACCAGGATGAAGACGGGCTTTTTTGCAACTACGCGTGGCGGCTCACGGGCGACATCCGCTACGCCGAATTCATGGAGGAACGCTTCCATCGCGCGCTCTTCGAATACATGGACGGCGACGGAAATGTCCGCGACCCGTCGCACGGCGGTCCGCATCAAGGCGGCAGCCACGGATTCAATTTCTTCGAGACCGCCTTCTTCGGCATGGACCTCCTCGCGCAAACCGAAGGCCAGCGCGCGCCTTATGTCGCGCTCGATGCCGGCGTCGGCGCGCATCCGGTGGAGATGTGGTTTTCCAAGGCATGGCATCAGCCCGTGGATTTGGAAATGCGCGCCAGCGCGCAGCCCGATCTGCAAGTGCGTTGGACGCCGGAGGAACCCAACCGCCCGCACCGCGACTACCACGGCACGCCGGTGCGCTGGGATTTCTATCCGAGCTACTACTCGAAGGATGCGCCCGGCCTCGCGGGCGGCTACGTGCACGCGGAGATCGGCGTCGAGACCGTCGCGGGCGAGTATCGGTTGCTCAATGTGCCGCTCGTCTTCAAGCAAAACGCGAAACAATTTGTGATGGTCGCGCGCGACGGTCTCGTCCTGCGCGCCACGAGTTCGCGGCCGCCGACGTGGTTCTTCCAAGTGCCCGCGGGCAAGTCGGGCGCGATCTTCACGAACAAACCGATCGTCGTGAAGCTAGGCGGCAAGCCAGTCGCCACGAGGTCCGGCGAGTGGACGGAGTTGCAAGGCGGCGCCAGCGACCAAATGGCGAGCCTTACCACGAGCGGCATTGCCTTCGTGAACTTCCGCGGCGGCATCCCGCCCGTGCTTGCGCAACACGATGCGGGTCTCTTCTTCGTGCCGAAGGAAGTGCAGGAAGAAATGCCCGAGCGCGAAGCCATCGCCAAACCGATCGTGACCCACGGAGACTTCGCTCCAGGGCTGAGCGGTCATCCGGCGGATCAAGCTTTCAACCTCACTGGCAAGCACACCCTCAAGATTCCGCGCGGCAAGCTGCTGCGGGAAGGACGCTACGAGTTCATCGACTACCACGAGGGCACGCTCGAGTTTTGGTTTCAGCCGCGCTGGAGCACCGGCAGCAGCTCCGCCACTTCGCAGTTAAGTTTCATCGCCGGCGGCTTCTGGCCCTGCTTCATCCGGCATTACGGCGGCGACGACGACGAGCCCGTCAACGGCAGCTACATTCAGCTCACCGCCCCGAGCACGCGCAAGCCCGCGCAAGGCGGCGCCGCGAAGACCGCGCGCTCCGGCATTTATCCCGCGCAAGATCTGCGCAACACCACTCCAGTGAGCGCCGGCGAGTGGCATCACTTTGCCATGAGCTGGACCACCGACGAAAAGCGCGGCTGGCTCTCGGAGATTTACCTCGACGGCAAACCCGCGCTCCCGTGGACGCGCTTCGACACCGGCCTCGGCCGTTTCCTTGAAACGCAACACGACAAATTCGTCCCCCCGAAACCCTGGCCCATCGACGAGCCAACGGGTGATCTCATCACCCTCCTCGGCAGCGCGCTCGATGCCGCGGTGGACGAGCTGCGCATCAGCAAGACCGCGCGTTATCCCAAGCCCTTCCCGATGCTGCCCAAACGCAAGCTGGAGCGCGATGACGACACGCTGCTCCTGATGCTGCTTCGATGGAAACGAGACCGCGGAAAAATAGCGGCCCACGTCTCTCGATTACGGCAGCAGGACGACATCGAAGTCCACGATGGCAGGCGCGCCCGCGATGAGGTTCTCGGCTGCAATGTCGTTGCGCTGGTCGGTATCCGCGGCGGGCGCGGCGGGCGCGCCGCCGCTGGCCGCGAGCCCGCCCAGAAATTGCACCCGGTTGTGATCGCCCAGGAGAGTGTTTGGGGCCACGCCGATGAGCAGCTTGTCGCTGCCGTTGCCGAGCTGGAGGGTGGCGAGCTTCTTGATGATGGAATTACCCACGAAGCTATTGCGCTCGATATTGACGACGTCGTCGCCATCGCCTGCGTCCAGGAAGAAGGTGTCGCTGGCCACGAGGTTGTCGATAGTCACCGTGCTGGCGCCGGCGCCCAGCGTGAGGTTGATGGCCCTGGCCACGGCAACATTGGTGATGGTGAGGTCGTCGCTGGCGCCCAGCCCACTGCTGGCGGTCACGGTGAGCTTGCCTTTCAAGACCAGGCCCGAGGGCAATCCGGTGCGGCTCTTGAGCGTGGCGGATTGGCCGAGCAGATCGCTCGGACCCAGGTTCAGGCTGACATCGCCCGCAATCGCACCGTCGGCTACGATCGATGCCACATCCCCTCCCCCCTGGCCGATGCCCGGCGTGAAGGCGAGGGTGCTGCCGAGCGACAAGTGGAAAGCGTCGATAGCGAGCACGTCGTTATCCGCGCCGCCGATGAACTCGACGGCGCCACTGACCGTGAGAGTGCTCAGTTGGGTAAGGTCGAGCGTGTCGTCGCCGGCGCCGCCATCGAATCTCAGCGCGCCGGCCAGTGCCACGGTTTCTTCGAGATCGATCTTGTCGTTGTCGTCGCCGCCGACCAGGAGCACCGATAGGCCGGCGACGGATTTGCCGATCGACACGTGGCCGCCGTCGGCATCGATGGTGTCGCTGCCCGCGCCGCCGGTCATTTCCACTGAGCCAGAGAGCGCGACGATATTTCCGCCGAAGAACACCTCATCGATGCCGGCGCCGCCCGTGAAGAGCACGGATTGTCCGGTAAGGAATTTTCCAATCCGCACCGAGCCGGCATTGTCGATGTGAATGCCGTTGCCGCCATCGCCGCCCGCGAATTCAATGCCACCGGCCAACGCCACATTGGCCGCCTCGGAGCTAAACTCGTCGCTGCCCGCGCCGCCCGTGTATTTGAGCGACTGGCCGGTCGCGAGCACGCCCACTTTGACGGCGCCGTTCGGGCCATCGAGAGCGATGTGATTGTCGCCTTCGCTGCCGGCGAAATCGATGCCGCCCCCCAGGCAGAGCAGCGACACCGTCGAGTCGATGCTGTCGGTATCGACGCCGCCGATGAGCTTGATGGAAGCGCCGCCGACCCCTTTGCCGATCGACACCTTGCCACCGGGTGCCTGAAGATTTATCGCGTTGGCGCCCGCGCCGCCCATCAGCTCGATGCTGCCCGTGGAGCTGAAGCTGGCGAAACTCAAGCCGAGGAGATCAACGGAGGCGCCGCCGGTGAATTTGATGGACTGGCCGGTGGTGAGTTTGCCGAGGTGCGCCGAGCCATTGGGCCCCCCGAGGCTCACCGAGTTCAACCCGTCGCCACCGGTGAAGTCGATGCCGCTGCTCAACGTGAAATTGCTCGACTCCACATTCAGCGTGTCGTCGTCCGCGCCGCCGATGAACTTGATGGAGCCGCCGATCCTGGCTGTGCCGTTGGCGCCTGCCAGAGCGATGCCGTTGGACCCGTCACCGCCGATGAATTCGATGCCCCCTGTAAAGCTGAGGCTTACGGCGCTCGCGCCGATCGAGTCATTGCCCGCGCCGCCGTCGAATAGGACCGACTGGCCGGTCGCGAGCTTGCCGACCCGCAGGAGGCCATTCGCATTTTGAAAGTCGATGGCATCGTTGCCCCCCAAGCCGGTCATGCGCACGCCGCCTGTGAGCGTGGCGTTTTGCGCGCCCAGAGAGAGCGAATCGTCGTCTGCGCCGCCCTCGAAGAGGATGGATTCGCCGGTGACGAGCTTGCCGATGGAGACAAGATTCGAGTTGTCGATGTCGAGGATTCCGCCTCCGGCGCCGGCGACAAACCTCAAGCCCCTCCCGATGGAGAGCGGGCCCTCATTGTGCCTGCCCACACCTCCTGTGGAAGTGAGGAGATCAAGGCCGTCGCCGCCGATGAAGTCGATCTTGCCGCCAATGACTGTGTTGGCCGAGTTGAGGTGCAATTCCACGCCGCCGGTGGATTCGGTGAGCGTGAGATCGCCGCCGATGAGGGTCGAGACACCATCGAAGACGATGCGATCCGCGCCGTCGCCCGTGGTGAGATTCACCCCGGTCTTGACGGTGAGGTTGTCGGCGGCGAGCAGGTCGTCGCCGAGGCCGCCGCTGAAGGAGAGCGTGCTGAGCGTCCGCAGATTGGTAAGAGAGAATGTGTCGTTCCCATCGCCGCCGAGGATCGTGAGCTTGGTAAGCTTGCCGATATCCAGAAAACCGGCGCCGGCAGGATTGCCAGTCGTGGCGATGAGCGTGGCATCGCCCGCGATGCGGTAGGCGTTGACGCCGGTTTGGAAAACGCGGGCGCTGTTGTCCACGTCATCGCCTTCGAGTGTGAGTTCCCCGGTCGCGGGGAGGTACACGGCCGTTACGATCCCGGCGGGAGCGATGCGGTCTTCGAGGATTTCAAGTGAATGGAATTTGCGTGGTTTCATAGTTTCTGTGGGTTGTTTGTGGACGTTATGCGCAGAGGTTCATAGAGAATTGCAAGCGTCCTCTCCATTCACGGCTTTCGCTCCAGCAGGCGAGCGGCTCGGGCTGGCCACTCACGGCTTGTGCGGCACTCGCCCAAGAAGTGCAAGCGTTTGTGCCCACCGCGGATTCGACAAATGAAACTGGGCGAACCCGAACACTCTCTCCAATGCCGGCCGTGAGACGGTCATCCGGGCCCGAAAAACAACTCATCCTAAAAGGGCGATGGCCGTCAGCCGAATGGTGTCAACCGAATGAAGGCCAATGGGATCCCTCGGGGTGGGCGCCTCACCCACAGGGTGGTGCGATTCGTTCGCCGCATCTCTTCATTCTCATTCGTCTGAGCCCATTCGGCTGACATCCAATCACGAATTTAGGCTCATCCAAATCTCTGCCGGGCTGGGCAGCCACACCACCGGCCTGGCTTGGCAATAGCGGATCGATCTTGTTCATCTAACTGAGCCAGCTACGAAAGCCACCCGACCGCATCGGCTGATGGTGGCGAAGTCTCCGGGAGACAAACTCCATCCCCCGCTTGTGCCTCGGAAAATGCAGCCCGTGCTGGACGCGCGGCACACAATTCGCATACCTCACGCATTCCATGCTGCGTTTCTGCACCGTTGCCCTCGCGCTTTTCACCGCGCCGATCTTTGCCGGAAGCGGGCCGATGGTGTCAGGAGACTGTGCGTACGTTCAAGGCAGTATCGCCTGCGCTCCGGCCAACGCGCCGCAGGTGGTGAAGGAGGCGATCTGGGCGCTCAACACCATCCAGACCAAGCCGTATCGCTGGGGCGGCGGGCACGCCACATTCAACGACATCGGCTACGACTGCTCGGGCACCGTGTCCTTCATGCTCCACCACGCGGGACTGCTCGATGAGCCCACGCCCTCGCGGGAGATGATGGCGTGGGGTGAAAGCGGGCCGGGGCGCTGGATCACTGTGTACGCGCGGCCCGGGCATGTGTTTGCCGTCATCGCTGGATTGCGCATCGACACCACTGGGCGTCGCGCCGAGGAAGGCCCGCGCTGGCGGGCGGAGTTTCGGAATGCCGCGGGATTTATCGCGCGGCATCCGCCGGGACTGTGAGGAGTGAGCTGGCGCCGTTTTCTCGACGATTCTATAGACATGTCGCGCCGATGGCGCTCAATCCCAACTCTCAACACTCAACTTCCCCAGTGCAGTACAAAGACTACTACGCAACCCTCGGCGTCCCGAAGACGGCTTCGCAGGACGACATCCGCAAAGCTTTTCGCAAGCTCGCGCGGCAGCATCATCCCGATGTGGCCAAGGACAAAAAGACAGCGGAGGCGAAGTTTAAGGAAATCAACGAAGCCAACGAAGTGCTCGGCGATGCCGAGAAGCGGCAGAAGTACGACACGCTCGGCTCGGATTGGGAGCGCGGCGCGGCGCGGCAACCGCGCCCCGGCGCGGGCGCCGACGACCTCGGCGGATTCAGTTTTGGCGGGACGGGGTTCAGCGATTTCTTCGAGCAATTTTTCGGAGGCCGAAATCAGCCGCGGCCGCCTCGTGGATTCGGATTTGGCGGCGTGGGCGCGGAAGAGGAAGCGCACGGCGGCGGGGACGTGGAGGCGGATTTGCTGGTGACGATCGAGGAAGCTTTTCACGGCGCGAAGAAAAAAATTTCGCTGCGCCGCGACGGCAGCTCAAAGGTCGAGACCTACGAAGTGCGCATCCCCCAAGGCGTGCGCGAAGGCCAGCGCATCCGGCTCGCCGGCCAAGGCGAAACAGCGGCGCGCGGCGCGGCGGGCGACTTATTTCTGCGCGTGCGTCTCGAGCAGCATCCGGACTATCGCGTGGAAGGAAACGATTTGGTGGCGGACTTGGAATTGCCCGCCTGGAAGCTCGTGCTCGGCGGCGAGGTGGAAGTGCCGACACCGGAAGGACCGATGCGCTTGAAAATTCCCGCCGGCACGCAGCCCGGCCGCAAGTTCCGGCTCAAGGGCCGCGGCATGTTTGAGAGCGCGACCACGCGCGGCGATTTCTACGTCCGCCCCGAGATCGTCCTGCCGGCCGAACTCACCGCGCAGCAGCGCACGCACTGGGAGGCGCTGGCGGGGTTGGAGTAGCTGCGAGGTCCTCGTCGCAGGTAGTTCGCCCGGCGTCCCCGCCGCGCGCGGGCGGGCGGCGAGGACGCTGCAGCTACGACAGCGCCAGCGCCACTCCCGGCGTGGGCGTGAGGATTTCGCTCTCGGGCAGGTCCGCGGCGAGCGTGGAGTGGAACCACTCGACGGCCGGCGCGTCGCCGTGCACGAGGATTACTTTTTTCGGCCGCGTCTTATTCACGAAGTCGCGGATGCTCTCGCGCGAGGCATGGGCGCTGAAGTTAAACACGTCGGTGTGGCAGAGGAGCGGTTGCGGCGGCAGGCTCGGATTTAATTGCACGATCCCGCCCGGCTTCGTCGCGCGCAGGATGCCGGCGGGCGATTCGGGATCGGCGTAACCCACGAAAAGGATCGTCGCGTTTCGGTCGCTCACGAAATGGCGCGCAAAGGAATTCGAGAGCGTCTTCTCGGTCATCATGCCGCTCGAGAGCGCGTAGATGCGGCCGGGTTTCACCGGAGTGGAGTCGGCGGTTTTGCCGGCCATCGTGAAAGGCGCGACGGCGTCGAGCAGATGGAGGTCGTGCCGCTGCCGCGGAGCGTGGTGCGCGAGGCGGTCGTGGATTTCGGTGAGCTTCGTGCTGAGCCCGCCGATGTAGATGGGGCACACGGGCAGCAGGCCCCGGCGGCGAAATTCAAAAAACATTGCGAGCAATTCCTGCGTCTTGCCGAGCGCGAAGACCGGCGTGAACACGGCACCGCCGCGATCGAACGCCGCCTTGATCGCGGTTGCAAACCGCAGTTCCTCGTTCGCGCGTGTGAAACCCCCGGGCCGCGCCCGGTCTCCGCGCGTTGTCTCCATGATGAGTACGTCGAGCGGCTCCTCGGGAAAGCGCGCGGCCTGCATCACCGTCTGATCGTCAAACTGCACATCGCCCGCGTAGAAGATGGTGCGCCCCTCGGCGCGGATGAGCGTGCCGACGGAACCGAGGATGTGGCCCGCGTCGAAAAATTCGAGCGACACATCGGCCGCTTCGTCAGGCCGGAGCCGTTCGCCGGCGAGATCGAAGCGCACGTGGAGCGGCGCGGGCCGCCAGCGCTTTGAGCACACATCCACTTCGCGGTGCGTGAAGTGCGGCTGCTGCATGAGCCCGTCCTCCACCTTGTGCCCCATCACGTTCACCGAATTGTGCAGCATTTGGTCGCTGAGCTGCCGGGTTGCCTCCGTCATGAAGACCGGCGCGCGCGGCTGCTGGCGCATGAGCACCGGCAGCGAGCCGACGTGATCCTGGTGCGCGTGGGAAAGAACGATGGCATCCGCCGAATCGCGCGCGAGCAAGTCGAGCCGCGGCAATCCCTCCGGTCCATCGAATCGCGGGTGCATGCCGGCATCGAGGATGAGCCGCTTGCCGGCAAGCTCGAGGCAGTAACAATTCGCGCCGATCTCAACGGCGCGGGTGAGGTTGGTGAAGTGCAGAAAAGGTGAGTGTTGAGAGTAGAGTGTTGGTGGCGCGGAAGAGTTGAGCGTCACTCTCCGCCTCACAGGATGACCGGCCGCTTCGGGCGCCCCGCGGAGTCTGGAGTGACCAGGCGGAAGAGCACGGCCACCAGCACCGCGCCTAGCACGGAGACGAGCGGGAGCCAGACCAGCCAGCGATTGAAGATCGCCATCGCCGCAAGGGCATAGGCGGAGAGAAAGACGGCGGCGAATGCGAGCGTCGCGAACTTTTTCAAACGCGGCACGCGGAAGCTCAGCAGCGCGGCCACCGCGACCGCGGTCACCTCGGTCCAGGCCGGGGCGCGGCGGATGAAAGTTTGGTTTTGAATCGTCGCGATCGCGGCGGCGAAGAGCTCCCCCGGGGACCCGTTGCGGAGCGCGGCGAGTGGAAGCGTGCGCGCGCCTTTGTCTGTGCGCGCGAGCACGACCACGCCGCCTTTCATTTGCCGCACAGGCACGCCGGGGTGGCGGCCGGCTTCCATCTGCTCGGCGGCGAGCAGCAGATCGTCGAAGCCAAAGGCGACGCGCGGCGAGCCGAAGTCCACGCGCATTCTGCCCGCCGCGTCGATGGGCACGCGCATCCGCTGGCCGATGGCGATGTGGGAGCCCATCTCGACGGCGATCTCGTCGGACGTGAGTTGCAGCCACAACATCACCGCCTGAAGAGCAAAGGACGGGATGGTCTCGCCGCGATAACGCAGTACGAGCGGCACGGAATTATAGCGCGCGCGATCGCTCGGCAGATTGGCAAAGCCGATGGCCGCCGAGAGCCGGTAGTCCTCGGGCGGCTGGCGCTCAATGGCTGTGAACTCAGGCACCTCGCTCACATCGCCACGCACATTTTTCAAGAGCGGCACTTCCTGCAACGGCGGGATCGACTGCGGGTCTTCGGGAAAGCCGAGGTGCGCGCCGAGCAACACTTTCGGAGCGCGCAGGATCGAGTCGCGTAAAATTTTCTCGTACTGCGGCAGCTTCTGCTGCTGATCGGCCGCAAGCGAGAGCCGCTCCCAATCCAGCACTTCATCGATGGCCACCACCTCGGGCTGGAAAGGCAGCACCGCTTGAAAGAAGAGCGAAAAATCCAGCGGCGTCCACGGCCACGGATGATTGACGAGGCTGCTGTCATTGATCTCCACGAGCGTGACCGGCGCGGGAGCCGCGCGGTGGCGGCTGTTGCGGGCGAGGAAGTCCGCGAAGTCATTGTCCCACGAGGCCAGCGGTTCGTGGCGCGATTCCCGCATGAGCAACAGGCCGGCGAGCAGCGTCAGGAAAAGCAATTGAGCGCCCGTGCGAAACATGTGGCGCGCGAGTTAGCGGCAATCGCGATGCGACTCCAAACAAATTGTGCGCCGGCACCGATCCACGCAGTTACGAACGCTGATCTAAGCAGGAAAACAGGAACGAAGAGGCACCTCTCCCATTTCTGCTTTCCTGTTTTCGTGCTTGGAAAAAAAGCCGCCAGAGAGCTACGACAAGGAAGGTCAAACTGCCGTTGCTGCCTTCCGGCCCTGGCGGGGTTGGCTTGCCTTCGATCCATAGTCCCTGGCGGGGCGGGCACTATGCGCGAAGCCACAGAGGTGACAAATTCTTTGCGCGACTTTTTTTCCAAACCGCTTGTAATCGAAAAAAATACTGATTTAAGGTGCGCCGCGAAAACGCCACGGCTAAAAGTGGCGCCCCCCGACTCTCTTCTTTCGACAAAATATGGCCGCTAAAATTTCACTTGCTCTTGCGATCCTCGCCATGCTCGGCGCAGCCGGCGTGGCCGTGCTCACTCGGGGAAACATCGGCGCGATGAAGAGCAGTTTGACCGACGCAAAGACATCGTTGGTCGGCGCGCAAAAAAATCTGAGCGATGCAAAGTCGCAGCTTAAGAAAGCGCAGGAGGACGCGACGGCAGCCACCGCAACCGCCGAAGAACAGAAGGCGCTGACCGGCAAGCTCAAGAGCGACGCAGAGGAAGCGACCAAAAAATTTGCGGACGCCAATACGCAGCTCGAATCCAAGACGAAGGATTACGACGATTTGAAGGATAAGCTCGCGAAGATGACGAACACCCCGACGGGATTGGCGCCGGATGAAGTCGCGGAGAAAATGAAAGAATACACGGACAAGCTCCAGAGAGCCGAAGCCGAACTCGCGGAGTCCAGGCAGGTCCAGCAGACTCTCACAGACCGGATGAAGGACAATGACGACAAGCTTCACACCGCGACCTCCGAGGTGGAGCGCTATCGCAAGAACGTCGCCAGGGGCGGGCTCAGCGGCAGAATTCTCGCCGTCAATCCCGGCTGGAATTTCGTGGTGTTGAGCGTCGGCGACAAACAAGGCGCCGCCGTGGGTGCGAACCTGATTGTGCTGCGCGGCGGCGAGGCCATCGCCAAAGCGAAGATCAGTTCGGTCGAGCCATCGACTTCCATCGCCGACGTGGTGCCGGGTTCCCTCCGGAAGGGCCTCAGCGTGCAGCCGGGAGACACGGTGGTTTACGAGGGCGAACGGAAATAGCGCGCGCCGGAAAGATGAAAATCTTTCTCGCGCTTCTCCTGCTCGCCTCCTTCTGCGGCTGCGCCAGCCAGCCGGCGGAGGATCCGGATCGCGTGAGCACCATCCCGTGGAATCGGCCTGAAAAGTGGGAGGGCCAGGGACCGCTCGGAGGCTTTGCTCCGCAGTCGCGTTGAGCCCACGGGATTGGGATCCACGGAATACACGGAACACACAAAAGGATCCGTCCGTGCGCTTCCGTGTCTTCCGTGGACTCTCCATAGTCGAGTGAAGCCGCGCATTCTCGTCATTCGCGGCGGAGCCATCGGCGATTTCATTCTCACGCTTCCCGCGCTGCGGCTTCTGCGCGAAGCGTTCCCTGGGGCGCATCTCGAGATCCTCGGCTACCGGCACATTGTCGCCATCGCAGAGCGGCGCTTTTACGCGGAGGCGGCGCGCTCGATCGAATACGCGCCGCTTGCCGGGTTCTTCGTGCCCGGTTCAGCGCTCGCACCCGACCTCGTGGAATACTTTGCCGGATTTCAGCAAGTCATCAGTTATCTTTACGATCCGAGCGGATTTTTTGAAGCCAACCTGCGCCGCGCCGGCGTCCGAAATTTCCTCGCCTCGTTCAAGCCGATCGACGACTCGGCCCACGCCGCGGTGCAGCTTGCGCTACCCCTCCAGCAGCTGGCACTTTATCTGGAAAGTCACAGCGCCGTCGTCTTTCCGAGCGCCGAAGATCGCGCGGCGGCGTCGCGCTTTCTCGGCAGCGGCGAGCAGCCGCTCGTGGCCATCCATCCCGGCAGCGGCAGCGCGCGGAAGAACTGGCCGGTGGAACGCTGGGCCGCTCTCGGCGCGCAATTGCTGGCGCGCGATCCGCCGCCGCGGCTCGTCGTCATCGGCGGTGAAGCGGATCGCGCGGCGCTCGATGGATTGCAGAGCGCACCGGCGCTCTTCGCTCGCGATCTTCCGCTCCCGCACCTCGCCGCGGTGCTCGAGCGCTGCGCGCTTTTTCTCGGCCACGACAGCGGCATCTCGCACCTCGCGGCGGCCGTCGGTGCGCGCTGCGTGCTGCTCTTCGGACCGACCGATCCCGCCATTTGGGCGCCGGCAAATCCCAGCGTCCGCATCATCGCCGCGCCCGATGGGGATCTCGCGAAAGTCGCTGTGGAAACGGTTGCGCGAGTCGCGGCGGAGGGAATCTGAGCGAATTGACGCTCAAGGAGCGGCGACACTCCGGTCGCCGCCTCTCGAGGAGGGGCGACAGGAGTGTCGCCCCTCCCTGGAGGTTACTTCAGCACCGACTGATGGAATTCGTACCAGTCGTCGAGGTTGTTTAAGTTCACCGCGTCTTTGGCCGCGGAAGCGTCGTCGGGGATGCCGCTGGCGCTCAAGATACCTTTGCGTGTGCCATCGTCGTGGTTGTAACCGCGCACCGCCGCATTGTGTTTCTCGACGGCGCCGGCGTTGAGCGATTTGGCATTCTGTTTCACCCACGCTTCAAACTGCGGGTAAGTGGGTTTGTTTTGCTTGATGTAATCCTTCACCGCCTGCTCATCGAGCCCGAGCGCGGCGCATGTCATGGCGTCGTAACCTTTGCCGATGCCGGGGTAACCGGGGGCCAGCTTGCCCGCGGCTTCGAGCGAGACTTTCTGCCAGAGGCGGGGAAGGTGAAGGACGCCGAGAGGGCCGGCGGTGCCGGAACTGATTAGTGGGACGTAGGTGCTCATGGGTATTTTTAGTTATGTGGGTTGTTGTTTTGTTATTGCACCCGCGGGCGGGTGAAAGCTGGATAAGTAACCGGTAGTTACTCGCGAATGTTACTAACTGCTCGTTACTTCTTACTCTTCTTCTTCGGGCCGCGGCCTTTGAAAGTAAGTTCGGCGATGCCGGACTTATCGAGTTCGCCGAGGCCGGCCTTCACCATCCTTACGTATTGAGCATAAGTCGCCGAGGCCAGCGGGAGCTGAAGTTTCATGGGCCTGGCGATGCCGAGGGCGATGCCGCTGTCCTTGGCGGCGTGGGCGGCGCTGAAGAAACAGGAGTGATCGCGCTTCTGCATGTCTTCGCCGTCGGTCGCCAGCACGCGGGAATTTGCGCCCGTCTGCGAGAAGACTTCGCGGATGACATTGAGATCGTGCCCGAGCGCCGCGGCCAGGCCGAGCCCTTCGGCGAGCCCGGCGGTGTTGATGTTCATGACCATGTTCACGAGCGCCTTTACTTCCGCCGCCCGGCCCGCGCCGCCGACGTAACGCAGGGAGCCAGCGAGCTTTTTCAAGATCGGAAGCACTTTGTCGAAGACCTGCTTTTCTCCGCCGCACATGAGGTAGAGCGAACCCTCGCGCGCTTGGGTGATGGACGATGCCATACAGGCTTCGAGCGCGTGCGCGCGAGCTTTGCGGGCGAGCTTCTCGACTTGCACGTGCACTTTGGGCGTGATGGTCGCGCAATTGATGAATACGCGGCCCGCGGCGCCTTTGAGCAGGTTGTCTTTCTTGCCGGTGAAGATACCGAGCATCGCCTTGTCGTCGGTGACTACGGTGATGACGACATCGGAAAGCGCGGTGACTTCGGCGAGAGTGGCGCACGCGGTGGCGCCGAGCTCCGTGGCGAGCTCGAGGGCCGCGGGCTTGCGCACGTCATAGACTGCGGCGGTCGGGTAGCCGACTTCCTTGAGCCGCCGCGCCATGTTAGCGCCCATGCGGCCGACACCGACGAATCCGATTTTTTCAGGCATAGAAATTTGAATGTGGGGGGAGACGCTTAGCGGGAGTGCGGCGCGGGTGGCAACGGGAAAAAATTCCAAATTCCAAATTCCAAGGTCGAAACAAACTGAGAGTGAATGAACCAAAGAGGCGACATCCGCCCCCCTGGCGATCGAACCGCAGGGCCGCGGCTTCCTATCTCACGCCCGCCGCCGGCGCGCAGCCCGGCGAGCAGCAGCGCGGCGGCGCTCGGCTCGGGCCCTCCGGTTAGCGTGAGCGACCAGCTTTGCACGCGGTGTTGCCCAAGCCCTTACCATCCCTCGGCCAGGCCGGGGAGGCGCGGGTCGCTGGCGCCTACAAGTCGTTTGCCGTCGCGGCCGCGGCTCACGGCGTTGCACGCTCCAAAGGCCGGTCCGGGTGCGAGCTTGTGGCCGCGCGCGGCGAGGCCCTCGTGGACTGTCGTGTCGATCGGCTCGATCTTCAATTCATCGGGACTCCACTGCTGATGAAAGCGCGGCGCGGCCACGGCGGCGTCGAGGTCCATGTCGAAGTCTAGGACGTTGACGAGTGCGAGCAACGTCTGCGTGATGATGGTGGGCCCGCCCGCGGCGCCGACGGCGAGGATCGGCCGCCCGTCCTTGAGCACGAGGGTGGGGCTCATGCTCGAGAGCGGGCGCTTGCCCGGCGCGATCGCGTTGGCTTCGCCGCCGATGAGCCGGAAATGATTTGCCACGCCGGGCTGGATGGAAAAGTCATCCATCTGATTGTTGAGCACGATGCCGGTTCCGGGGACGACGACCTTCGATCCGAATGCGGTGTTGATCGTGGCCGTGCAAGCCACCCAATTGCCGTCGGCATCGGCGGCGGAGAAGTGCGTGGTGTGCTTGCCGAAGACATCGTCGTGTGCCCGCTCCGGCGTGCCGTGGCCTTCGACGAGCGTCGCCTTTTTCATGTCGATGCGCGCAGCCAGCTTCGCCGCGTACTCTTTGCTCACGAGCCCACGCGGCACTTTGGCGAATGCCGGATCGCCCAGCCAGTAAGCGCGATCGGCAAAGGCGAGCTTCATTGCCTCGGCGGTGAAGTGAACGAAATCGAGCGAGCCCGCGTGCATCGCCCGCACGTCGCGCATCTCGAGAATGTTGAGCAACTGCGCCACGTGCACGCCGCCGGAACTCGGCGGAGGAAAGCTCACGATGCGATAGCCGCGGTAAGTCGTGAAGATCGGCTCGCGCAGCTCGATGCGATAACTTCGGAAATCAGCCGCGGTGAGCAGCCCGCCATTTTGCTTCATCCATTCCGCGGCAGTTTGCGCGAAGGCTCCGTCGTAAAACCAACGACTTCCTTTCTCCGCCATCGCGCGGTAGCTGGCCGCGAGATCCGGCTGGCGCAGCACTTCGCCTTCGTGAAGAGGCGAGCCGTCGGGATGCAAAAAGATCGCGCGTGAAGGGGGAAATTTTCCGAGCTCGGCTGCGGAGCCGTCAAGTTTCGCGGCGTATTTTGAGTCGATCTGATATCCTTTCTCCGCGACATCCGCGGCGGCGAGCAGATGCTCTTTGAGCGGTCGCTTGCCGAAGTGCGCGCTCGCGTATTCATAAGCCGCGAGCGCGCCGGGAACCGCGGGAGCCAGCGCGCCTGTCTGGCTCAGCGCGGTGTCGGCCTTTCCCTCGCGCACATACATGTCGCGCGTCGCGGCGGCAGGCGCGGTCTCGCGTCCGTCAATGGCGACGATGCGCCCATCCGCGAGATGGATGAGCAGGAAGCATCCGCCGCCGAGACCCGAATTATGTCCATCGACCACGCCGAGCATGAGCGCCGCGGCCACCGCGGCGTCCACCGCATTGCCGCCGCGTCGCAGCGCCTCGACTCCCGCGCGCGTCGCCAGCGGCTGCACCGTGGCGACCATGCCGCGATCGGCTTCGGCAGGCCGCGCGCAGAGTGGCAGAGGCGCAAGCAGGACAAGAGCGATGAGGCGAAGGAGAGCTTTCAGGACTGGGTCAAGAAGAGGCGACACTCCTGTCGCCGGTTGTTAGGGCGAGAGGAGTGTCGCCCCTCCTTGGGCGCCAAACTTCGCTTCCATCCCCTCGCGGAGCATTGCGCGCAGCGCTTCGCTGGGCAGGCGCTCAAAGACTTCCTGGAGAAATCCGTGGACGATGAGCCGCTGCGCGGTGCGAGGTGGGATGCCGCGGGAAAGGAGGTAGAAAAGTTCCTCCGCGTCAAGCTGCCCGCTGGTGGCGCCGTGGGAGCAGCGCACGTCGTCGGCTTCGATCTCGAGGCCGGGCGCGCTGTTGGCCTCGGCTTCGTCGCTCAAGAGGAGGTTGCGCACTTTCTGATACGCGTCTGTGCGGTGCGCGCCGGGATCGACCCGGATGAGGCCCGAGAAAATCGTGCGCGCGCGGTCGTCGAGCGAGTTTTTGTACAGCAGATCGCTGGCGGTGTTGGGCGCTTCGTGGATTTGAAAAGTGCGCTGGTCAAATTCCTGCGCGCCCTGCGCGACGGTGACGCTGAGCATGTCGCTGCGGCCGCCGGCTCCGCGCAGATGGCTCACGCTCTCGTTGCGCGCGGAGGCGCCGCCGAGGTTGAGATTGAGCGCGATGGCCGAGGCATCGCGTCCGACCACGGTGGCGTTCATCTGGAAGGCGAGCGCGTGCCGGCTCCACTCCTGCACGCAGAGGTAGGTGACCTTCGACCCGGGGCCAAGCCAGAGGTCATTGACGCCGCAGGCCAGCCCGGGCGCGTCTGCATCGGCGCTGCCGAAGTAATCGACAAGCGTCACCTTCGCCATCTCTTCCGCGACGATGAGCGTGTGCGGAAAGCACGAGCCGCCCGCGCCGTGCAGCCAGTGAAATGCCTCGATCGGCAAGTCGATCTCCACGCCGCGAGGCACAAAAAGAAAAGTGCCCGCGCGCGCTTGCGACTGGTGGAGCGCGGCAAATTTTTGACCGCCGAGAAGCGCTTCTTCGCGCATGAAATATTTTTGGAACAGCTCGGGATGCTCGGCTGCTGCTTGATCCAGAGGCAGCCAGAGCACACCCTGCTGCCGCAGCGAGTCGGAAAAAATGTCGCGCTCGAGCAGTTGATCGTTTCCAAAAATCATCCGCCCGGCGCTGGCGTCCAGACCCTGCGAGCAGCCCGCGAGTTCCTCCCGCGCCGCCTCGTCGAGCGGCAGCGGCACGGTGTAAGGCGCGAGATCGAGCAGCTTGAGATTTGCAAAGCGCCACGCCTCCTCGCCGCGCCGCGGCATAGGGAGCGCGGTGAATTTTTCCCAAGCAGACGGCTGCGTGGCGGTGGCGCCTCCAGCGTCGAGCAGACGCGCGGCACTCGCGGCGGCGGAGGATTCTTCGATGTCCAAAACGGCGGCGCTCATTCCTGGTCTCCGCGCCTCTCCTCTGGGCGGGCCGCCACGATCAGTGGCCGTGTGCGGAAGCGATGGGAGATGGGATCGACGCTCACGCCGAAGCCTTCGATGGTGCGCACGCCCAGCAGCGGCATGTCACCGGGCTCAGCGAAGACCACATTGTCGATACACTCGAAGCCTTCGGCTCGCAGGATGGCGTAACCCACGTCGCGTTCGACCGGCGTGTTCGTTGCGGTCAAGTATGTGCATTTGAACCGCGGCTCGACGCCGATCGAGCGGAGCACGGCACCAGGCACCCAGGTGTTTTCGGAACCCGTGTCCACCAATGCTTCGAGCGGTTCGGAGACGCGCGATTCGTCGCGCGGATTGACGGCACTGAGTTTGACCTTCCAAAGGCTCATCGTCATTCGTCCCTTGGCGGCTTCGGATTCGAGATCGGCGATTTGCACGGCTTCATCCAAGGCTGTCGCCCCTCCACTCGCCGCCGTGTGCGGGATTGCCGATGACCTTGCGGTTCTTGGCGTCGATCACCCAGTCAAAATGCTCGAGTGGAATTTGGCCGATGATGTTGGGCAATTGATCCGGAACTTCCACGACATCGAAGGTGCCGTTGCGGCCCATGATTTCGCAATCCACCGGCGAAAAAACACGGCGTGTTTCGATCACGTTCGACATCGTTGGCGAGCGCGAAGTGCGGATTGGTCGCAGGCCGAGTTGCTCGATCGCTGTTTTCTTGAGGTAAAGATAAATCGCGCCGGTATCGACCAAAGCCTCGCCTTCGTAAGTGCGCGGCGGTCGATCCGTGTCGCCAGCGGCGAGCCGGGCGATGTCGCCCCAATTCTGAACTTTGAATGCAGTAACGACCTTTCCCATTTCGTAAGTCTCGTCGATGTCTGGATACGATTTCATCCGACCGAGCCTTCCATTTCCAGATCGATGAGCCGCTTCAATTCGACGCTGTATTCCATCGGAAACTGGCGCACCAAGTCGTTGACGAAGCCATTCACCGAAAGGCTCATCGCCTGCGCTTTGGTGAGGCCGCGCTGCTGCATGTAGAAGATTTGTTCGGCGCTGATTTGCGAAACGCTCGCTTCGTGTTGCGAGGAATTGCCGGTGCCGCGGACGGTGATGGCGGGATACGTGTCGGTGCGCGCGGTGGAGTTGATGAGTAGCGCGTCGCACTCGGTGTTGTTCTTGCAGCCCTTGAGGTGCCGCGGCACGTGGACCAACCCGCGGTAGGTGGCGCGGCCTTTGCCGAGCGAAATGGATTTGGAGACGATGTTCGATGTGGTCTCGTCGGCGGCGTGGATCATCTTCGCGCCAGTGTCCTGGTGCTGCCCATCGCCGGCGAGCGCGATGGAGATGACTTCGCCGCGGGCCTTGCGACCCTTCAAGACGACGCCGGGATATTTCATCGTGAGGCGCGAGCCGATGTTGCAGTCGATCCACTTCACCTCCGCTTCTTCGTGGGCGATCGCGCGCTTGGTCACGAGATTGAAGACGTTGGCGCTCCAGTTTTGCACGGTGATGTATTGAATCTTCGCGCCCTTCATCGCCACGAGCTCGACCACCGCGGAGTGCAGCGTGGCGGTCTCAAATTTCGGCGCCGTGCAGCCTTCCATGTACATCACTTCGCTGCCTTCGTCGGCGATGATGAGCGTGCGCTCAAACTGGCCGAAGTTCTCCGCGTTGATGCGGAAGTAAGCTTGCAAAGGATGCTTCACCTTCACGCCCGGCGGCACGTAGATGAAGGAGCCCCCGCTGAAGACGGCCGAGTTGAGCGCGCTGAATTTGTTGTCACCGGTCGGGATGACTTTGCCAAACCACTTGCGGAAAATTTCCGGGTGTTCCTTGAGCCCCTCGGTCGAGCCCATGAAGATCACGCCCTGTTCGCCGACCGCGGCCTTGATGTTTGAGTACACGGCTTCGCTGTCGAACTGCGCCTCGACACCGGCGAGAAATTTCCGCTCCTGCTCCGGGATGCCGAGCCGCTCGAAGGTGCGCTTCACGTCCTCGGGCACTTCATCCCACGAGCGCGTGGGCCGCTGTGCGTTGGCGAGGTAGTAGCGGATGTTGTCGAACTTGATCGCCTCGAGATCGTGCGAGGCCCAGTGCGTGGGCATGGGCTTGGAGAGGAAAACGTCGAGCGCCTTGTGGCGGAATTCGCGGATCCAATCCGGCTCGCCCTTCACCTCAGCGATGTAATCGACGGTCGCGTGCGAGAGCCCGGTGCCAGCGTCGTATTGATGCTGCTCGGGATAGGAGAAATCGCCGATGTCGCGATCGAAGTCGATCTGCGCGGCGGGTTCGAGAAGTTCGGTGTTCATAGTGTGATTCCCAATTCGGAAAAGAGGCGCTCGGTGTTGCTAAAGATCGTCTCGCTCTCGGCGATCGAAGGGGTTGGCTCGTCGCTCGGATAGCGCATCAGCCAAAAGGCTTTGGACAACGTATCGGCATCGTCTGCGAACCATCTCAGCGGGACACCGTGAACTTCGACTTCGGCGAGAAGGTCTGCCAGCGCATGCGTCCTCTCCAGTTTCCAACCGCGCTCAATGAGCCATCCCTTGAAGAGTTTTTCGACGGACTGCTCCAGCAGTATGAGCGCGTTCTCGATGTCGTCATTCGATAGCACGACCTTCGCCGTTTTAAGATCACGCCGCGCTTTTTCAAACCACGATTCAGGAACAGTGTGATCGCCGGGCATCAGTGGGAGGTCGGTGGCTGGGGCTTGGAAGAATTCGCCGCTTTCGCAGAGGCAGATTCCTTTCTCCGCGACATCCGACCACAGCCCGAAATTGCGATATCTCGGATGATGCCAGTAGCTCTCGGTCAGCGTGTGGATATCAACGCGCCGCCGCTGCGGCCTGATTCCCTCGAGCGCCGCCGAGCATGCGGCTTTCGGATTCTTCAACCCGTGACCGTCCGCGAGTACCACAAACAAATCCACGTCGCTCTCCGGCTTCGCTGTTCCCTCCGCATTCGAACCAAAGAGCCACACTTCGCGCACCGGCAACTTTGCGCGCAGGGCTTCGACGGCTCGTTCGCAGAACTCCGCGATCTGCGGCGGAAGCGTCTCGAGCTGCGGTGTGGAGGTGGCAGTCATCGATGAAAAAATCAGGCGGCGACGAGCTCGGCGAGTTCGTCCTTGATCCAGTCGTAACCGCGCGCTTCGAGTTCGAGGGCGAGTTCTTTGCCGCCGGTGCGGACGATGCGGCCGTCCATCATCACGTGCACCACGTCGGGCACGATGTAGTCGAGCAAGCGCTGGTAGTGCGTGATGAGCAGCGCGCCGAGGGTCGGGCCGCGCAGGGCGTTGACGCCGGCGGCGACGATCTTGAGCGCGTCGATGTCGAGGCCGGAATCCGTCTCATCGAGGATTGCGTAGCGCGGCTTGAGCATCGCCATTTGCAGGATTTCGTTGCGCTTCTTTTCGCCGCCGGAAAAGCCCTCGTTGACCGAGCGCGCGGTGAAGGCCCGCGGGATTTCGAGCTTGTCCATCTCCTCGTAAAGGTGCGCGTAAAACTCCGTCGCCTCGATCTCCTCGTCCTTGCCCTGGCGCGCATTGAGCGCCGCGCGCAGGAAGTTTGCGTTGCTCACGCCGGGGATTTCCATGGGATACTGAAAGGCGAGGAAGAGCCCTTTGCGTGAGCGTTCGTCGGGCGGCATGGGCAAGAGGTCTTCGCCATCGAGCCGCACCGCGCCGCTGGTGACAGTGTAGTCGGGATGCCCGCCGATGGCTTTGCTCAGCGTGCTCTTCCCCGAGCCATTGGGCCCCATGATCGCGTGGACTTCTCCCTGGGAAATCTCGAGCGAGAACCCGCGGATGATTTCCTTTTCTCCGATGCGGACGTGCAGGTCGTGGATGGCGAGCGAGTTCATTTTGAAAGGCGGGATTTCCTCACCGCGCACCGCGGGCACAGGCCGCGGAAGGAAACTTCGTGCTGCGAGATGGCGGCTCTTTCCGGCAGCTCCCAGATGTCGTGCGCGCGGCGCCGGGAGCGCAGCGGGATGTCGGTGACGCCGCCGCAGCGCTCGCAGAAAAAGTGAGCGTGCTCCTGGAGATTGGGGCAGTAGCGCGAAGGCTCGCGGTCGTGATGCACATATTTCACGAGCCCGCACTCGGTAAGCGTCTCGAGGCAGTTGTAAACCGTGGCGAGCGAGATGGAGGGCATCTTCGTTTTCACTCGCATGAAGACTTCGACCGCCGTGGGGTGATCGCGCTTGCCCATCAGCGCGTCATAGACCGCGCGCCGCTGGTCGGTCATGCGCAGCCCGCGGCCGTGGATGTGCGCGTCGGGCGTGGCGGCGAAATTTTGCGCGGCGGGTTTCATCGGCGGGTGGAAGCAAACACCCGTGCCTTTCCTTATCAAGACCAATTCTAAATAAGTTCCAGCGGCGACCAGCGGTCGTGGAGCTCGCGCAGGCAGTCGCGGATGTTGCCGCGATGCCGCGTGAAGATCGCCGTGGCCTCGACGGGTGGAAGCTGAAATTCCGCCAGCTCGCCGACCAGCTCATTGAGCAACGCCGGGCTCGTCTCCGTCTCGACCAGCGTTGGGAGCCGGCTGCTGCGGTGCACGGTTACGACAAGGCCGGCGAGCATTTCGGCAGCCACACGCAGCGGGAGCCACTGGCGGGTCGAGAGCTGTTCGGCGCCGTCGATCAGCAGCAGATCGGGCGCGCGCAGTGCGCGCACGGCGGCCAGCAGCGCGTCCTTGTCGGACATCTTGCTCGCGGCATCGAGCCGGAAGAGCCGCGGCCGGAATCCGCGCTGCTCGATGCGCGGCGCGAGCTGCTCGATGAGCGTGGTCTTGCCCGAGCCATGCGGGCCGACGATGGCGCCGCACCAGTTCACGTTTGCGAGCCGCGCCAGCAGCGAGTCCCAAGTGTGCTGCCCCGGTAGGCGGAACTCGAGTCGCGCCACGCATTCGTCGCGGAACGGATTGTCGCCAGCCTTCGTGGGCGCGGGCGGAAGCGAGTGAGTATCCATGAGCGATATAGGATTGAGGCTACGGGCGGCGGCCCGTCACGTCCAATCGTCGCCGAAGTTCAGAGGCCACGGCTACAATCGCGCCTCGGCATACACCGCGCCGACCGAGATGCGGAAGTCGATCTCCGGAATCTCGAGCTCCTGCGTGGGCTCGAGGTGGGTGAACTCTTCCCAGCCCGCATCCGCGCGCCGGATGTGCGAGATTTCCACGCGATCCTGACGCACGATAAAGTAGTGCCGAAGGCTCGGCAGGGTCGTGTAGGCAAGGAGTTTTTCGCGTTGATCGGTGGCCTCGCTGCTCTCGGAGATTACCTCAAAAATCACCAGCGGCTGTTCCCGGAAACGCCGGTCGCGCGGTGGGTCGTCGCACGCCACGAGCACGTCGGGGATGTAATGGACGGTGTGGTTTAGAAATGCGATGCGCACCCGCATGTTGCCCATCCACGCCCGGCAGCACTGGCCCTTCAGGTGTGAGCCGAGCGCGATAAAAAGGCTGCCGGAGATTTCTCCGTGCGTGTCGGTCGGCACCGCCATCTCGTGGACGCGGCCTTCGATGTATTCGTGGGCGATCTCCGTGAGTTCTTCCCTGGCGAAGTATTCTTCTTCAGAAATGAATTCGTTTTTGAGCGCGGCCTGTCTCATGCGCGTTCAGGTATCATGGGCGCGCTCGGCATTCAATCGGCGACTCACTCACAGTTGCGTGAGGAAACGCGTAAAAAACTCGGCGCCGCGCTCGAGGTCTTCCACCTCGATGAATTCATCCGCCGTGTGCGCCTGCGCGATCGAGCCGGGGCCGAGGGCGACGGCGGGCATTCCGCGTTCGGCAAAAAAGCACGCATCGCAAAACCACGGCGCGCCGATGGGCCGCGCGCCGCATTCGCGGAGCTTTCCTATGAGCGGATGAGACGGGTCGGTGAAGAGCGGCGGAGCGGCATCAGCACTGACTTCCACGTCGGCGCACGCGCGGCGCAGGCGATCGCGCAAATGCTCGACAATGCCAGCGTGGTAGTGCGCTGGGACAAAGCGCAGATCGACCGTGGCCTCGCACGAATCGGGGATGATGTTCGTCTTCGTGCCGCCGCGGAGGGTGCCGATGCTCAGCGTCGAAGAGCCAAGCAGGGGATCGCGGTGCGCGGCAAATTCAGCGGCGAGTTCCGTGCGCACCACGCCGAGCACGTCGAGCATTTTGTCGATCGCGTTTTCCCCGAGATCGAGCCGCGAGGCGTGCGCGCTGCGGCCACGGGTGCGGAGGTTGAGAAAGGCGGCGCCCTTGTGCGTGTGCACCACGTCGAGACCGGTGGGTTCGGCGGCGATCACAAAGTCGAAGTGCTCCTCACGGGCGAGAGCCCTCGATCCGTGCTGCGAAGTCTCCTCGCTCATCAAGCCCGCAAACCAAATCTCGTAGCCGAGCCCGGGAAGCCGATCCCGCATTGCACGCAGCGCCCAGAGCATCGCCGCCATCGGCCCCTTGGTGTCGCTCGCACCGCGGCCCCACACGCGCCCAGCGCGCAGCTCGCCGCCGAAAGGATCGATGGTCATGCCGCCCACGCTCACCGTGTCCGTGTGCGGGGCAAAGAGCAGGCGCGGCTTGCCAGCCCGGTCGCTGGGAAAACGCGCGACCACATTGGGCCGGCCGGGCAGCACTTCGCGCAACTCCACGTGCGCGCCCATCTCGCGCAGGAAATCCGCGAGCCAGTCCGCGATGCGCCCTTCGCCCACGCCCTCCGTGCCGGGGTCGCCTGCCGGATTCACGCTCGGGATGCGGATGAGGGCCTGGAGAAGTTCGACGACGGACTGCGGCGCGTTCATCCCGAGAGCCTCGCAGGACGTTCGGAAAAAGACCAACGCAAGATCGGCCGTGACGCCCGCGCCCAGACTTAGGGCAGATGGCTCGGAACCTTCTCGGCGGATCTCATCCGCTGCAAACACAGAAGACAGAAATAGGCCTGTGAACAAGCAGATGACGGGCTTCATGGTGCCCTCACATTCATCACGCAAAGGGACTAAGTGCCGTGCTCGCGCCTATGTTGCTCCCACTGGCGCCCCGTGCGTTCATCGACTCCGAGAGCCGTGGTCACGCGACGGCTCATAACAGTTCGTTACCCGACTTGGCTTGAGTTATAAGTCTCCCAAGCCTTCAATACCTCCCGCGGGTCTTTGGCGGTGTGGGGGTTGGTTCCGTTACCCCGGGCTTTTTGACGGAGCCAGTGGTGTAGCTTGGCTGTGGGCAGGGTCTGCATCATTAGCGCGGAGATGAGGCCGGTGGGGAAGTGAGTAGTGAAGCGCGTCTTCCAGTATTGAGATCGTTCGTGCGGGCGGGGGAAGAATTCGGTGTCGTGCACGTACATGTTTCGCTCCACGGCGGGTAAGTCCTGGCTGTAGAAATAGAAGTTAAGTGCTTTGCGAGTTAAGCCGGGCGGTAAGTGCACATCGGAGATGCTGTGATAGGCGAAGCGCGCGTTTTCAAAGATCACGCAGCGGTTGAAAAGCGGTTCGATGGAGACGGGTTTGGAGATCTTCCTGTCCCATAACTCGAGCAAGCCGCCGTGGCCTGGAGACCAACTCCTATTAAAGTAGAGAAGCATGACCACCCGGGCGCAGAAGAGGCCGCTGGGATGCCGGTTTCGATCGAGATGAATTTTGTGGATGCCTTTGTCCTTGGCCGCGAGCAGGCCGGCGCCGACGTATTGCGGATCGCACAAGCACTCGGTGCGCGAACCGCTCAGCTCCGTGATCCATTGGCGCACGCCCTTGGATTGAATGTAACGAAACATCGCTTCGAGCGGGGGCTTGGGAATGTAGTTCTCGTCCTTGGGATTGACCTGCCAGCCTTTGAGCACCGTGGGATCGCCGCCATGCACTCGCATCTCCTCAGGCTTGGGAAAAGCCTCGCACACTTCTTCGGCAAGCTGTGGGTCGAGGAAGTTATCCAGGACGACGTGTGGGTAAGGCTTGGCCGCTGCAAATTTGCCTTTCAGCCATGACAGGTCGCGGTTGAGTTCTGCCAAAGTCATAAGCCGAAAGCACTAAGTGCCGCGGATGACAGCGTCAACGCAAAAGCTGGGCAAACGGAGATTGGACGCCGCGACCTTTTCCGCACCGATGAATCCACACGGAGCACCGCAAGAGCAGCCCTCTACGATCCCCAATTTGGCAAAGCTTGCGACGCCAGTCCTGCGAAAACTGCTCGCCAACTTTTGTAACAGTTCGAAAACATTCATGCTGCACCCGACGCCCACCATAAGCCCGCCTGAAAACCAAAAAACCAACGTGCCCGGGGTCAGTCTGTGAAAATCGCTCGTTCATCCTGTCGAGAGCAACTTTCACAGACTGACCCTCGGCCGGACCCCTATCCCCTGGGCGGATCGAGAGCTTGGGAAACAAACGCCCAGAAAGTAACCTTCAGAGTCAGGATGCGCTCGCGGCTGTTGAGACCGCCTTCGCTACGACCCAACAGCTTGTCGGCAACATCCCGCCGAAGAGCATAAATCTCGCCCAACGATCCGAGTCGCTCCACCTTCTCAATCTGCGAGCGCGGCCGGCGTCCGAATAACAAAGGACCAAAGGCTTGAAAAAACGGAGTGTTGGAAGGCATACTAACTAACCTCCACTTAGTGCCATTAGTTAGCTTCCTTTTCATCCCAAAGTGGCCTTAACTTAACGCTATTCTCTCCTGACCCCTTTCCTTTTCCCCTCACCGTCTGAGTTTTTGTTTGATTCAGAATATCTACGGCTTCATTAAATCCTCGCGGATCATGGGTTGTAATGCATCTAGCGGAATTTCCGAAATGAAACCTAAACGCACTCGCCCATAGCCCTGAGCGGAGTCATCACGAGGGAACCGATCTTGTCGGTCCAGCGCCCAGGCGGGCACTCCGTCGAGAGGAGCTGTTCCAGTCGAGCTTGGAATACGGTTAAGGATGTCGTAATCGCCGCGTGGTAGAGGTCCAAGGTTTGACCTTCTTTCCTCATTCCAATTATTCTCTGTCCGCTCCGGCACCACCTCTAAACGACGCAGTCCGTCCGGTGTCCCTGTCGATTATGGTTCGCGAATTCACAGAGTAAGCGCAACACGGAGTATTTGGAGGTTGGAAGAGGAAGAGAGTCTGGGTTCGGGGGGAACTATGTCAGGAGGATGGCGATGAACTACCGACAACTCAATGCCGAAGAGCGGAGCGCCCTGGCGGCCCTGCGGAGCGTGGGACTGAGCAAAGCGGAGATAGCGCCAGAGCTTGGGCGGCACCGGAGCACGGTGGGACGGGAGTTGAAACGCAACGCGGCTCCGCACGACGGGTGGTATCGCTCGAAGCGGGCTCATCAACGGGCGCACGCCCGGCGCCACCGGTCGCGGCGCAACAGCCAGTTTGGGCGTGCGGAGTGGGCGCGTGTGGAAGAGTTGCTGAAGGAGCAATGGATCCCCGAGCAGGTCTCCGGGCACCTTGCGCGCAGCGAGTTTGGCATCGCGCTCGAACTGACGGCCGTGGGCCGCTTGCTGGCGAGTTTGGAGATCACTCCGCAGAAGCCGCTGCGCCGCGCCTATGAGCGCGATCCCAAGGCCATCGCGCAGTGGCTGGCAGGGGACTACCCGAAGCTCAAGCGGCGCGCCCGCAGGCACGGGGCGATGATCTTCTTTTTGGACGAGGCTTAGTTTCCGTTCGGAGCCGGGGCTGGGGCGCACCTATGGGCTCAAGGGTCAAACCCCGGTGGTGCGCACGACCGAGGCGGCGGAGGGGAATAGCGGGGGTTGGCGGACGGGCGAGCCGGGGCAGCGGCAGAAGGTCAACGCCATCAGTGCGCTCAATGCGAAAGGAGCCTTCTGGAGCGCGGTCTATACTGGCAACTTCAAGGCCACGCGCTTTGTGGGCTTCCGCAAAGACTTTCGGCGCGGACGCAAAGCGAAGGTCTATCTGGTGGTGGATGGCCACCCCAGCCATCGGGCGAAGTGGGTCAGCCAGTATGTGCAGGACACGAGAGGGATGTTGGAACTGCACTTCCTGCCGCCCTATGCCCCCGACCTCAATCCCGATCGCGTTTGTCTGGCAGCACACTAAGACCAACGGCGTTGCCAAGAAACCCTTGCGACAAGGTGAATCCCTGCGCCAACGAGTAACACAAGACCTGGC
>JBBRXP010000070.1:0-27585 GCA_038238555.1 Chthoniobacterales bacterium | reverse complement strand
GGGCGTCCAGAATGCGAATCAGGCATTGGCGCGGAGGACGCGGATCACAATGCCGCCGAGGATTTTCTGGATGTCATCGTCGCGGTGTCCGCGCATCACCAAGCCGAGGGTGAAGAGCGGCCAGTTCGTCCACGCGACGCTGCGCTCGGCGTCGGGCGTCGTTTGAAAATCGTCGCGCGGCCAGAGGTGCTCCCAGCGCGGGCCGCTGGAATTGAGCGGCGAACTGCCGTCGGCGCGCTTGACGATCTTGCGCCGTTCTTCCGCGTCGAAGCGCGAAACGTAGGACGTATCCGTGCCGATGGCGGCGCGCTCGGCGCCGAATTTTTTCACGAGATAATCGAGGTGATCGAGCAGCGCGACGATGTCTCCTTTTCCGCCGAGGAAACGCGGGATGCAGCAGATGCCGACGTAGCCACCGGTGTCGCAGATGGCGCGGATCGCGTCGTCGGGCTTGCCTCGGAAATGCTCGTAAACACCGCCGCAGGTCGTGTGGCTCGCGACCATCGGCCGGGCAGATGCTTTGGCGGCGTCGAGGCTCGTCTTCCACCCGGAGTGCGCCACGTCCACGATGACGCCCGCACGGTTCAACTCTGCGATGGCGATGCGGCCGAAGTCGCTCAGCCCGCCGTCATGCGGTTCGCCCGCGCCGTCGCCGAGCGGGTTCCGGCGGTTATAGGTCACGTGCATCATGCGGATGCCGAGCTGGTGAAAGATGCGGACAAGGCGCACTTCATCGCGCACGCTTTGCCATTGCTGCGGCATCGGCACGCCATTGGTGGTCAGGCAGAGGCAGAGCTTGCCGTCCTTCTTTGCGGTCTCCACGTCCTCGGCCGTGACTGCCTTGAAGACTTCCGGCCGCATCCGATCCGTCGCATAGGTGAAGCGCGCCAGCCGCTGGATGAGCCGCAGCGGATCGTTCCCTTCTTCGCCCGCGTTTTGGAAAATGCACGTCACGCCCGCGGCCCGGAACGCGGCGAGAAATTCTTCGCGCTCGCGCGCATCGGTCGCCCACCGCGTCATGCTCATCTCTTCGCGCAAATCGACCAGTTCATCGCCGACCGCACCCCCTTCCACGGCCGCCTGAAAACGCGCGCCGTCGAGCGCCGCGCGCGGTGCGAAGCCGTAGGCGTCGAAGACCAGCGAAGCCGCGTGAAGCTCGAAGGCTCGCTGCAATTGCGCCGGCGTTGGCTTGAGAAGATCGAGGGCGATCTCCCGCGCGCGATCGATCACTTCGTTGCCGGTGCGCCAGAGCCGCTCGGCCTCGTTCGCCCCGACCCGAATCTGAAAGGCGGGCGCCAGAACCCCGATGGCCGCCGCCTTTGCGAAGCGACCCAAAAAAACGCGGCGCGTGCTGGCTCCGCTCATATGAGCGGCGTGAAGCCGGCGACGGGCACTTCGCCGACCGGCAGCTTCATGTCCCAGCTCAAGTTCTTCGGCATCGTGTCGAGTTGCGAGGCGAGCGCTTTCTCCCACGTCACTTCCTTGCCGGTGTAAGCGGACATTCGGCCCATGATGCCCATGAGCGTGCTCTGCGCCATGCGGTCGCCGTCGTTCGGGATCACGCCGGCGCGCAATTCAGCAAAGAGCTCGGTATGCTCGACTTGGTGCGACGAAAGCTTCGGCCCCTGATAGCGCCACGGCTTTTCGCCGAGGATCTTCGCTTCGTAGCCGACGAAAATCGCGCGGCCCTTCGTGCCGATGATCAGGTCGTCGTGCGAATTGTAGCAGCCGTCCTGGTAGCGTGTCTTGAGCACCGCAATGCGGCCGTCGTCCCAGTGATACGTCACGTCGAACTGGTCCCAGATGTCGCCGACCTTCTGCTGCTGGCGCGCGCCGCTGGCCACGCAACGCGCCGGCGGCACATCGCCATAAACCCATGCCATCTTGTCCACACTGTGGACGCTGATCTCCATGATGTAGTCGCCGGAGAGCCACGAGAAGTAGTGCCAGTTGCGGAGCTGCCACTCGAGATCGCCCTGGCCGGGCTTGCGGAGGCCGTCGAAGCGCGTCAGCGGGGCACTCATCCGCGTCGAGTAAATCGCCACCACGTCGCCGATCTGCCCGTCGCGGATGCGCTGAATCGCCTCGCGAAGGCCCGGCTCGTAGCGCATCGAGAAGCCCGCGCGGATCGCGAGGTTCTTCTGCTTCGCGAGCTTCACCGCCTCCATCACCGTGCGCACGCCGGCTGGATCGACGCCCATCGGCTTCTCGCAAAAGACGTGTTTACCCGCCTCGATCGCCGCCTTGAGGTGCAGCGGACGAAACCCGCCCGGAGCCGCGATACAGACGAGATCGACGTCGCTCGCGAGCACCTTTTGATAAGCGTCCAACCCGACGAATTGTTTCTCCTTCGGCACCTCCACGCGCCCCGGTTGGTCTTTGAACTGAGCGCCGATGACGGCGAGCGACTTCGCGATCTGCTCGGGAAAGACATCCCCCATCGCCACGAGCACGCTGTTGCTGTCGGCCGTCAGCGCCTGCGCCGCCGCGCCCGAGCCGCGCCCGCCGCACCCGATCAGCCCGATCCGGATGTTTTTGCTGGTGATGTCATCCGCCGCGCGGCTGGACGAAAGCGGAAGAGCCGCGGCCGCGAGGGCCAGGGAGGATTGATGAATGAATTGCCGGCGAGACGGCGATGGATGGGGGTGCGTGTGGTTCATACGAGGGGTATTGTGTCACGCGAGGGGCGCTTACCGAGGATTTCCGGCCGATGATCTTCAAATGACGAGCCGAAGCTTTGGTAAATGGCGGCCACTTCAGACAATACCTGCCAAATGCCCGATCCTGCACCGCCGTCATCCGCTTCCGAGCAGTTCATCACGCTGCTCAATGCGGCGCATGGGCGGCTGCTCGGGTTTCTCCGGGTGATGCTCGGCAATGGCGCGGATGCGGAGGATGTCTTGCAGCGGGCGAGCATGACGATCTGGCGGAAGTTCGAGGAATACGATCCGAGCCGGGATTTTTTTGCGTGGGCGAGCAGCTTCGCGTTTTACGAGGCGAAGAATTTTCAGCGCACCGCCGCGCGGTCACGGCTGCACTTCGATGATGAACTATTGCAACGGCTGGCGGACGAGCGGGTGCCGGACCTCGATCATCGCGACGCGCGGCTCGCGGCCATGGATCGCTGCCTCGAGGAGCTGGATGACGCCGGTCGCGAATTGGTGCGCGAATTTTACCTGAACAACACGCAGGTCGCCGCGCTCGCGGAGCGGCTGGGCCGGGCGCCGCAGACTCTTTACAACAAGCTCAACGCGCTGCGCCGGCTGTTGGGCGATTGCATGAAACATCGCCTGGCGGAGGAAGCATGAACATGAAGACCAGACCGAACGATCAGGAGTTGCACCGGCTGTTCGTCGGCGAAGCGGATGGGACGATCTCGCCGGAGGAGCACGAGCGGCTCTGTGCGTTGCTGAAGGATTCCGCCGAAGTGCGATGCGAGTGGTTTGCTTTCCAGGACGCAGAGTCGGCGCTGCTCGCGTGGGCGCAGCGCGAGGCGGTGCGCCGCGATGAAGGGGTCGCGATCGGCGTGAACGAACACGCGCCCGTCCGGGCGAGCGGCAGCGGAAGACTGCGTTACGCCGGCGCGCTGGCGGCGGGGATCGTGATCGGGCTCGTGACATGGGCGCTCTGGCCGAAGCCGCCGGAGCCTGGCGCGCGCGGCGGGGCGGCTCGCGACGAGGCGACGACCTCGAGCGTGGCGGTGCTGGCGCGCGGGGTGAACATGGAATGGGATCGGGCGCTGGCGACGCCCGCGGTGAATGCGCCGCTCCCGCCCGGCCTGCTGCGCTTGCAGAGTGGCGTGGCGGAAATCGAGTTCTTCCAGGGCGCGCGGCTCTGCGTCGAAGGACCGGCTGAGATTCAGTTGATCTCCACGAACGAAGCTTTTTGCCGCTACGGGCGTTTCAGCGCCCATGTGCCGCCGCAGGCGCGGGGTTTTCGCCTCGGCACTCCGAAGGGCGACATCGTCGATCTCGGCACGGACTTTGGGTTGGATCTGAATGAGGCTTCGCCCGAGGTGCATGTCTTCAAAGGCGAGGTGGAATTGCACCAGCCGCAGGCGCAGGTGCGAAAGCTCACCACGGGCACGGCGGTGGGCTTGGCGCAGGCCGGCTCGAGCCAGACGCTGGTGGCAAATGCGGCGGCGTTCACCTTCAGCCACGATCTGGATGCGCGCGTCACCGCCTCCCGCCTCGAAGCCTTTGAACGCTGGCAGGAGTCGAGCGCGCGCTGGAATGACGACTCTGACGTGCGGCTGCATCTCGATTTTCAAGATGAAAGAGGCTCCCGCTCCCTGCGCAATACCGCCTCGCACGGCGACGAAATTACCGCCGGCACGATCGTCGGCTGCAACTGGACGGAAGGCCGCTGGCCAGGTAAGCGAGCCTTGCAGTTCCGCAGCGTGAGCGACCGAGTGCGGCTCAATATTCCAGGTGAATACCGGCAGCTCACGCTCGCTGCATGGGTTCAGATTCACGGCCTGAGCACGCGCCAAAGCCAGAGTTCGCTGTGCATGAGTCAGGCGATCGAACCGGGCGGCATCCACTGGCAGGTGCTGCATGATGGCTCGATTTGCCTCGGCATTGTCGCGAGTGCGAAGCCCAGCATCACCCACGACTACATCAGCCCGGTGGTCTTCACGCCGGAGCGTTTCGGACAGTGGACCCATCTCGCCGCGGTGTTCGACATGACGACGCGCGAAGTGCGCTTTTACGTGAACGGCGAGCGTCTCTCCCTCCACACACTCAAAGGATCGGTGGTGCCCAAGCCCGCGCTGGCCGAACTCGGCAATTGGATTCCGTCCCCCGACTATCGCGGCTCGCATCCGGTGCGGAATTTCCTCGGCTGCATGGATGAATTCAGCCTCTGCTCGCGCGCGCTGAATGATGGTGAAGTGCGCAAGCTTGCGGAGTGAAATCACCGCGAGTTGATCGGTTCCAAAATTACACCCACTCCCCTACCCGATGAAGATTCTCGCCACCTTGTTCCTGCTCGTTCTCACGCTGGCGACGTCGTTCGCCGAGCACGAGGGGAAGATTCAAATCCTGCTCCTCGGCGACAGCACCACGGAGGCGAAGATCCCGAAGACCCTCGCGCCGAAGGAACCGCAACTCGAGGACCTGATCCGCATCCTGCTCGCCGCGGAGGGCGACCTGCCCCCGACCCACGTCATCAATCTCGGCCTCAGCGGCGAATTCATCCGGCGGCTGATCGACTCCGGACGTTATGACAAGGAAGTGTCGAAGCGCCCCGGCATCGACTACATCTTCATCCGCTATGGTTTGAACGACCAAGCCAGGCGCGAGGGCTTCGAGGCAAACTTCGCGAATGATTTCAGCGAACTGCTCGCCAAGCTGCGCAGCGACCACCCGAAGGCCCTGCTGATTCCGATGACCGTGATTCCATACAAGGATGAGGCGATCAACGCGAAGATCAACGCGCTGATCCGGCAGGTGGCGGTGAAGGAAAAGCTCGATCTCTTCGATATCCATCCGCGCTATGCGGCGGAGCTGAAGGGTGGCGCGAACATGCTGAACTACCGGCGCTATGCTCTCGCGAACATTCCCGAGAAGCTCCGCGCATTCGCCCAGCCCTACGTGATGGCCGGCCCGGAGGCGACCGTGGTCGTGCTCGATAACCGGCTCGATGCGCATTTTGGCAAGCTGCCAGGCTGGTTCAGCGACCGCCACCCGAACCTCGCCGGCTACCACGTCATCGCCGACGAAACGGCGAAGTTTCTCACGCCGATCCTCCGCAGCCGGCCCGGCAAATAACGCCGCGCCGGAGCAGATCAGATTCTCCATCCATGAAACCCACCGCTCTCCTCACCTTCGCCTTGCTCAACCTTCAGATTCATGCTCAAGAGCCTCCGAAAGCGGCGCCAACAACGGACGTTCACGCGGCGCTGGTCGATGGCGAAGGCCTCGGTTGGCGCGCGCTCGGACTGGACGATTTTGCGCCGGTCAACAGCGCGGCGGACACCTGGGCCTGGAAGGACGACGTGCTGCACTGCACTGGCCAGCCGGTGAGCGTGCTGCGGACCGCGAAGCAATTTACCAACGTCGAGATGGTCGTCGAGTGGATGCACGAAAAGCCCGCGGGCAATTCCGGCGTCTTCATGTGGGTCACGCCCGAGTCGATCGAGAAGCTGACGGCCGCGGGCAAGCCCGGTCTGCCGAGTGGCATCGAGGTGCAGATCCTCGATCATGGCTACACCGAGAAGGTCGCGTCCAAGGGCGGCAAGACGGATTGGTTCGGGACGAATGGCGACGTCTTCGCGGTGCGCGTGAAGATGACCCCCTTCCCACCGCTCTCGCCCGATGGCAGCCGCAGCTTCCCGCGCAAGCACCTCGCGCGCGGCCACGGAAACTGGAACCACTACTACATCCGCGCGATCAACGGTGAGGTGCGGCTGTGGGTGAATGGCGAGGAAGTGTCCGGCGGCACGGGATGCGATCCGGCGAATGGTTACATCTGCCTCGAGTCGGAAGGCTCGCCGATCCAGTTCCGCAAGTTGCGCGTGCGCGAGTTGCCTTGAGCCGTCGTGCCGATGCGTTGCGTCATCTCGCTCCTCGCGGTTCTGCTGCTGGCGCCGTTCGCGTGCCGGGCGGGACAGTTGGAAGCCGGCGTTGCGCGGGTGGAGATCACTGATCGCGCCGCTGGGACGGTCAATGATCCCTCGTATGTGAAAGCGCTGGTCCTGAAGAACGGCAGCACGGTGGCGGTGATCGTCACGGTCGATGCCGTGGCCATCGGCGAGATCGGTCGCATCGGAAACAGCTACCTTCCGACCGTCCGCGCTCAGCTACAAAAGGAGCTCGGGATTCCGCCCGCGAACATCCTGATCAACGCCAGTCATTGTCATAGCATCGTGCGGCTGGATACCGACGCCTTGACCGTGCAGGCGGTGAAGGAGGCGTGGAATACGATGGTGCCGGTGAAGGTCGGCGCGGGCGTGGGGCACGAGGATCGGATCAGCGAGAACCGCCGGTTGAAGATGAAGGATGGCAGCGAGGTGGACATGCGGCGCGCCTACTCGATGCCGCGCGATGAAGACGTGGCGGGTGTGGGGCCGATCGATCCGCAGATCGGGCTGTTGCGGGTGGATCGCGAGGATGGTCGGCCGCTCGCGGTGCTTTACCAGTTCGCGTGTCACCCGATCATGAATCCGCCGAGCAAGGGGAACTCCGCGGACTTCCCCGGATTTGCCTCGAAGGTGATCGAGGAGAACCTCGGCGGCGGGGTGATCGCGCTCTTCGTCCAGGGCTGCTGCGGCGATCTCAATCCGGTGCGTTACAAGGAAGTGACTCGTCCGGCGGATACGGAGCCGTTGGGAAATTCGCTGGGCCTCAGTGTGCTGCGTGCGGTGCGGAAGATCGAGACCAAGGCCGGCGCCGAACTGAAGGTCAGCAACGAAGTCATCTCAGTGCCACGGGGCACCGATCTCGAGCGGCGCATCGCGGCGATCCAGGCGCAGCAGACAAAGCTCCTCGGATCGCTCCGCCCGACGAACATTAACTTCAAGACCTTCCTCCCGCTGCTCCTCCAGCAGAAGCTCTCGCCAGATTTCCCGTCGCACTACGCGCAGAGTTATCTGCACGACCGGATGCTCGACCGGAAGGCGCTGGCGCAGTTCGACGCCGACAATCGTGCCAGCGTCGAGGCCTACCTGCAAAATCTCCAGACGATGGAGCAACTCACGCGGCTGAATACAAACCTCGCCTTGCTCAAAAAGCACCTCGCCCAAAATCAGGCTGCCGGAAAACCGACGCTTGATGTCGAAGTGACCGGCGTGCGCATCGGCGACTTCAAGCTCGTCACTTTCCCCGGCGAACTGACCGTGCAGGTCGGGCTCAACATCAAGAAAGCCGCGAACGATCCGCACGCCTTCGTGGCCGGCTATACCAACGGCTACATCTACTACACGCCGACCGTGGAGCAGCGAAACAACACCGGCTATGCGCAGGAGGATTGTGATTCGCTCGTGGCTCCCGAGTGGCAGCAGCTCTTCGAAACAAAGGCGCGGGAAATCTTGAAAGGACTGTAAGTCTGCCGAACTTGGACTACCCCGCTCATCCGTGAAAACCTACCGTCACCCTAACAGAGAAAATCGCCGGCAATCTCCGGTAAATCCGAGCTGGCGCGCACAATACTCGACAGCCTTCGCCCGCGTGAAAACTTTCGCTCTCTTCAGCCTCTCGCTCGCTTGTTTCGGCGGCATGGTAGGTGCCACACCACTGTCCACGGAGCAGACGGAGTTCTTTGAAAAGCAGGTCCGCCCCGTTCTTGTGGATCGCTGCTACGAATGCCACAGCGCCGAGAAAAAGACGAAAGGCGGACTGGCGCTCGATACCCGTGAAGCCACCCTCAAAGGCGGCGATAACGGGCCGGTGCTCATCGCAGGCGATCCGGAAAAAAGTCTGCTCATCGAGGCGGTGCGCTACGCGAATCACGACATGCAGATGCCGCCGAAGAAGCGGCTTGCGGATGCGGAGATCAAGGCGCTGGAGGAGTGGGTGAAAATGGGCGCGCCCGATCCGCGCGAGGCGGCGCCCATCGCGAAAACAGCAAAGACGATCGACATTGAAGAAGGTCGCAAATTTTGGAGCTTCCAGCCCCTGAAGGATGCCGCGCCACCGAACGTGCCGCCACTCGCTTCACCGATCGACGCCTTCATGGGCGCGAAGCTGAAGGAGAAAGGCTTGACCACCGCGGCACCGGCCGAGAAACGCACGCTGCTGCGCCGCGCCACCTTCGACCTCATCGGTCTGCCGCCGACGCCGCAGGAAATGGACGACTTTCTCGCCGACACTGCGTCCGATGCGTTCGATCGCGTGATCGAGCGGCTGCTCGCCTCGCCGCAATATGGTGAACGCTGGGGGCGGCACTGGCTCGACGTGGCGCGTTACGCCGATTCCAACGGCATGGATGAGAACATCGCCTTCGGCAACGCCTGGCGTTACCGCGACTACGTGGTCCGCGCGTTCAACGAGGACAAGCCGTTCGATCAATTCATCATCGAGCAAATCGCCGGCGACCTGCTGCCATCGAGCGAGGAGGCGATCACCGCCACCGGCTTCCTCGCGCTCGGCGCGCGTGTGCTCGCGGAGCCCGACGTGCAGAAGCTCGAGATGGACATCATCGACGAGCAGATCGACACGATCGGCAAGGCGTTCATGGGCATGACGCTCGGCTGCGCACGCTGCCACGATCACAAGTTCGACCCGATCACGCAGGAGGATTACTACGCACTCGGCGCGATCTTCCGCAGCACCCGCAGCCTCGCCGCCGAGAAAATGGGCGCGATCAAATTCTGGTATGAGCACTCGCTCGCCACGCCGGAGCAGGTCGCGGAGAAGAAGAAATTCGACGAGGAGCTGAAGGCGAAAAAAGCGGAGGTGACGAAGTTTGTGGGGCAGGCGCGGAGCGCGGTGAAAGCGGAGGTGCAGAAGCGGGCTGCGGACTACCTGGCCGCGGCGGCGCTCGTGCCGGCCGGGGCCACGCTAGTCGAGGTCAATCCCGTGGCCAAAGCGAATGCCGTGGACGCGGATATCGTGCTCACGTGCCGCAAGTATCTGGATCAGCACACAGATCATCCGCTCTTCGCGGTGTGGCGTGAGCTGGCGCAGAAGAAGGATGCCGACGCGGTGCGGCAACACTACGAGCCGGTCTTCGCCGAGGCGCTCACCGCGAAGAAAGGTCCGGCTTACGACGCGCTCGTCGATGCGAAGGGTTTCCTCGCGCTTCCCCCGAAAGACGCCGATGTGCTCGACGCCGGGACGCTCGCGAAGATCGCCGCAATGAACAAGAAAGTGGAGGATTTCACCGCGAAGCAACCGGACCTGCCGGCCATCATGACGGTGGCGGACGCCAGCATCGTGAAGACCCTGCCGGTGCATCTTCGCGGCAGTTATCTCACGCTGGGCAAGCCCGTGGAGCGCGGCTTTCCCGAGGTCATGCGCACGAGCTTCACCAAGCCGATTCTGCCCGCCAAACACAGCGGCCGCCTGGAACTCGCGCGCTGGATCGCGAGCAGCGAACATCCGCTGACGGCGCGTGTCATCGTGAACCGTGTGTGGCGCTGGCACTTCGGCCAGGGCCTCGTCAGCAGCACGGATAACTTCGGCATCCTCGGCGCCAAGCCTTCGCATCCCGAGTTGCTCGACTGGCTGGCGCGCACCTTCATCGAGAGCGGTTGGTCGATCAAAGACCTGCACCGGCTCATCATGAAGTCGGCGACGTATCAACAAGCGAGCAGCGGTCGCTTTTCCACGGGGGACAAAGCCGATCCGCGCCTCGTCGATCCAGAAAATCGCCTGCTCTGGCGCGCGAACATTCAGCGACTCGAAGCCGAGCAGATTCGCGATGCGATGCTCGTCGTCAGCGGCTGGCTCGATCCGAAGATCGGCGGGAAGACGATCCCGCTGCGGAACAGGGAGTTTGTCTTCAACCACACCAGCAAGGACGCGACGACTTACGAGAGCCCGCGCCGCGCGCTCTATCTGCCGATCATCCGCAATCATCTCTACGACATGATCGAGCAGTTCGACTATCCGGACCCGACGATGCCAACCGGCAGCCGGAACAGCACGGTCATCGCTCCGCAGGCGCTGATCATGATGAATGCGCCGGTGGTGACGGAGAGCGGCGCGCGACTCGCCGCGAGGCTCGCCGATTTCCCCAGCGACGAGCAGCGCGTTCAGCAAGCCTACGCGCTGCTCTACGCGCGTCCGCCCTCGGATTGCGAGAGCTCCGACGCGCTCGCACTGCTGCACGATTTCAGCGCGACGGAAAGGCCGGAGCGCGCGTGGGCGCTGCTTTGCCAGACGCTCTTCGCTGCCAACGAGTTCATCTACCTGAGGTAACCACCATGAACCCCCAGCCAATTCAACCCATCACCCGCCGCACCATGCTGCAACGCAGCGCGGCCGGCTTTGGCTACCTGGCACTGCAGGCGATGCTCGGGCGCGAGCAGACGCAGGCCGCGGTCGTGAATCCGATGGCGCCGAAGCCGCCGCACTTCCCCGCGCGAGCGAAGCGGATCGTGTTCTTGTTCATGAAAGGCGGGCCGAGTCACGTGGACACCTTCGACCCGAAGCCGCTGCTCCAGCGCGATGACGGGAAACCGTATCCATTCAAACAGCCGCGCGTGCAATTCGCCGAGACGGGCAAGCTGCTGAAGTCGCCGTGGAGCTTTCAGCAATACGGCCAGAGCGGGCTGCCGGTGAGCGAGCTCTTCCCGCACGTCGCACAGCACGTGGACGACCTGTGCATTCTCCGCTCGGTGCATGGCACCAATCCCGCGCACGGCGGCGCCTGCCTCAAGCTCCACACCGGCAGCGACACACAGGTGCGCCCGAGCATGGGTTCGTGGCTGTTGTATGGCCTCGGCACGGAGAATGAGAATCTTCCCGGCTTCCTGACGATCTGCCCGACGCTCGCGCACGGCGGCGTCAACAATTGGGGCGCCGCCTTTCTCCCCGCCTTCTGCCAGGGCACGCCGCTCGGCAATGCGAGCATCGCGGCCGACAAAGCGATCGTGCGTCACATCCGCAACGAGCAGACCAGCAGCGCGGTGCAGCGCAAGCAGCTCGATTTTCTGGCCAGGGCGAATCGCGAGCACCTCCAAACAGCTCTACGGAATGGATCAGCCCGTGACGGCCAACTTCGGACGGCAGTGCCTCATGGCGCGGCGGTTCCTCGAACGCGGTGTGCGCTTCGTGCAAGTCACGCACAGCGATGGCGAGGTGCAGTGGGACCAGCACGGCGGACTTTTCAAAGGCCACACGAAGAACGCAACTGAGGTGGACAAGCCCATCGCCGGCTTTCTCACGGACCTGAAAGCGCGCGGTCTGCTCGAAGACACGCTCGTGCTGTGGGGCGGCGAATTTGGCCGCACCCCGACCGCGCAGGGCGGCGACGGGCGCGATCACAATCCGCACGGCTTCACCATGTGGATGGCTGGCGGCGGCGTGAAGCCGGGCATCGCCTACGGCGCGACCGACGACTACGGCTACTTCGCGCAAGAGGACAAAGTTCACATCCACGACCTGCACGCCACGATCCTGCACTTGCTCGGACTGAACCACGAGAAGCTAACCTATAACTATGCGGGTCGAGATTTTCGACTCACCGATGTGGAAGGCCGTGTCGTGAACGAAATCTTCGCGTAATTCATGAATCAGATTGACCTCAGTAATCGCAAGGCCGTCGTCACCGGAGGCGCCCGCGGCATCGGCCTCGCCATCGCCACGCGGTTGCTGCAATCGGGAGCCAGCGTCTCGCTCTGGGATGTGGATGCGGCGGCGCTTGCGCAAGCGACCGACGAGCTGAAATCGTTGGGCACGGTTCACACTGCGGTGGTCGATGTGACGAGCGCGGAATCTGCCGAGGCCGCCGCGGGATCGACGGTGCAAGCGCTGGGCAAGCTCGACATCCTCGTCAACAACGCCGGGATCGCCGGCGCCAACGCGAAGACCTGGGAGACGGACCCGAAGGAATGGCGGCGCGTGCTCGACATCAATCTCAACGGCCCCTTCCACTGCTGCCGCGCCGTCATCCCACACCTGCTGCGCAACGGCTATGGCCGCATCGTCAACATCGCTTCGATCGCCGGCAAGGAAGGCAATCCAAACGCGGCGCATTACAGCGCGTCGAAATCCGGCGTCATCGCGCTCACCAAATCACTCGGCAAAGAGCTCGCGACGAGCAATGTCGTGGTGAACGCCGTCACGCCGGCCGTCATCGCGACCGACATCCTCAAACAGATGTCGCAGACGCACATCGACTACATGCTCTCCAAAATCCCGATGGGCCGCTTCGGCAAGACCGACGAAGCGGCGGCACTCGTGGCGTGGCTCTGTTCGGAAGACTGCTCTTTCACCACCGGCGCCGTCTTCGATCTCTCCGGCGGACGCGCCACTTACTGACCGGGATGCGCGCGTGAACCACGGATCGACCGCTGTCCGCTCCAGTTCGTGGAAATGGTGGATCACCGGCCTGCTGTTGCTCGCCACGACGATCAACTACATGGATCGCGTCACGCTCGCGAGCGCCTCGGTGCGCGTCACACGCGAGTTGAGTCTGAGCGACGCGCAATATGGCAACCTGGAGCTCGCCTTTGGCTGGGCCTTCGCGGTCGGCTCGCTCGTCTTCGGTTTCCTCGCCGACCGCTGGCGTGTCTATTGGCTTTACCCGGCGGTGCTGGGCGCGTGGTCGCTCATGGGCATGGCCACGGGATGGAGTCAGGGTTTCACGGAACTGATGGTTTGCCGCACGTTGCTGGGATTTTTTGAAGCCGGCCATTGGCCGTGCGCGCTGAAAACCACCTTTGCGCTGCTCAGCGAAAAAGACCGCACGATGGGCAATAGCGTGCTGCAGAGCGGGGCTTCCATCGGCGCGATCATCACGCCACAGATCATGAAGCTGATGATGACGGAACAACCGGGGTCGTGGCGCACGACTTTCATCGTTGTCGGGGGCGTGGGGTTCCTGTGGGTGGCAGCGTGGCTCTTTTGCCTGCGACCGCGCGACCTGGATCATACGCCGGCAACCACTCCGAACGAGCCCGCGCTCGGTCTCGGAATGATCATGCGCAGCGGACGTTTCTGGGCGGTCGCGCTGCTCATCGTCGGGGCTCAGGCGGTGTGGCACGTCTATCGCGTGTGGTTGATGAAATTCCTGCAAACCGGCCGCGGTTACGCGGAGAAAGCGGCGCTCGACTTCAACTCGCTCTACTTCATCGCCACCGATATCGGCTGCATCGCCGCGGGCGTGATTTCGCTCTGGCTGGTGCGTCGGTGGGCGCTGTCGCCGCACGATGCCCGCCGCCGCGTTTATGCCGGAGCGTGTTTGCTGACTTCGCTCAGTGTTTTCATCCCGTCGCTCGGGAAAGGCTGGCCGCTCCTCGCGATCCTGCTGCTCATCGGCGCCGGCGCGCTGGCGTTGTTTCCCTGCTACTACAGCTTCGTGCAGGAACTCTCGCCGAATCACGTCGGTCGTCTCACCGGTCTGCTGAGTCTGTGGGTGTGGGCGGTGACCTCGCCGATGCACAGTTTCTTCGGCCTGCTGGCCGACCGCAGCAAGAGCTACGATCTCGGCCTCGTCATCGCGGGCCTGGCCCCGTGGATCGGGGTATTTGCGATGAAATTTCTGTGGCAGCGCGGGGAGCCAATCGCCCTGCCCGCAAAACCTTCCACCGTCTGAATTCGTCCCCTCCCATTCATCCCCCATGAAGCCAACAATCTGCCGTTCCTCATTCTTCCTCGCCACCGCGTTCGCGTGCGCCGCTTTTTCGTCGGCTCGTGCCGAATTCAAAGCCGGCGCGGCCGCCGTGGACATCACGCCGACCACGCTGCCCGTGCTGGTCAACGGCGGCATGCTCAGTCGCTCCGTGGCGAAGATCAAAACACCGATTCACGCGCGCGCCGTGGCGTTTGCGGATGGCAAGGAGCAGCTCGTCATCGTCGTCGTGGATAGCTGCATGATGACCCGGCCGTTGCTGGATGAAGCCAAGGCGCTGGCGAAGAAACGCACCGGGATTCCCGCGAACCGCATGCTCATCTCCGCGACCCACGCGCACAGCACTCCCGCCTCGATGGGTTGCCTCGGCACTGATCCCGACCCGGCGTATGTGCCCTTCCTGCGCGACAAACTCGTGGAAGCCATCGCCGCCGCGCAGGCCGCGTTGGAGCCGGCACGCCTCGGGTTTGCCAAGGGCGACGCCGCAGATTTCACTGCTCTTCGTCAATGGATTCGCCGGCCCGATCGCATCGTCGAGGATCCATTCGGGAACATGACCGTCCGCGCGAACATGCACGCGGGCCGTAATTGGGATGACGTGACGGGCGAAGCCGGACCGGAAGATCCCGATCTCTCGCTCATCTCGATCCAGTCGCGCGACGGCCGCCCGATCGCGGTGCTCGGCAATTTCTCGATGCACTACTTCGGCGACCAGGACATCAGCGCGGATTACTTCGGTCTCTTCTCCGAGGGATTGAAACAGCGCCTCGCGCCCGAAGCCACGGCGGGCAAAGGCTCATTCGTCGGCATCATGTCGCACGGCTGCAGCGGAGACATCTACCGCACGGATTACAAAATCCCGGAGAAGGACCGCCCCAAGCCGACCATCGACGAATACACGAGCGGTCTGCTCGACATCGCGATGACCGCTTACAAAGGCATTCGTTATCGCGACGACGCGGATCTCGCCATGACCGAGCGCCGCATGACACTCAACTACCGCGTGCCCGACAAACAGCGCCTCGAGTGGGCGCAGCGCATCGTCGCCGAAATGGGCGACCGGTTGGCGAAGACGCAGACCGAAGTTTACGCTCGCGAGCAGATCCTCCTGCACGAGCGGCAGAAGACGGAGATCGTCGTGCAAGCCTTGCGCATCGGCGACATCGGCATCGCCACCACGCCGTGCGAGACCTACGCGATCACTGGCTTGAAGATCAAAGCCGCCAGCCCGCTCCCGCACAATATCGTGATCGAACTCGCCAACGGCGGCGACGGTTACATCCCGCCGCCGGAGCAGCATCTCTTCGGCGGTTACAATACCTGGGCCGCGCGCTCCGCGGGTCTCGAAGTGCTGGCTGAACCGAAGATCACTCAGGCCGCGATCGAGATGCTGGAGAAGGTCAGCGGAAAGCCGCGGCGTGAGTGGAAACTCAGCGATGGCGTGGCGGCGCGCGCGATTCTCGACGCGAAGCCAGTGGCGTATTGGCGGCTGAACGAATTCACCGGGCCGCATGCGGCGGATGCGAGCGGTCACGATCGCGACGCGGTTTATGAGCGCGAGATCACCTACTACCTCGACGGGCCGCGGTCGGCGGACTTTTGCAGCAACAGCGAAACCAATCGCGCGCCGCATTTCGTCGGCGGCCGGTTGCGGGCGCAGTTGGACGCGCTCGGCGATCGTTATTCGGTTTCGGTGTGGCTTTGGAACGGCATGCCGAACGAGGGCCGCGACGTGAGTGGCTGGCTTTTCTCCCGCGACCGCGATCATGGACTCGGCGCCTCAGGCGATCACCTCGGCATTGGCGGCAAGAGCGGGCACACCGGCCGGCTGATCTTCTTCCACGGCGACGACGCGAAATCCGTCATCGCCGGGAAAACCGAGATCCCGCGCTGGCAATGGCAGCACGTCGCGCTCGTCCGCGATGGCGGCGACGTGCGCGTCTATCTCAACGGCCAGCTCGATCTCGAAGCAAAGACCTCCACCGATTCGCTCGCCAGCCTCCGCCAATGCTTCTTCGGCGGCCGGAGCGACAATGATTCGAATTGGGAAGGGCGTCTCGATGAGATTGCCGTTTTCGACCGCGCGCTCAGCACTGCGGAGATCGCAACGCTGGGACCAAAATAGTTTCGCCATGCTGACCGAATCCACCCGCCTCCGCGACTTCCCGGCGCTCGCCGGGATGACCTATCTCAACACCGCCGCGGAGAGCATCCCGCCGCGCTGCACCGGCGAAGCGATCGAAGCCTACTGGCGCGACAAGCTGCGCGGGATGAAGGGACGCGACGGGCACTTCGCGCAGGTCGAGGCATGTCGCGAAGTCAGTGCGCGGATGCTCGGGCTGCAAACGTCCGAGGTGTCGTTCTGCTCGTGCAGTTCGGAAGCCTACAACCTTCTGGCTTCAGCGCTGCAACTCAGCGGCGGCGATGAGGTCGTCGTCACCGATCTCGATTTTCCAGCCGGAGTCACGCCGTGGCTGCGCGCGGTGGATGCGCCGAAGATGCACGTCTGGAAGTCGGTCGAAGGCGCGCTGGACACCAACGATCTCAAGCCGTTGCTCAATGAGCGCACCAAGCTCGTGCAAGTGTCGCTCGTGAGCTTCTACAACGGGCATCGCATCGACTGGCCGCCGTTTCGCGACGCAGTGCGGCGGCTCGCTCCAAACGCCATTATCTCCGTGGACATCACCCAGGCGCTCGGGCGTGTGGTGCTCGATTGCGACGGCGCGGACATTCTCATCTCCAGCACGCACAAATGGACGCTCGGCATCCACGGCGGCTGCATCATCGGAATTCCTTCGACCGTCGCCTCGCGGCTCACCACTCACGCCGGCGGCTGGCTGCATTTGCAGAACGCCTTTGATCCCGATCGCTTCGAGCGCGCCGTGACGAAAGCGGGCGCTGCGAGTTTCTCCGTCGGGATGCCCAACTTCGTCGCGCTCTACGCGCTCAATGCCTCGCTGCGTTATTTGGAAGGCGTCGGCGTGGGGGAGATCGCCGCGCATGCGGATCCGCTGGTGATCGAAGCGGAAGCCGGTTTTCGCGAGCTCGGGGTGACCCCGATGTGCCGCTGGAATGGCACCGGCATCCTGGCCTTTCAACATCCGCGCAGTGCGGAGCTTCACGCCGCGCTGGAGCGGGAAAACATCCACGTCATGCACAACGCCGGGCGCATTCGCATCGCCGTGCATGGCTACAATACGCAGGACGACATCCAGCAATTTCTCCGCGTGCTCGGCACACTGCTGCGCAAAGTCTGAGCCTCTTTTTCATCCACAACATCTCATCATGAACACCCCCGCCACCCTCTCTCGCCGCGGTTTCATTCGCGCCGCCAGCCTCGCCACCCTCGCGACCGCCGCCCGACCGGCATTAGCCGCCCCGGCCGGCGAGGCCATCGACGCGCACGTTCACGTTTGGACGCCAGACACGCAGCGTTACCCGCTCGCGGAAGGTGCGAAAGTCGCCGAAATGCAGCCCGCGAGCTTCACGCCGGAACAGCTCTTCGCCCACTGCAAACCGCAGGGCGTGAGCCGTGTCGTGCTCGTCCAGATGAGCTTCTACAAGTTCGACAACCGCTACATGCTCGACGCCATCGCGCAGCATTCCGGCACGTTCAGCGGCGTGGCGATTGTTGATGAAACCGAGCCCAACGTGCAGGACACGATGAAGACGCTGGCGAGGCAAGGCGTGCGCGGCTTTCGGCTCTATACCGACAAGGCGAAAGCCGAGGCGTGGAGCGACTCGGAGGGGATGAAGAAGATGTGGACCACGGGCGCGGATGCCGGGCAGTCGATGTGTCTGCTGGCCAATCCCGACGCGCTGCCCGCGGTGCATCGCATGTGCAAAGCCTTCCCAAAGACGCGCGTCGTAATCGATCACTTCGCCCGCATCGGCGTGAAAGGCTCCATCGAGCAGGGCGATCTCGACAACCTCTGCCGCCTCGCGGAGCTCGAGAACGTCTTCATCAAGACGTCCGCTTTTTATGCGCTCGGCGCGAAGAAAGCGCCTTACACCGATCTCGGACCGATGATCCGCAAATTGCGCGACACCTACGGTGCGTCGCGCCTGATGTGGGCGAGCGATTGCCCGTATCAAGTGCAGGAGGGCCACACCTATGCGAACTCGATCGCGCTCATTCGCGACCGGCTCGATTTTCTCACCGCCGAAGACCAGCAGTGGATGCTGCGCAAGACGGCGGAGAAGGTCTTCTTCTCGTGAGCTGGGCTACTCGAATTGCAGGATGAAATTGCGGTAGAACTCGAACGCGCGCTCGACTTCAGCGACTTCCACGAACTCCACGGCCGCGTGTGCCTGATCGATGCTGCCGGGGCCGAAGACGAGGCTGGGAATGCCCTGTCGCGAGAGCTTGCTGGCGTCGCTGCCGAAGGGCACGCCACAGAGCGTTCCATCGAGGCCCATCTCGGTGAGCAACGAGCTGGCGAGCTGCGCCGGCGGAGAATGGGCGGCGGTCTCCAGCGCCTCATCGGTGAGCATCGGCGGCTCCATCACGGCATCGAGCGTGGGGTGCTGCGCCTTCAACGCATTGAGCAACGATTGGCAGTGCGCGAGCACAGCGGCGACGGTTTCACCCGGCAGCAGGCGGCGGTCGATCTCGATGGCGCAGGTGTCCGGGACGAAGTTCACCTGCACGCCGCCGTGGATGACGCCCACATTCACTGTCGCCGGCCCCAGTAATGGATGAACGCGAGCGGCGAGCCGCTGCTGATCTTCCTCGATCGTAAGAATCACCCTTGCCATGTGCGTGATCGCGTTCACGCCGAGGTGTGGTTTACCGCTGTGCGCCGCCTTCCCGCGCACCACGATGCGCCAGCGCAGGACGCCTTTGCTCGCGATGACCGCGTGCAGGCCCGTCGGTTCCGCGACGAGCGCAGCATGAGCCGTGGGCGCGGCGTCGCCGGAGAGGCCTTCGCAAAGCTTCACGACGCCGCGATAGGAAAACTCCTCGTCCACGACCGCCGCGAGCCACACTTCGCACGGCGGCTGCAGACCCTCTTCGTGCATCGAGGCCACCGCGTGCATCATCGCGGCTAGCCCGGCCTTCGTATCGCAACTCCCGCGACCATACAGCTTGCCATCCGCGATTCGCGGCTCGAATGGCGGAATGCTCATCCCTTGCACAGCGACGGTGTCCGTGTGCGCCTCGAGGATGACCCGCCGCGAGGCATTCCGGCCGGGCAATCGCGCAATGACATTCGGCCGGCCGGGAAACACCTCCTGCTCCCACACCTCGATGCCGCGCTGCTCGAAAAACCTCCGCACCCACTTCGCGATTTCTCCTTCGCCGGGACCGTCCGCGTAGGACGAGTTCACGCTGTCGATGCTCACTAGGGCCGCGAGGGTCTCGATGAGGGGTGAAGCATTCAGGGGCGCCATTGTCAGGTAACTTACTTCGACGGGATGACGGGCAGGATTATGTGCGAAGGGTGCTCCGCGTCGTGGCGCAGCGTGTTGGTGGCGATGACGAGGCGGCGATGGGCGTTGAGCGATTCGCCGGTGTTGGGGTTCACGTCGAAGCGTGGGAAGTTGCTGCTGGAAATGTCCACGCGGATGCGGTGGCCTTTTTTGAAAATGTTCGACGTCGGGTAGAGCTTGATCGTCAAGGGATAGACCTGGCCGGGTTCCATCAATTTTTCCGCCTTCAATGACTCGCGGAAGCGCGCCCGCACGATGCCATCGCCGATGTTCAGATCGAAACCGCCGGGCCAGTCGGCGCTCGGCGGATGCACATCGACGAGCTTAGCTGTGAAGTCGGTATCGGGCGCGGAGGACGATGCCCAGAGTTTCACTTCGATCTCGCCGGTCACCTCGATGTCCTCGGCGAGAGGCGCGGTCTGGAAGACGACCACGTCGCGTCGCGCGGAGAGCGGAATTGGCTGCAGCCAGTTCCAGAACTTTTCGCCGCCGCGCTGATCCCACGCGCCCTGCTGCATGATGCCGTCGCCGGAGGAAATGTTGCCGCCGAGCGTCGGCACGGGATCGCGCGGATCAAAATCGTAGCCCGTGCTCGCACTCGCCGCGGCCGGCTTCTTCGTCGCGAGACCGCCGCCGGGCTGAAAGTAAAACGGCGTCGCGTGCGCGCGGGCCAGCGGCCACTCGTGCTCTTCGCGCCACGAGCCGCCGTGCCGGAGCAGGCCCTTCTCCGTCCTGCCGCCATCGCCGCTGCCCATGACGAAGATGCGCACGCGAGTCGCGAACGGCGCCGCTTTGCCGACCGAGTTTTCCTTTCCACCGAGCCAGTGATCGAACCACTCCAGCCGCCACGCACGCTCGTCAGCGATGGCGGCATCGGCCCCGAAGTCCACCTGTCCGTGGGCGGACTTTCCCTGCTGCCCGTGAATCCACGGCCCCATGACGAGATGGACGGGGCTTTTCAAAGTCCGGCTGAGCGCGACGAAGTTCGCCGTCGTGTTGCCCGCCCACGAGTCATACCAGCCACCGACGAGATAGACCGGGATGTCCTTGTAGCGCGACGGATCGCCGAGGATGTCGTTCTGCGACCAGAACGCGTCGTCCGCGCCGTGGCTCATCGCCTGCGTCAGCCATTCCTCGTATTCGGGCGCAAGCTTCAGCGGCGTCGTGCCGGCGCGCAGAGGCAGCATCGGCAGATAGCTGAAGCGCGCATCGGCCATTTCCTTGAGCACTGCGGCGGTGCCCGGATCGTGCGCCGCGCGGCTGCCACGGCCAGCATTGAGCATGATCCAATTCCAGAACCGCAACTCGAACGCGCCCGCGTTGCGGACGCTCTGCCGTCCCATGTTCGACGCAGCATCCACGGGAATCACCGTCGCGAGCTGCGGCACTTTCTCGAGCGCCATCGCGTGCTGCGTGCCGCCGACATACGACGTGCCGAGCATGCCGATCTTGCCGTTCGACCAGGGCTGGCGGCCGATCCAATCCGCGCAATCCCAGCCATCCCGGCCGTCGTCGGTCAGGAAATGCCACACGCCCTCCGAGCCGTAGCGTCCGCGCGTGTCCTGCGCGACGAAGGCGTAGCCGTGCGCGGCAAAGTATTCGCCAAAATTTTTCGCACCGGCCTTGTTGTAAGGCAGCCGCGTGAGGATCACCGGCGTGCGCTCATTCAGCGCGTGCCCGGCGCGCGCAGGAAGATAGACATCGGTCGCGAGCTTCACGCCATCCCGCATCGGGACCATGATGTCGTGCTGCACCGCGACTTCGAACTGAGCATCGCGCGCGCGCAGGCCCGTGCAGACTGCGAAAAGGAGGACAAGAATGAGCGCCGTGCGGCGCGCGAATGCGTGTGGGATGTTCATCGGAAAAATTATTTTGCCGCCGCCGGCTGCGTCGTGACCGGCCAGAGCGTGCGGATCGCCTGCACGGTTTCCTCGACGAGCATCTGACCGCCTTCGGGACCGACTTTGTTCGTGTGCGGGAGCGCGGAGTAGCTGCCGCCCTCGATCGCTTTCGGCGTGGGAAGATACATCCCGGAACCGGCGGCAAGCTGGATGAGAAACGTCTGCTCTGCCGGGCTGCGCGCCTTCATCTGCACGCCGTAATCAATGAACAGCTCGAACGGATTCGTGGCGATGGCCGTATCGCCGATGCGCAGCACATGCAGCTCCACCGCGACGGGCGGAAGCTTGTCCGCCTCCTCGAAGCGGCGCATCACCTCCTTGTCGCGCCCGAGCATGGTGAGCATCCGATTGTCCGGATTCTTGAGCGCACCGAAATCCGCGATGGCCTTCTTCGAGTCCTCATACTCGCGCGGCAAAACCTTGCGCGGCGGCAAGTGCAGATCAGCGACGACATGGCCGAAGGGCACGTCCGTGCGAATGTCAGCGCGCGCAATGTCCATGGTGTCCATCACCGCCGCGGTGATGCGCCGTCCGATTTCCTGGAGCCGCGTCAGACCGCGCGCCTTGAGCATCCGCTCCTCGGCGGCCTTGCGAACCATGAGGTGCGGCGACTGGTCGCCCGCCGCGCTGCACCAGCCGAGGACGGTGAGATCGGGCAGCGCGAGCTTCGCCTTCAACTGCGCGCGCACCTCGTGCCAGTAGTCCGCATTGATGGCGGTGCGGCTCTCCACCTCCTGCGCCGGACAGGCCACATTGATCGCCACCGCGCGCAAGTTTTTCTCCGCATCCCAAAAGAAAAGCGTCTCCACCGCATGATCCTCGCCGCCCTCGATATTGCGGAAGTTCGGCATGGTCGTCTTGCCATACATCTGCGCCTGCCCGCCAGCATACACCACGCGGCGGTTATAGCCGACGACGGCCTGTCCGAGCGTCCAGCTCACGCCGCCGGGTTTGCGACTCTTCCACGCATCCACCGCCACCTGCGCGAGGCGTCCGATAAGGAAGTCCACATACGCATCCGGCTGCATCACGCCCTCCGCGGGGATTTGGTAAAGGTAGCGATTTTCCTTCAGCTCCGTCGTCACCGGAGCGGTGTGCGTGTGCGTGGCGGAAAGGAACACCTTGCGCACATCCACCCCCGGCAGCAGCGGTGCGAGCCTCTGCCGGAACTGCTCCTGAATCCCCTCGCGGATCGCCACGAGATCGCACGAGATCATGATCGCGAGCTCGCGTCGCTGGCCGGATTCCAGCGCCTCGATCGCCACCGCCGCCGCGACGATCGGCGTCTCCGCCTTTTTCGAAATGCGGGTGCTGAACTGCCCCGCCAGCGCCACCGGCTGATCCGGCGTGATGTCCACCGTCGCGCTGCCGATGAGCATTTCAGCGGCGGACAGGAGCGAGGGAAAAAGGAGGAAGCCGCAGAACAGCGGGAGCAAAAGTCGGTGGGTAGTCATTGATGTTCGGTTGACTGGAGCCGGCGTTGGAGGGGTGGGTGGGGACTACCCGGCCAATGGCCCCGCTCATTAGATTGCGTGTGATATGCTGAGCGGCCTCATCCGCATGCACCAGTCCGACAAAGTCGAGCGGAATGGCCGCATGTCCCGACCACGCCGGTGGCGTTGTCGAAGGGTCACAGCGCCACGGTTTTTCCCGCGACAGGGATGGCGTAAAGCCCGTGCTCAGCCGGGCGCACCGGAGGCGCGTCGTCCATGCTCTGGATCTCCGGCGCGAGCGAGAAGTTCGAGTTTAGCGCCGCATCCCATTCGACGATCTTCCCCGAATACGCAGCCATGCGGCCCATGATCGCGGTGAGCGTGCTCTTCGCGCCGTATTCGATTTCGCTGTAGGGCAGATTGCTGCGGATCGCGTGGAAGAAATCGTCGTGCTCTTCCTGATACGGATTCTCTCCGCGCTCGCCGCGCATCTCCCACGGGCGTTTGCCGGTGAAGGCGTAAAGCTCGCGGCCATCGAGAAAGTCCGCACGCCCCTCGGCACCGACGGCGTGATTCGCCACGCTCGCCCAGCAGCCAGGCCGGCGATCGCATTCACCGAAGAGCCGGGCGCCGCTGGCGTATTCCCACTCGACGGCGAAGTGATCGAAAGATTTCCGTAATCCGGGCTGCGCTCGCTCAGCGCTCCCATCCCGTGCGCGCGCACCGGATAGCCGCCGTGCAGCCAGTTCGAGATGTCGATGCCATGCACGAGGTTATCGACGATGAAATCCGCCGAGAGCCACGAGAAGTAATACCAATTGCGGCATTGGTATTCGAGTTCGCCCATCTCCGGCTTGCGGACGAGACCGGTCCGCAGCGGCGTATTGGCAAAGGCGCGCGTGTAGATCAGCTCCCCAATTTGCCCGTCCTGAATGCGCTTCACCATTTCCCGGAAGCCCTTCTTGTGTCGTCGCTGAAAACCAACGGCCACCTTCAGATTCTTGCGCTTTGCTTCTTCGGCAGCCGCCAGCACGCGCCGCACACCGGGAGCCTCCACGGCGACGGGCTTCTCGAGAAAGACATGTTTGCCCAGTCGCACGGCTTCCTCGAAGTGCGCCGGGCGAAAGGCGCACGGCGTCGCGAGGATCACCACATCGGCTGCGGCGATCGCGTGCCGGTAGGCGTCGAAGCCTGTGAATTGCCGGTCCGGCGGAACATCGACCTGTTCGGGCCGCTGGGCCTGGAGGCTCTTCAGTCCGACCGCCAGCTTATCGGGAAAAAGATCGGCGACCGCGACGAGCTTCGTGCTGTAGCCCGCGGCGAGGGCTTGATTCGCGGCTCCCGCGCCGCGGCCACCGCAACCGACGAGCGCGAGCTTCAATGGTTCGGGCGTCGCCTGGCTGCGGCCGATCGTCGGGAATCCGAGCGCGGAGGAAGCCGCGAGCGTGGCGGCTGCGCGGGTGATGAACGTGCGGCGATCGAGGGGGGATGAATCAGGCATGGATGGGATCGTTTTACGGTTGCGGCAGGACGCGGAAAAAATGGCGCGCGGTGCGGCCCGACGCCAACTCGGTGGCGCGCACTTCCCAGGTGCCGGGAGCGTCGTTTGGGGCGAGGTCGAGCGCGAGTTCGAGGCGGCCATTTCTGGCGCTGTAATAGCCGCTGCCTTCCGCCGCGCGCCCGGCGGGGTCGGCGATCTCGACGCGCAGGGGAATGGCGGCGCGCATCGGTTGCCCGGCTTCATCCGCGACGGTGACGGCGATCTTCAAGGCGGATCCACGCTTCGCTGAATCCGCGCCGTCGAGTTGCACGCTGGCGATCGGCTGGGGCGCGACGAGAAAGACACCTCCTTCGCACGGGCCGAGTTGCACAGTCCAGAGCAGCCCGCTCTCACGCGTGGTGGCAGTGACTTCACGATGGGCGGCAAGATCATAGACGTGGCTGCCGGGGCGACGGATAAGGATCTCGGCTTCGCCCGGCAATCCATTCTCCATCACCAGCCCATGCTGGCCGACGTAGTCGCCGGCCTCCCGGCGATCGTTCACCACAAAGACATAGTCGCCCTCGCCGGACTGTCGGCAGCGGACGACCACCTCGGGATTCGTGCTCTCAACGTGCCGCGTGTATCTGGCATCGAGCGCGGCGCGCAAGGTCGCGGCATGGGCGAGCAGCGTGGCGTGATCGGCGGCGGCTTTTTTGGTGCGCGTGAATTTCGGCAGACGAATGTCGGGCGTGATCGCGGGCGCGAGATTCTCGTCGCCGATGACGATGCCGCCGCGCTTTTGGAATTCGTGGACGCGCTTCACCACGCTCGCCGTCAGCACGTCGCAATCGGAAAGCACGAGCACCTTGAACCCATCGAGCCCGCGCTGGAGCAGCGTGTCCTCAAAAAGAACCTGTGGCTGAAGCTGCGCGTGGAGCAGGGTGAGATAGGCTTCTTCGTTGCGGGTGCCATAGCTGCCGCGCCCGGCGAACATCTGCGCGGTGAAGCTGTCGAGATACGCCACATCGCTCGGCCGGTCCGAGAGCGCGAGCAGCGTGGGGCCGAGCGGTTCGAGCACGTCGCGATGCAGGCGGCGAAATTCTTCCTTCGTGTCGGGATGGGTGTAGCGGTAGCCGCCGATGCTTTCGGTCGGCACCAGCGCCTGCCATCCGTGATACATGAGGCCGCTCACCGGGCGCGCGATCTTCGTCCAGAACGACTCGCGCAGGTGCATCGGCGAAATGGTGATGTAGGCCGCGTCGGGATCGTGATCGTCGAAGGGCGAAGCGATGTGGTCGCCGGCGGATTTCTGCGGAGCGGTCTGCGTGCGATACCAAAAGAGCTGCGTCATCTTCATCACGCGCTGGCGCGGCGAGGCCATCGCGAACAACTCGTCGGCGAAGTAGCCGATGCGCAGCGGGTCGGGATTCGTGTAGGTCCACTGGCTGAGCACGTCCACATCGCCGCCGCTTCCCGCGATGCTCGGCGCACGGATGGCGGGATCGAACCACGTCCACACATCGTCGCGCCCGGTCGAGTGCAGGCCGCGACTCACGGCGGTGTTCAGCGCGTTCCAGCCATCGCCCACCGTCCAGAACCAGCGGTAGCATTTGAGCAGTGGATGATCGTCGGGGATCACGCGGTCGGCTGGGAAGTCCTTCAGCTTCGTCCACGCGACGCCGCTCTTGTTCATCACTTCCGCCGGAATGTCTTCGCCGGAAAACTTGCGATACGCCTCGTGGTCGAACGCCGAGAAACTCACCTGCGAAGAATCGCGCGTCTCGGTGTTGATCAGCCCCGAGCGCCACGCGGGGAAGTCGCGATAAGTCTGCGCCACGCTCGCGCCGACATTGAAGCAAAAGTCCGCGAGACCGGGCAGCGCGGCATCCACGTCGGGGCGCGTCGCGTAAGGTTTGCCCTCGCGATCTACGCGCTGGAGATTCGGCCGTTCCTTGAGCCAGCCGCCCGGCGAAAGCGCGAAGGCGATGCCGAAGTCGTTCGCGAGCGCGAAGTCGAGCATCGCCCTGGTCTCGGCGATCCGCTCGGGAGCGACCGGCGGCACGACTTTCCCCGCCGACCAAATCGCGCCGTAGTCCGCACCGCCGCCGAGGCACTGCGTGAAGCCGAGATCTTTGAGCCGGGGCATTTCTTTGCGCACACTTTCCGGTCCGCCGATTCCCCACATCGTTACTGGCATCCGCGGCAGCGGGCGCGCGGCGATGACAAACTCGGCACGCTCCTCGCTCGCAAAAGGCGGCTCCCCCGCCATCTCCAGATGCGCCGTGAGCCGATATGTGTCGGGCCGCAGCGAGGTATCGAAAGGGTAGGCCACCTCCTGCGCCACACCCGCCGCGAGCGCGGGAATATCGAACGCTTTTTCTCCCAATCCCTCGACGGAAACACGCAGCGCGAGCTTGCCCGATGCCGCCTTGCTCAAGTTGCGCACGATCACGCCGATCGGCTCCGCCTTTTCCATCCGCAACCAGGCCCGCCGCTCGGCGCGGAACTCGACCGCCACGGGACGAAACTCCAGAGCGCGATTGCAGAGCCGCACTTCATCGAGCAGACCGGGAAAGCCCGCGTAGCTGCTGCCCACACGGTCGCCGATGGAAAGAAGGTGTTTGCCCGGCGCCACCGGTCCGCGGCCTGGCCGGCGCACGATGCCGATCGGCGCGCCATTGCGAAAGAAACGCACCTCGCCCGTGCCGTCGTAGGTGAAGGCGACGTGCTGCCAGTCCGTGCCCGGCAAAATTGGCTCCGAGTGCATGGTCTCCGTGTCGTCACCAAAACCGAGCGACACCTGCATCCGCCGCGCACCGCCTTTGTCCGCCGTGGTCAGACGCCATTGGTAGTCCGTGTTTGCGACGTATTTCTTGTCCAGCAGGACCGGTGAAAGTGCAGCCGCGAGATCCGCACCCGGCTTGATCCACATCTCGGCGGTGAACGCGCCCTTCGGCGACAATCCCGGATGCACCGCAGCGAGCGCGGCATGCCGTTTGTCTTCCACCAGCACGCCGGGAAACGATTCGAGCGCGCCATCCCGCTTCCCGTTTTCCACCGCGCGCGCTCCCGCGAACGTGAGTGTGTGCCCTTTGCC
>JBBRXP010000069.1:0-27628 GCA_038238555.1 Chthoniobacterales bacterium | reverse complement strand
GACGTAGCCATCGACCCGCGCGGTGATCGTGGCGAGTGCCGACTCGTTGTATTGCACCTTGCCGACCGCGCGGATTTCGCGGGTCAGCTTGCGGCGCTCGACGGGCGCGGTCTCCACGCTGGCCATCGCGCGGGCGTGCTCGGAGAGGGTGAGCATCGAGCCTTCCGACTCGAAGACCGGCACCATGTCCATGCCCATGCTGTCCTTGCGCGGCGTCGGGCTGACTTCACCAGGCATCATGGTGGACCGGTAGGATTTGATTTTGGAAGGGGCGTCCGCGCTCTTCTTCGCCACGCCCGAGACGGGCACGAGCGGCATCGAACAGATGGGGCACTTGCCCGGCTTCGGAAGACGCACCTGCGGATGCATCGAGCAGGTCCAGACCGCCGCGCCGGCGCCCGGCACTGCGCGGTCGCCGGACGACGGGGCGGAGATGAATTGCGCGCCGATCACGGCCAGCGCCGCGATCACGGCGACGACGAGGATGATGCGCAGGATCGGCCGGCGGCGCGGTGGCTCGGGGTTCATGGTTTTCTCTGTTTCGAGGGAATGATGACGGTCTTCGGCGACGCGACCTCGGTCGGATCAGCGCCGACGATCGCCTCCAGTTCTGCGAGCGCGGAAGCGCGTCGTCCCCACCCGCTCGAAATCCACGCCGGCCATCGGATCGTCCCACGCCCTGGCCTGCGGCACCCGCTCCTTCATCGCCGCCCACTTCGCCGCCGAAGCCTTGAGCATCGGATTGGCCGCGAGCGCGCGACTGACGACCTCCTCGACGGCGAGTCGTTCCACGGCCTCCGCCGCAAGGCCGGAGACGAGGAAGAGACAGCCGAGACCAAGTAGCAGGATGGGTTTCACGTCCGGTGATTTCCGTTGCGTGATGGCGTGAATACCCGCGGTGCGGACACGGCCGAGGCTTCTTCGGCGAGCACGGTGAGCCGCCCCTCGCGCAGACTCGCGGCGGCATTTTTAAGCGCGAAGGTAAGGAACTCCGTGCCGACGCGCAGCGTGATCTGCGTCGTCTCGGTCAGGTTGAGATAACTCTCATCCTGCGGATTGATCGCGATCACGCCGTCCGTCGTCCGCAATTCCACCCCCCCGGCCAGACCTGAGAAGACGCTGCCTTTCGGTGTGTTCAACTCGACCATGACGCTCTTGAGTGTGCGGAACATAAGGGGGGGCGGTGGAGTCGCCCGGCGCGGATTGTGCCAGGCGACTCCTCCCGAGATTCAGCTTCGCGAGAACGCTGAGTTACTTATGAAGCGCGCAGACGCGGGCCGTCATTTTCTTGCCGGTCTTCGTGTCCACACAGTCGATCAACGCGAGCCGCGGACCCTTTCCGCCGCCGGTGTCGCGGTAAGTGACCTGCATTTTGCACACCGGGCAGGTGAAGCCCGAGGCCTGGGAATGTTCCTTGTCCGCCTTTGAGATCGTGATCGCCCCGCAGTGTGGGCATTCGTGGGCGACTTGGGTGCCCGGAGTGAGCACGCTGAGTTCCTGTTTGGAATTCAGCGGCCTGAACACTTGCTGCGGACCGGGTCCGGCGAGGGCCGCAAGGTTCATCGCCGCCAGAGCTACGCCGAGCAGCAGAGTTAGTTTCAAGGATTTCATATTGGTCTTTCGGTTTTGAGTTTTGCTTTTCGTCTGAGCGACGTGGTGCCGTTCATGCACCTAGCTTCGCCGAACCGCGCAAAGCGGCTACGCATCCGCCCGGAAAGATTGCGCATTTCTTGGGATCGCGTTGCGCCCGCCAGCGACCTCCAAACTTCACCGACGGCTCCGGCCGCCATGGTCAAGCTTCCGCCAGCGGGAGCTTTGCGCGGTAGTCGCGCGGCGATTGACCCGCGACTTTCTTGAAGGTGCGGTTGAACTGCGAGAGCGACTGGAAGCCCACCACTAACGCGACCTCGCTCACGCGCCGGTTTGGATCGAGCAAAAGATTGCGCGCCTTCTCGACGCGCGTGCGGGCCACGTAATCGACGAAGTTGATCCCCGCCATCTCCTTGAACTTGGCGCTGAAATAGGTCGCGCTCATGTTCACCGTTTGCGCCACGGCGGCCAGCGATAGCTCATCGTCGGAGTGATCGCGGATGTAGCTCCGCGCTTGTTCGATGGCCGGTGTCTCGCCGCTCGTGCCGTGCAATGCGAGCGCGTTGCCGCACGCGGCCAGATGTTGCGCGAAGATGACCAGGAGCCGGATGAGCGCCTCGTATTGCTTCACCGTGAGGACGCGCGTGTTGAAGTAGTGTTCCTCGAGTTTCTTCAAATCCACCTCCGCGCCCCAGCGGAGCAGCGTCGCCGCGATTTGCTTGAACTTCACCTTATCCGGGCGCTGCAACAGGATCTGCCCGGTGTGGAGAAACGCGATCACGTTTGCCCCCACTCGCACGGGCACGGCCGCTGAGCGCGAGCGCGGAGAAGACTTGGAAATAGCGATTCACCAGCGCACAGCGCACCTCGCGCAAGAGCACCGCGCGCATCACGCCAGTCTCAAGCCAGGGCAGTGCGGCGTTCATTCAGAAATTCCCCGGTTGCGCCGCGCGGTGGCGGTTCGCTGACCTCCTCAAAATCGCCCGGCAGGTTTGCCGGATCCAGTTCGCGTTCGATGATTCCCTCGCGGCAGAGCAGGCAGCGGTGCGCGACGTTGTTCCATTCGGCAATGAGATGCGTGGTCACAAGCACGGTTTTTCCGCGGCGTGCTTCCTCGTGCAGGATGTTTTGCAGGCGTCGGCGCCAGCCCGGGTCAAGGCTGATGCCGGGCTCGTCGAGCAACAGCACGGGCGCATCCGGGAGCAACAGGAGCGCGATTCCGAGCCGCTGGCGCATCCCCCCGGAGAGGGTCCGCGTTTGCTCGCTCGCCACGTCGCACAGTCCAGCCTGCTCCAGCGCCCTGGCGCGCCGCGGACGATCCACCCCGCGCAGACGCGCGTAGAAATCGACGATCTGCGCGCAAGTGAACCGCGGGTGAAAATTCGGCGTCTGCGGCAGGAACGAAAGCAGCCGCTGGGCGGCGATCGTTTCGCGCACGATGTCTTTTTCCCCGATCAGTGCGGAGCCGCTATCGGCACCCGCCAGGCCAGTGAGCAGCTTCATCGTCGTGCTCTTGCCCGCGCCATTCGGCCCGACGAGCAGCGTGATCTCGCCAGGCCGCGCGGTGAAGGTGACTCCCCGGAGAACCGCCTTTCTGCGGAACGACTTCGTAAGGTTCTGCGCCGTGATCATGGCTTTAGCCGCGAAGCGCTGGTGAGCGACGCTCGGTCCTCGATGGAGTTGAGCCCCGGGAGCGTGGCGCGCTGATGCGCGAACCGCAGGAGCTTCACCGCCGGGCTTTCCGAAAGGAACGCGATCGCCGGAAAGTCCCGGCGGAGCACACCGAAAAGGTCAAGTTCGCGGTGCGGCAGATCGTTAATCCCGTCGCGGTCGAGGTCGAACGTCATCGCGCCGTCCCAATAGTTGCCGACGCCCGCCAGCGACCAGCGATTCGTGCCCGTCTCACCGACCATTTCGACGGGATGCAGGTTGCGCGTGAAGGCGTTGGCGGAGAAGCCGTTCTCGTCCGAGTTCGAGCCGAAGCGCAGGCCGATGTAATTTTGCGTCACGCGATTGCCGGTGATCCGGTTGCGGTTGCACTGGTTGAACGAAAGCCCGACGGCGTTTTGCTCGATCACGTTATTCTCGATCCGCGTGTCATCCATCGACTGGAAGATCAGTCCGTAAGCCCGAAAGCCACGATTGGAGACGAAGCGATTCTCGCGCACCACGATGCGCTTGGAAAACATCAGCGCCGCGCCGGCAGCGTTTTCCGTGAAGGTGTTTCCGACAAAAGAGTTGTCGTCCGAATACATGTAATGCAGCCCGTAACGGACGTGATGAATTGTATTGCCGCGCACGTTCGCGTGATTGGTAAAGGAGAAGTAAATGCCATCGCGCGCCTCGCTAATCACATTGCCGGCAATTTCGGTCCGCTCGCAGTTCCATTGATGAATGCCATTGCCGCGCCGGTTGGCTACGAGTGAACCGGGAGCGCAATCTTCCAGTGCCACACCGATGCCTTTTTCGATCGGCCCACTCTCCTGCGGGATCGTGGTCTTGCCGACGATGCGGTTATTCAGCAGCCGGCAATCATTCGCTTTTTTCAAGTAGATGCCGTGCAAAGATTCCTCGATCTGATTTCCCTCGATGACTGCCTTGTCGGCAGTGACGAAGACCGCTGCATCGTCATCGAAGAGAGCCAGTCCTGAGCCGCGAATGCGAAACCCGCGCAGCGTCACACCTTCCGCCGCGACCTGCACGACCTTGCCTTTGCCATTCCCCTGGATCGTCGGAAATCCTGTGCCAATCAGCGTCAGCGGCTTGTTGATAACGATTACGCCTTCGTAAATCCCGGCCGGAACGATGATCGTCGCACCTGGCGCTGCCGCGTCGATTTGCGTTTGAAGCGAGGCTGCGTGCGCAACCGCACCTAGCGCGAGCAGGGTTAAGCCTGCCCTCAATGTCACGGCGTCTCCTTGCGCGAAAACCACATCGCAGCCACAAGACAGACAACAAAGGCCGCGAGCAGATAGGTCGCTAGTTGGGGTAAGCTGGATTGCGTGAAATTCGCGATCTGCTGCGTGCCGAAAATGACCGGGGTGAATGGCTTGATATGCACCGGCGCTTTCGGATCGAGCTGATGCCCGTAGGTCCACATGCGGTAGTAGAAGCTGCCCAGCGAGAACGCGCCGAAATAGCTGAATAACGCGAAGAGATCGACGACGTAGCGCATCATGCCGAAGACCGCCGCGCGCAGCGTGTAGATGACGAACACACCGATGATAAACGGCATCCATTTCATCTCGAAGAAGTCCGCTTCCGCCAGCGGCTTCATCCCGATGTAATGATTGAGGTTGTTGATTTCGTTAATGTCCTGTCCTTCGTGGCCGGCGACGATGCGCCACGAATAAATGTCGAGCGTGAGCCCTTCCGAATACTGCGGCGCGACGAGTTTGATCCGCCACAACGGCGTCCAATACGAAGCCATCAGCGCGGCCACTCCGGCTACAAGAAAGAGGCGGGAAGTGAGGTTGAGGGGCTTCGCGAGAAACTTAAACTCCTGCTTGAGCAAATTGATCATGGTGGATGGAACGGTGAAGTGATGCGGCCGGTATTGCCGCGAGCGCTCTCGCCGCAGTGATTGCGGCGAGAGCAGCGGGCAAGAGGGATTACTGGCCTGGGACCGCGGGAGCCGAATTGGCCGGAGGCGGCGGCGCAACTGGGGTGGTCGTTGCCGGCACTGCGGGTGTGTTCTCGGTCGGCTTCGTTTCCGGCGCGGTCTGTGCCGCAGCGGCTGGCGTGGTCGCTGGGGCAGCCTCGCCGGCGGGCTTCACGATCAAATACCCCTGCATCTCCTGGTGCAGCGCAGAGCAGAAGTTCGTGCAGTAAAAGGGGAACACGCCCGCCTTGTTCAGCACGATCTTGAAGGTCTTCGTCTCGCCCGGATCCATCACTACATTCACGTTTTGTTCGTTCACGCCGAAGCCGTGGATCATGTCGCCAGTTTGCTCGATGTTGGTCACATGCACCGTAAGGGTATCGCCGACCTGCGCGTCGATGCGATCGGGGACAAAGCGGCTGCGCACCGCGATGATCTTTGCTTTGACGTTCTGGCCCTCGCGCGTCACGCCCGTTTGTTCCACGTCCCAAACCGCGTCCGGATCCTTGTTCTCAGCCTTCGGATAAAACTCGATCGGCTGAATCTCGCTGACCTTCAAAATCTGCGCGAAGTGCGGCTCCGGCTCGGTGTAAGCCTCGGCAACCATCTTCATCTTGTCGCCGCTGATGTCGATGAGCTGCGAACTCTCCGGCTGCGCCGGCCCGACATTCACATGCCGGCCTTTGCTCAGTTTGTTCATTGCCACAAGCCACTTGCCGTAAGGTTCCTTTGTATCACTTCCCGCGACGACGAGGTGTCCGGTGGAAAAGTGCGTCGGCACTTTGTCGAGCACGACCTTTGTGAGGTCTTTTTTCTCCTCAGCAGTCCAGGGCGGCAGCTTCCATTTGGTAATATTCGAGTCGATGAACATGGAAGTGTAGGCGTTGCCTTTGCCGTCGTATTGCGTGTGCAGCGGCCCAAGTCCGACCGGCACTTCGCCTTCCACCACGCTTTCGTATTTCAGAATCGGAATACCGCGAAAGTCGCCCTCGAAGGTCTTGCTCTTGATTGCCGCGATGAGCTTCTCGCCATCATACACGGTCGTCGAGGGTTGGAGCTTGCCGCCCGCCACGACCCACTTGCCGGTCGGATCGACATCCATCCCATGCGGCGACTTGCCGATAGGAAGCAGATGCACAATGCCCGGCACCTTCGCCGGATCGAGCACCTTCGCACCGCTCATTTCCGTTGCCTTGCCATCGGCTACGGCTTGCGCCGCCGCTTTCCAATCCACCACCGCGCCGAGATCGCGATCTTTCTGCGAAGCATTCACTTCGAGTAGCTCGCCAGCCATTTCCGTGTTGTAGGAAGTAAAGAACACGTAGCCGCTCGTCGGCCCTTTGCCCGTCGAGGCGAGATCGAAATCGAGCGGCGGCATGACGATCTGAAAAGCCACGCTCATCTCGCCAGAATCCGGTGCGACTTTCAGACGAACAGATACTCCGTGTTCTCGGTCACAAATGAAGATGCATGACTCCCGCTGGAATTCGGCAGCGGCCCGAGGATCTGATGCGTTTTGAAGTCCCGCAGATCGATGCGCGCCACGCGGTTGTTAGCGTTGTCGTTCACGAAGAGCCAGCGCCCGTCATACTTCGAGCCCGTCTGTGAAAGCGCCGGGTGATGCATGTCACCCCAAGTGTAGTCTCCGAGCATCTTCTTCGACTCTTCATCGAAGCCGTAGCCCGTCGCCGGATACGGCGAAAAGACCGGGATCGTCGTAATGTGGCGCATCGACGGAATACCCGCGACAAAGACCTGTCCCGAGTGTCCGCCCGAGTAGAAGAGATAGTATTCATCCTTCTCCCCCGGCGCGACATAGGTCGCAATTGCATTAGCCTCGCGATCATTCTTTGCCGTTGAAGCCTTCTTGCCGTTGCAGCCGAGACTTAGCGTCACCGCGATCAGTGTGATGCCGGTGAGCAGGATTCGAGATGGTAGTTTCATAGGATGGGTTGTGTGAGTTGGAGTTGCAGAGTTACTCCACCGTGAGCGTCCCTTTCATCCCGATCGCGAGGTGTCCCGGAAATGAGCAGATGTAAGTGTAAGCGCCGGCTTTCCGCGGCGCGGCAAAGCTGATTGTATCGCTCTCGCCCGGCCCGAGCAGCTTGGTGTGCGCGAGGACTTTGTTTTTTACATCCGGTCCGATGAAGTCAGTGCCCATGCTTGTCTGGCTGGACTCGACAAACTTCACGGGATCTTGCTCTGGCATGAGCAGCACAAAGTTATGACCCATCGAAATTTTGGGCATGGTCCCCGCGTTTTTCATGGTCACGGTCACCTTCTGCCCCGGCTTCGCGTCGATCGTCGTCACGTCGAACTTCATCAGGTCATTCCCGGTGATCTCGACCTTCTTTTCCGGCAGACTCGGATCAGGCGCCGCCGCTGCGGGAGCCGCGTTATCGGAGACTTTTTCGGACGCTGTGCCTCCGGCGTCAGGAGCTTTGTTACACGCCGCAAGAAAGCTGAATGCGGCGATGGCGAGAAGGTAAGGCAGGTTGGTTTTCATTATGTTGCTGATTGGAGAGTAAGAGCGCGCCGGGCGGCTCGCCTTGATGTGAGTCAAGGCTTGCGCGTTTCGGCTGGAAGCGAGCGCAGCGCTTCCACGACCTCCGCGGGCTTCCATCCATTGCCGCGCCAGATGTGGCGGATCACGCCGTCGCTGCTGACGAGGGCCGTGGCGAGGCCGTGAGCGATCGTGCCGCTCTCGGGTTGGACGGCGACGGCGAAAGCCTGCGTCAACCGCTTCGTTTCATCCGCAGTGCCAGTGGCAAAGCGCCACTGGTCGCTGTCGCTGGTATGCCGCGCGGCGTATTGCGCCAGCACCTCGGGCGTGTCGAATTCGGAGTCGAACGAGATGCTAAGAAGCTGCACGCTGCTTGCCTGCTGGATTTCGCGGAAGTTATTTGTAATCAGCGGACAGAAGTTCGGGATCGGGCAGCGCGTGAAGATGAAGGTCAGGAGCAGCGGCTTGCCCGCAAATGACTGCCGCGTGATCTGCCGTCCTTTCGAGTCCACGAGCTGAAAGTCGGGCAGCGGATCGCCTTCCTTCAGCCGGACGACGTTCGCCGCCGCGCCGTCTGCTCGCTTCTTCTCGGGAAGCTGAACCTCGCGCGGATCAATCTTCTTCACGCCCTCGATCCATGACGACTTATCCGTGACGACCATCTTGAACTCGATCGCATCGCCCGCGTGCAACGGCTCCACTTCGACCATCGTCTTCACGTCGAACGGCATGGTCATCGCGGGCATGTAGTTCGGGATGTCCTCGTGCTCGACCGTCACGCTCCGCCCCGCAAAATCGATGCCGCGCAGGAGGCCTTGCACAATGAACGTCTGCGGCCGCGGCTCGGTGTCCCGCGCACCGCTCTCCGGGCGCTTGCACGCCGTCAGGGCGAAAGCCGCCAGCACCATCGCAACAGGAAACATGCGTTTCATCGGTCAGAGATGGGCCACGCGCGCTTGGGCGAGCTGAACGGCGCCTGCTCGCGCTTTGCGTCCTTGCTGATAGGACGGTCAGCAAAGACAAGGAAAGGTGCAGTAAGCGGTTTCATCGCGACCTACGCTCGGCCGCTTCGGGCGCAGCGACTACGCATCCGCTCGGAAACACTGCGCATTTCTTCAGTCAGATCGTCGAAGGAAGATGGTGGGGAATGGCAGCTCGCAGCTTTCTGACCCAACTGTGAAAACGTCGTTCGTGAACGCTTCCGCTGCTGTGCAAGGTTCGCCTGTGACGATCGCAACCACTGAGCCGAAAGCCGCGTCGTTTTTGGCGATGTGCCGAGCAGAGCCCTTCCGCATCTTCTTTCCCCTCGGTCTGGCGAGCTGCGTGATCGGGCTCGCGCTCTGGTCGCTGTTCCTCTGGGGCGCTCTGCCGATCTACCCCGGCCTCATGCACGCGCGGGTGATGATCGAAGGCTTCATGGCGGCGTTCATCATCGGCTTTCTCGGCACGGCGGGGCCGCGACTCCTGAGCGCGCGGCACTTCACCGCGGCGGAGCTGGGCATGCTCGTGGCACTGCACATCTCCACTCTTTCCGCTCACCTCGCTGCGCGGCCAGTGCTCGGCGATGCGCTCTTCTGCGCGCAACTTGCGGCGTTCATCGGCATCCTCGGCCGCCGCTTCATCGCGCGCGGTGATCTGCCGCCGCCCAACTTCGTGCTCGTCGGCTGCGGACTGCTGAGCGGGGCTGCCGGCGCGGCGATCATTTCGCTTTGCAACTTCTTTGCGGCATGGCCGCGGCTGCACTCTTTCGGCGCGCTCGCGCTCAGCCAAGGTTTCGCGCTGCTGCCAATTCTCGGCGTGGGTGTGTTTCTTTTTCCGCGCTTTCTCGGCGTGCCCTTCGGCCCGGAACTCGCGGAGCTGCGCCTCCCGACGCCGTCGTGGAAACGCAAAGCGCTCATCGCGGCGAGCGTTGCCGCTGCCGTGGTCGCTTCCTTCGCGGTGGAAAGCGCGGGCTTCCTCCGCATCGCGGGCGCGCTGCGAATCATTGCCGCTGCAAGTTATGTCGCCACGCAAATGCCCTCGGTGCTGAAGTTCGGACGCGCGCCACTGCTCGGCCAATGCATCCGCGCGTCCGTCTGGATGCTGCTCCTGGGCCTGCTCTGGCCGGTGCTGCTTCCGGCGTATCGCGTGGCCGGGCTGCACCTCGTTTTCATCGGCGGCTTCATGCTCATAGTCTTCACCGTCGCCACTCGCGTGATGCTCGGCCACAGCGGCCAGCTCCATCTTTGCACAAAGCCGCTTCCCTTCCTAATCGCGACCGCCGTCCTGCTGCTCGTCGGCCTTGGCGCGCGCATCGGCGCCGACTTCATGCCGAGCCTCGCGGGCCGCAACGTTCACCTCATCTGGGCAGCGCTGCTCTGCATCGCCGCCGCGCTCGTGTGGGGCATCCGGCTGCTGCCGCGCGTCTTCATTCCCGACACGGACCAGTGAGCGCAACACGACGAATGTCGGAAAGGTTGTGGAAACAAGCAGGGCACCGTAAGACGGTCTTACCGTGCAAACGAAAATCTCCAGCAAAGGTCAGATCGTCCTTCCAAGCTCCATCCGTCGAAAACTCGGACTGCATCCCGGCGATCAGTTGGAAGCCTCGACCGAAGGGGAGCGCATCATTTTGACGCGCCGGAGCGCGCGGGCGAAGGAAGCGCGCATCGTCACGGATGCCATCACCGGGCTGCCCGTGCTGACCGCTGGAACCGGGGCGCCGAAGCTGATGAGCCGGCAGGTGACTGAGCTGCTGGCGGAGTTCCCGTGATCTACCTTCTCGATGTGAACGCCTTGCTCGCGCTCGGTTTTAGGGAGCACGAGTTCCACGATCGAGTGGCGCATTGGTCGTTGACCCTCGACGCTGCCGACCTGCTGGCGACCTCGCCGATCACGGAGCTGGGCTTCGTCCGCATTCTCGCGCAAATCCCGCAATATCGCGTCACGCTCGAGCAGGCGCGCAGTTTACTCGCAAAGCTAAAAGCCGCCCGCGCGCGCCGCTTTACTTTCATCGCCGACGACCATGGAGTGGAGCGATTGCCCAAGTGGGTGAGACACGCCCGCCAGACCACGGATGGCCATCTCGCGGAGCTCGCCAGAACGCACGGAGCTATTCTCGCGACGCTCGATACCGGGATACCCGGCGCACTAGTAGTTTCGCAAACCTAAACGATGCACGCGAAGGGCCAGCTTTGCCGGCGCGCTCACAGCCGAGCAAAGATGGGACGCGGATCGCCTGCATCGAACACTCCGGCATGCACAGCCCGACCGCGGCGGCACCCGCGCGCTGAACGGAAAGAGTTAGCTCCGCCAATACGCCGGCAGATTCGGCTTCGTCTCACGAAGGATTTCAAGAATCGCGCGTCGGTCTTCGTCGCACAATTTCACGAATTGTGGGTCGCGGTCCTGCCCCGTGAGGATCGCATGCAGCCGCTGCAAAAGCTCCTCCCGCATTGCCGCCGGCAGCGCATCGAAAGCCGGTGAGTAGATGAGAAAGCTGCACGAATACTTGAAGAGCCGCGTCTTCAGATCGAACTCGCGCAGCGACCGCCCCTTCGTGTCGAACGGCCCCAGCGCCGCGAAGCCTTTGGTGTATTCCGCATCGCCGGCGACCGGCGCAGTGAGTGGCGTCTCCTCCGTGAAAAGCAGGTAGCGCAGGAACGCGTTCACCTGGCTCTTGAGGTAGCGCGTGTGCCCGTAAGTCGCCGTCATGATCTGCGTCTCGTAGTTCAGTCGCGTGATGTAATTGTGCATCTTCGCCTGATGCTCGAGCACCATCAGCGCGACGATGTCGCTCGTCGGCCGCGGATATTTCTTCACGTCGACGAAGCGGCTGAGATCAGTCAGGTTGCCGAGATGATTCGGCTCGCGTGCCGCATCTGCAAAGGCTTCCGGGCCGATCAGGTTGCCGCGGTGCGTCTGCGCGCCGTGCGTGCCGGTCACGAAAAATCCCGCCCAGCGATCCGCAAGCGGCGTGCATTGATCGATGTCACCGACCTCGGTCTGCGGCTCGAGTTCACCCGTCTTATCGGTGCCGATCGAGCGAACAAAATGTCCCGGAACTCCCAGCGTCCGATTCGCTCCGTGACACTGCATGCAATCCTGATCGCGGACAAAACGCGGCCGCGGCGTCTGCTCGTTCTCAAATCGGTAAAAGACGCCGCCGAGCTTCGGATCCGCGGCAGAGACTTCCAGCGCCGGCGCGCCGGGAATGAAGCCAACGTAAACGTCGTCGTTAAAGAACAGCGCGCGCGGATTTTCCGGGCTGATGAAGCGGCGTTGCAGAGAAGTCTTCGAGAACACGAGCATCTGCGAAGCGCGCGGGACCTTCAGCTCATCGAGGAGCGCTGGCAGGTATCCGAACTTGTCGTCAAACGTGAGCTTCGTCTCGCCGGTCGCGAGCCGGTGCTGAAGCTGCGCGACGGGATCGGTCGGCGTCTGGTCGCTGTATTTCAGCGGTTCGCCCTCGTATTCGAGCTTGTGAGTTGCGCCTTGGAAATCTTCGGCGCGCGCCGCCGCGAGTGCGACCAAACAGAGCAGGATGGGAAGTTTCATGTGAGGCAGCTTGGTTTTGTTCGCGCTCACCGCCGCTAGTCGCCCGCCGCGATGAACTCGACCAGATCGCGAATCTCGCGCTTGCTCAGCACGACGCCGAAGTGAGGCGGCATCGGGCTCGGCAGCGGTGTGCGTTCGGCGACATCGGCGGTTTTCACCGTGCGCTTCTTGCCATCGGCGACTGAGGTAATGGTGACCATGTCGGCGCTCTCATGGCTGACCACTCCCGAAAGCGTCTCGCCATTTTTCAGCGTCACCGATGCGCTTTGAAAGCCCGTGGCGATGGTCGAATTCGGCGCAACGATTGACTCGAGAATCAGCACGCGGTCCATCGAATTGCGGAGCCACGTCAGGTCGGGGCCGATCTTGCCGCCTTCATCGTTGACGCTGTGGCAGCGAATGCAGCCCGCCTCCGGTTTCTTGGAAAAAACCTCGCGCCCCGCTTCACCGTCGCCGCCTTCGAGGCATTCGCGGAAGCAGCTCAGGCGATCACTCGATTTCTCCAGCGCCTGCTCACGCTCGGCCAGCAAGGCTTTCAATTTGGGATTGTCGCGCTTCGCTGCGGCTTCAAACAAATCGAGCCAGATGGCCGGCGGGAGTTCCCGCGCCCGGTAGCGCTCAAACTGCGCCAGCAGAACCCGGTCAGCTTCCGGATCGGCATTCGCCGCAAGCCTCGCCAGCGCCTTTCTTCGCACGCTGAAGCGGCCCTTTTCCAGCAGCGCCGCCTCCTCGGCTACGCTCCGCGCAGGCTGCTCTTCCGTAGTTCTCGTCAGTCCTGCCGGACTCTCCGCTAGAGTTTCCGTGGCCAAACTCAGCGCGAGGAGCGCCAGCACATGGGCAGAAGAAAAATGGGGCAAGCTTCGCATCTGGGTCGCGTCGTGTCTCACCGAGGGCGGCCCGGCGCGAAACCACGTAACTGGAAGATGGCGCATCCTGGATCACCGCGCTTTGACCTGGATCAACGAATGGGCGTGTTGCCGATCGCCGCCAGCGTGTTTCAGACCCTGTGGCAAGCGTCGAGCTTGTGCCGCTGGTCGGGCGTGGCGGCGATGGCAGCTTTGAAGTTGTCGTAGTCGATGCTCTCCGCCAGCGCGCCGATGATTTCGAAGATCTCCTGCGGCGCGGCCGAGGTGATCGAACTCAGGGTTGCGAGTCGCCGGCGCGCGCCGGAATCCCCGAACCAAGACCATACGCATCTTTCAGCAGCCCCATGCGCTGGGCGAAGGTATCGGCGATCGAAGCGGCGCGCCCTTTCGCCTCTTCGGCTTTCGGCCCGCTGAAATGCGCATTCACCGTCTCCACAAACAAAGCGAGCCAGCGGACGAAGTGCTCCTTCTGAACCGGCAGCACCGCATGTTTCGGGAACGGCGCGCCCTGATACGTCCCCGCTCCGAAGAGCATCGACTCCCAAAAGCGATACATGGTCGGCAGATGCGTGTCCCAATCCACGCGTGCGAAGTCATTGAAGATCGGCGCGAGCAACTCGTCTCCGCTCACCTTGTCGTAAAAGGAATCGACCAGCGTTCGGACGTCTTCCGCCGTGATGATGTCGTGTCGCTGAATCATGGAAATACCCGCATTGACGCTCACCGAGGGGTGATCGCCTGACAAACGCATTCACCGCAGAGCTTGACCTAAATCAAACCGCAGCACGTCCTCGCGAAGCTTCCAGCCGGGAACAGTCCTAGCCTGAGATTGAGGCGGAAACTGCACGACGCTGAGCGCTGTTGCACCGGCAGTCGGACGGTATCAGAAAGGTATTCCCTTGCTGCTCGGCGGCTGCGCCCGCCTGTGCTGCGCTGACGCGGGGTTGGCTAGCGGGAGTTGCCAAGGTCAAGCCGCTTTCGCGGAATAAATTCCGTGCCGGCCCACGCGCCGCCGCGAGCGCTCAAGCGAAGGGAGCCGCTGGCCGGAATCGAACCGGCGACCTACTCATTACAAGTGAGTTGCTCTTCCAACTGAGCTACAGCGGCGTAAAAATGCGCCCCCTTATCGTGGCGATCACGTCGTTTTGCAACCTCGTTGAACCCGCTAATGGGGAGAAATCCGCTTTCCGTTTTACTGATACCCGCACCTAAACCCCCTCCATCCGCACGTTGTGCAAAGCGGGGCCATGATTCCTCTACGCAGGATGACGAACAGCGGAAGGCTCCAGCTTCGCGAAGTCGGCGGCACACCGCGCCGCCCCAGGAAATCCGCGCTGCGCTTGTGAGGACTCGCCGCTTTGCCGCATGATTGCGTTCATGGCAAAATTCCGAGTTCCACCTCCTTCGACGCCGAAACCGGAGTCTCCGACGATCCTTTTCCGCGATTTGAGGCGCGATTCGTCGATCAAATTTTTGTGGCACCATCAAGCGCGGCTCCTCGACGAGTATCACGCCAAGCATCTTGCCACGCGCGATCTCGCCATCGAGCTGCCGACGGGTTCCGGCAAGACATTAGTCGCTCTTTTGATCGCGGAGTTTCGGCGCCGCGCCTTCAACGAACGCGTGGTCTTTCTCTGCCCCACGCGGCAGCTCTGCAGTCAGGTCGCCGCGCAGACTCGCAAATACGGGGTTCAGCCGTCGCTGCTGGTGGGAAAGCAAAAGGATTACAACCAGGCTGCCTTTTTTGCGTATCAACAGGCGAAGGCGGTCGCGATCACGACTTACAGCGGAGTCTTCAATACAAACCCGGCGATCGACGACGCCGAGCTGCTCATCTGCGACGACGCACACGCCGCGGACAATTACGTCTCGTCCATGTGGACGGTGACGATCACGAAGAAGGACGCAGCGGCTTTTGCCGCGCTTTACCAGGTGCTCAAGCCGGCGCTCTCCGAGAATATCGTGCATCGAATCGAAAACCATGAACTCGGCTCGCGCGCGGGGCTGGCCGACATGATCTCGTTGATCGCGACGCACGACCTGCACCCCCAGATTCGCGACGCCTTGGATGCGCTCAGCGAAGGCGAAGATTGGGGATACCCGTGGAGTAAAATCTCCCAGCACCTCGACGCCTGTTCGTTCTATTGCTCCGGGGACGTTTTTGAGATTCGGCCGGTGATCTCACCAGCCCTCACGCACAGTCCTTTCGCCGACGCCAAGCAGCGGCTCTACATGTCGGCGACCTTGGGGGAGGACGGCGATATCGAGCGGAGCTTCGGTGTGAAAAAGATCGCGCGGCTGCCGATCCCGCCCGGATGGGACAAGCGCGGCACCGGCCGTCGTCTGGTGCTTTTCCCCGGCTATGGGCTCGATGATGAAACGACCTGGGAGACCGTCTCGGCGCTCTGCCGCGGGGCGGGACGCGCGCTCGTTCTGGTCCCCGATGATCGCACGCGGTCGAGGCTCAAAGAGATGCTCGGGGCAGCCTTTCCGGTCCTGGGGCCGGCGGATGTGGAGCAGTCGCTCGATCCATTCACCAAGAACGCGGGATGCGCTGTCCTCATCGTCGCAAACCGCTGGGAAGGCATCGACCTTCCGGGCGAAGATTGCCGAATGCTCGCGCTGGTGGGTTTGCCGGCCGGCGCGGGGCTGCAAGAACGCTTTATGATGGAACGGCTGGGGGCGATCTCGCAGTTGCGCGATCGTATCCGCACGCGCGTCACCCAGGCAATGGGCCGCTGCACCCGCGACGAAGCCGATTACGCGATCGTGCTCCTGATTGGAAATGACCTGCTGAAGTGGTGTTGCACACAGTCGAATATCGCCGGGATGCATCCCGAACTACAGGCGGAGATTGCCTTTGGTCTCGAAAACTCCGAGGGGCGGACGCAGCAGGATTTCATCGAGCTTTGCCAGGCGTTCCTGCAACGAACCGACGAGTGGTCGAGCGCCGAAAGCGGGATCATCGCTGACCGAAACAACCGCGCAAAGCAGCCTGATCCGGCGGCGGCGACACTCGCACAAGTTGCTGCCTTTGAGATCAGCTACACCGACCGCATGTGGAATGCGGAGTTCGACGAAGCCTATGGTTGCGCAACGCAGGTCGTGGAGGGGCTGCAGGGAGGGAGGGAGCTAAAGCCCTACCGTTCGTTCTGGCATCATCAAGCCGCGGTCGCTGCATTCCTCGCTTTCAAGGCGACGAAACAGGCGACATTCAAAGCGAACGCCATTCAGCACCTGGAGGCTGCATCGACGACTTCGATTGGCATCCGCTGGTTTGGCACTCTGCGCGCGCAACTTCTGGCCCAGCCGGTCCAGGAAGTCGCCGCTGAACTTCCGATTCGAGAGTGGTTTCTTCAAATCAACAACCTCCTCACTCTCTGGGGCATCAAAGGCACACGATTTGATCGGGAGCTGGCGGAGACGCGACAAATCCTTAGCGCGCCACAGGACGCCAAGAACTTCGAGCGGGGCCTTGCCGCGCTGGGCCAAATGATCGGCGCGAAAACGCATCGGTGGACCGATGACGGCGCGCCTGATGGGCTGTGGGTTTTCGAGGACTGGCAGGCGTTCGTCTTCGAAGCAAAGCATGAAAAGGCGAAAGCGGTGCCGCTCAAGACCGTCCGGCAGGCGCGAACCCATGAAGAGCGCGTTCGCGGAGACAATCTGATCCCCAAGTCCACGCCATGCACCACGGTGGTTGCGTCCGTCCAGATCATCCTCGACCCGACCGCCGAGCCTCATGCGGGTGATCTTCGACACATCGAACCCACGCGGATTCTTGCGCTATTTGACCGGGCCGCCACAGCCTTGCGCCAGGTCCGCGCACGCGCGGTTGGTGTCGCCGAGGAGGCGTTACAGGCCGAAGCCGAGGCGCTTTATCGCGGGGACAAAGTGTTAATGGAGTATGTTGCCGAGGAGCTAAGTCGCGTCCGGCTGGCCGACTTGCCGGTCGCTAAACAATAGGCCGATTAGAGGAGCTTCCTCCCGAGCCTTCAAATCGTTCTGTTCCCAAACGGGAACAGCCCGCCGCGCCCGCGCTTGGAATCGTCGGGAGCATGAAACGAACAATCAATGGCCGGACGTGGGAGGGTGACGCGACAGTGCTCGATGAAATGGAGCGCTCGATAGCGGAGACGAAGCGGCGACAAGAATCTGTCCCGCAAGAGGAGTTGGACGCGGCGCTAAAAACGATCACCGAATACCTCGCCACGGGTTGGAGCACGGGCGGTGGGCGGCGCCTCCGGCAGTTCGTGTGGTCGCTTTGGAATGGGCATCACCTGATCAACCTTTTCGACCTTAGCTCGGGGCTCGACGGCCGGCTCACTGATGCCGTCACCGTCGTGTTCCGCGGCGCAATGGTCGGAGCGCTTTCGGAAGACCAGAAGCGCGGCGTCCTTCAACGCTCGGGCGAATTCTCGCGCTGGGAAGCAGCGCGAGCCGCGACTCCCGAGGATGAGGAAGTCCTGTATCCGCCGTTCCAGATCGACGCCGAAGAACTCCGCAAGCTGGCCTATTCCGTTGAACAAACGAACAAGCGGATCGAGCAGGAAAGGCGCGCTGAGGAGGCTCGATACACCGCGCAAGAGCGCGGCTGCAGGGTTTAGAACCTGCCATGCCACTTTTGGATGCCGAAGGCGTCACGGAAATTAGCCGGTGGTGGAGCGGAGCGAAACCACCGGAACCCTCAACAGAGGGTTCCGCCCCGGATGGGGCGCTGGAAACGCCGTGTGGAGAACTTCCCACGCCCCTGCCGGGGCGCCTGCCGTGTGCGGCGTCCATCCGGTGGTTCTCGCTCGCTCCGCTCGCTTCACCACCGGCTAATATCCCTTGTCCCTCCGGGACACCCATCCAGTCCTCTCCCAAAGTGCATGACCCGCCCGCGTTACCTCCTTCAGCCGACCGCTCCGGCTCCCGCTTCGCCGGACCGCTCAGACTCGCGGAGAGAGCGATCATGCGCTGTCATTTCTGCCGAACCATCATTCCATGTGGACTGCTTCCATTAAAGCGGTAGTATGCCCACATGAATGGTAATGCACCAGAAGCCTACTCCCGCTTGAGGACCGTGCTCGCGGAGCGCAATCTCACGGTCTTTCAGCTCCATCGGCAACTCGATTCAGCCGGTCTCCCGGTCAACATCAAAAGCCTTTACCGGCTGACCGCCGACGAACCTTTGCAAAAGGTCGATCTTCGCGTCGCCGGTGCCGTGTGCCAGGCGTGCGGCGTCGAGATCGGAGACTTGATCACGTTTCAGAAGCCGCGAGCGCAACTGCATAGGCTCGACCCAAAAATCCAGGCGCGCCTCGACGAACTCATGGTGAAGAGCAACGAAGGGCAGCTCACCGCGCGCGAAAAGAAGGAGTTTGCCGCATTGGCCAGCGAGGCGCACCGGCTGAGTATCGAGAACGCCCGGATGCTCCTCACGGAGCGCCGTCGCAGCAAATCAGCGCGCCGCCCGCCTGCGAAAGCGCGCGAAGCCGTCGCAGCCTGAATGGTCACTCGCGCAGCCCGCCGAGGAGGCGGAGGGGAATAGAGATGTCGGTGGGAGGGCGAGCCATCCTCGTCACGGAGCGCGCGGACGCCCGCTGCGAATACTGCCGCGCGCCGCAGATCATTACCGGCACGACCTACCACATCGAGCACATCACGCCATCCTCGCGCGGCGGAAGCGACGACCTTGCGAACCTCGCGCTCTGCTGTGTGACTTGCAACGGCCACAAGTCTGACCACACGACGGGGACTGATTCCGAAACCGGGCGGGAACTTCCTCTCTTTGACCCTCGCCGCGACCGATGGGATCGGCACTTCCGCTTCTCACCCCGGACACTGGAAGTGACGGGCATCAGGTCCAAAGGAAGAGCCACTGTCGCAAGGCTCCAGATGAACGAGCGCAAACAAATCGAGGCCCGCTCGCTGTGGGTCGAACTCGAGCTGTATCCCTGAAAGCTCCGCGGCCAGCTCGGATCAACTGCCGCATTCCTCGCGGGGCCTCCGGAATCGGCAGATCATCCCGACCGCGCGCTTCGATGCGAGACCGGGCGCTCCGGCTTACGCTTCACCAGATCTTGTGACTTGCAGAGAACTCATTGAATAGCCCTCACCGAGTGACTGCGGCTCGCTGGATGCGGACACAGCGGATGAACCTTTTGGCGGAGATCGCGACTTCACTGGAAACGCGCTCCCATGCTTCCCAGAAAACATCCTGCTCCGGGCTTTACCTTGATCGAATTGCTCGTCGTGATCGGCGTGATCACAATTCTAGCGGCACTTCTTTTTGCTGCCGTGAGGCACGTTCAAGAGGCCGCTAGACAGTCCACGTGTGCTTCCAATCTTCGGCAGATTGCGATAGCGGCCCTCGCCTATGCTGCTGAACACGATGGCGCGCTGCCGGCACAGCCCGGCGACGGTCTTCCCGTAAAGGCCGCGGACGGCAGCGGTGAGAATTACTACGACTTGCTCATGCCCTACCTGAAAGATTCCAACGTATGGATGTGTCCATCTTCAAAAAACTATCCAGGCCGTCTGATGGGGTATCACATGAACGGGCTGCTGGTTACTAAGGAAGGTTTGAAGCTTGCCGCAATCGAACGGCCGGCGCGGACGCTTCTTGTCACTGACGCGGGCGAAAAGCGCCGGTGGGATCAGGCCTACTTACGACCGGATCATGCTGGCAATTATCTCTACGACGTTCCGATCAACACCCACAACGGCGGAGGGAATGTCGCAATGGCAGATGGCCACGTCGAATGGTTTCATGACAGTCGATGGAACGCCGAGTCGTTCAAGCTGGCGCCGTGATCATGGCGGCAGCGCCGTCGATCGGAAGCGGCTATAAGCCGAGGAAACGAAAAAATTGAACTTTTTGGGCGGCAGCGCGACTTCGCAGTAATGATGAATACCACCACCCGCACCGCGATCGCCTGTATTGCCGTCGCTTGCGCCGCCGTCGCGGCGACTCCCAAAGCTCAGAAACGGCTCACGCCTCGGCAGCTCTTCGAGTTGACTGCGCCGTCAGGAAAAGCCGCGCACCCGAAAATCTATAAGGTCGAAATCTCCGATCTCGGCAGTGCTTCGCTTCCAGCAGCCAAGCCCGAAGGCGAGATTCAATCCATTCGTGAGTTTCGCTTTCCGACGGAGTTCGAGCCGCCAGAAGCCGCTGCCAATGGCGCTCCCGTGATCACGCCCTTGACGCCGACCGCGTTTGAGACGGTCAATACGGGTTGGACAATCCGCTTGACCGCCAAGCCCGCCGGTAGAATCGGCAAGCCGGCCGGTAAACTCGTCGCCCTTTACGGTGTTGCGGATTTCGTAGCGGCGGAGTTGGTTCGCGGCGGCTACGGTGCCATTGCTGGTCCTATTTACACCGAACAGGGCGAGGTGATTACCCTGAACAAGCTCGATCAACCGAAGTTCCAGACCACTACCACGCGCTTCCATATCTTCGCGCTACCAGGCGAACCATACGCGATCACACTGTATCGCGGAGCCAAGGCTGAGAAGCACATCGTTACTGTCACAACTGAATGACCGGCCCTTCGGTGCCCTCGCTTGGGCTACAAAGCGATGCGGTCGAAAGAACTAACTCTTCTGCGTGGGCATTGCGGCTGCGAAAGAACACGACTTCATCGTCCGATGTCACTTAGCGCGGAAGCCTTATATCACCAGCACGCTCATGAGGTGCTGATTTACCTAACCCGGCGCTGCCCGGAAGGCGTGGCGCACGACCTCTTGCAAGACACGTTTTTGCAAGTGGTCCGGCATCCGGAAAGGCTCAAAGCTGTCTCTTCCCCACGGGCATGGATCTATGCCATTGCTCGCAATATCCTGGCCAACTACTTCCGCCGCCAGCCGCAGAGCGCGTGCTCTGCCAGCTCGCTGCCGGATGCAATGAGCGAGGGCGGCGAAGACCCGCGTCTCGAGCCGATGCGAGCAGCGATTCTGAAATTGCCAGATGAGCTGCGTGAGACTCTGGAACTGCGGCTGGAAGAGGACCTGTCTTACGAGGACATCGCTCATGTCCTCGCCATCCCGGTCGGCACTGTTCGCTCCCGCCTCCACAATGCCGTGCGGCGTCTGCGTGCGGAGCTCACCAAGCCAGAGAGCACATGAAAACTGAAACCCTTGAAAACCTCCTCATCGACCGCGCGCTAGGCGCCCTTTCGCCTGACATGGAAGCACTCCTCGGTGAATACCTAACGACCCACGCTGACGGGGCGCGCCTCGAAGGCGAACTGCGCGACACCGTTTCCCTCGCCGCGATTGCGCTCAAACGGCTTCCCGACCACGTGAGCCCGCGGCCAACAATCATCACAATGCCTCGGCGCGAGCGTCTGAATCACGTCCTCGCAATGGCTGCTTCTTTCGTGGTGGGCGCCACTGCGGTGTTTATTGCAATGCGCGGTGCAAACGACTCGCCGCGGAGCGTTGTGCTTACACCTGCCAAGACCTCTCGCGAGGCATCAACGACATCTCGAAGCTCAGACGTTACAACGATCGACCCTGCTGCTCGGACGCTGCCCTTTTGGTCGAAAGAGCGCGCATCCCTATTCGCGAAGACGGCCAGAACATCGACGCACCGAGAGGACCTCCGATGATGCCGCTGCTCTCGCTTGCACCCTGGGTTCGCAGCAAGCTGCGACTTCCTATCTTGTGCATTCTTACCGCACTGCTGACGTCGTGTGGCCCGGAAGAGTTCGTCCATTGGTCTCCTGACGGGAAGCATGCCTTGGTGAACGGGAGTGACGGCACCTACCTCATTGATGACGCGGGGACGATTCTCAACAAAGCATCCGGCTCAGAAGTCTGGCTCGAACACCCGTGGATGCCCGATTCGCGCCGCGTGATCGCTGTGCGCAAGGTCAAGCCCCGCGACTTTGCAGAATACGCCAGCTTGCTCGGGAAGGAACGAGCGGATGCAATGGCTCATGTTGCTGACGAACTTCTTGCCGCCATTCGCTCGTATAAAGGAGAACTCGATAAGTTCCCGTTCGATGACTTCGTAAATCGTTCAGAAACTTTCGCTGCGATCTATGACAGCCAATGGCTGACCAGCAAAGCAAGTGCGGTGGTCTTTTGGTATCTGCAGGAAAAGCATCCGCGGGAAGTAATCGAGCTGCGCAAGAAGTTTAACGAACCGGAAGACCCGAAGGAGCAGGATTCGTTTCCGCCGATTTACGAGTTAACGCTACGAACTGTTCTGCCGGGCGACATCGGACCCGAGAAGGCCCTCGTTCGCAGCGTGGACGAGATCAGTTGGGTAAAGGCTTCACCGAGTGGATCGGCGATCGCATTCGTTAAGCAGCAGCCTGTGCGACCGGCGCTCTACGTTTTCGATCTCGATGGGCAACGACTCCTTGCCCCGGTGGATGAAGGTGCGATGCAGGCGGATTGGACACACGACGGGCGATGGCTGGTCTACTTAAAGACACGTGTCCCCTATCGGTTGCTGGAAAAGGAGATGCAGCTTGGCACAGTTTCGAGGCGTGAACTCGGAAAGCCCCAGGGCGCTTTGCGTGAGCAGTTTGGCGATGTGGAAGACCTCGCCGGCATTTTATTTCATTCTGAAGCGCGCGTCGGGTGCCTGGAAGACGGGCGTGTTGTGTTTGCCGCGGCCGCACTGACGCTGCCCGCCGTGTCTCAGGATGCCCCGGTGGTTTCGCTTTTCACACTGCGGCTCGATGCGCCGAACTTGATCAATCGGCTGATCAATGCGGAAGCACAGGCCCGGCTGCCCAATCGCCCCGACCGATTCGCGCTTAGCCCTGACGGCAAACGCGTTGCCATTCCGAGCGACCGCGGCGGCGAAGTCGCTGTGCTAACTCTCGCCACCGGTGAACTCGCGCAAGTGCAACCCCGAGTGCCCGAATGGAGTTCGGAAACTCAAGATCAGCTCGCGAACCGCGCTCCGTCTCCTGCTCCAACCTGGCGCACTGCTTCCGAGCTTTGTTACATCATCCCTGCTGGAAAAACTCCGGCCGCTCTGCGGCGGGCTGAGGTCGTGCTTCATACCGTTGGCGATCAGCGCCTCCATCAGCGTGTAATCAGCGGGTCGTGGTCAGATGCTATGACAGACAACTTCCTCCCTCGCCGACGCTGACCTGCGAAGCGGAGTCGTTGACCACTGAACCTCAATCCAGTCGGGATCAACTGCCGCTCCCTTCGCGGACTCGGGGGATCGGCAGATCATCCCGGCCGCCCGCTTTGATGCGAGACTGAGCGCCCGGCTTCGCGACGCCTTCCGCTCACGGCTTCCGCCCGCGTTACCTCCTTCAGCCGACCGCTCCGGCTCCCGCTCACCGGCGCGCTCAGACTCGCGAGGCGGGCGCAACGGCTCCGCGGGAATCCGGGTGTTGAGACGGGAACTGAACCGAGAGCAACGCGGGTCAGCAGTCATCTGGTTCCCACGTGGGAACAGTCGCCGGCGGAAGCGCCGCCTACCTTGGCCATCCATGACCCGCGAAAGACCTTCGCGGTTCCACTCACCGCGGCTATGTTGAAGCGCAACGGCCAACCGGCGCAGGCGCAATTAAGCCTGTTCGACTATGCAGGAAACAACCACACCGTATCTCACTCAATATGGACTGATGGCCGAGCGCCATTGGCGGGAGTTTCGCCCGGCGATGGTTCGCAAACTGGAGGCTCAGGGCCGCTTGATGGAGATGCTCTTCGACGCGCAGGAAACCACGAAAACGGAAATGGAAAGTCTCCGCGCGGAGTTCCGGAAGCAGGGCTTGACGGAGCAGCAGGCGCACGACCAGGCGTGGGAGATCGTGAGGACGAGATATATACTCCTGGAGCCGGAGGAAACGGGCAGCGCCTAAATACTCGGAACTATCGCGTCCGGCCGGAAGATCGGGTCGGGCAAGGATCGCTCAAGCAGAAGTGCCGCGACAACTTTTCCGCGATCGAGGTAGTTCGCCAGCTTGAGGCGGAAGATCGGGAAGCGACGGACGAGGAGAAGCGAACGCTCGTCCGCTATGTTGGCTGGGGCGGGATTCCGCAGGTCTTTGCGTGGCATGCAGCGGGAGAGCGGGTGCGGTGCGAGCGGCGGAACGCACAGGGTTCGATGTGCTGTGGGAAGATTAAAAAGCCGCGTTGGGAAAGAGCGCCAGCCATTGGATTGTGCCGCCGCTAAAGACTACCGGACCGTCCATCCAGAAAAGCGGCAAGCTCGCCTTTGGAACCGAATGACCGAAGGCGAGGTTGAGCCCCAGCCCGTGCATTCCGAGCTCGCATGTTACGACCTTCTTCGCGGGCCAGTCGTAGTTGGCGCGTGAAAGATAGGAACGGAAAAGCTGTCCGCCAACATCCCTTAAGAAAGCTACGGCGCTGGCGCGTTGCGCGTCGTCTCGCCAGTCCCCGCGAAGGGCGGCGGGGTCGATGTGAGCTGCAACGTCGCGAGGACAATTGGCGGGAGAGTCTTCGTAAAACAATCCCGCTTCCAGCGCCTGCGTTCCCGCTGGCTGCAACGCTTCGATCATTCCCGTTTCGGATACGACCACTCGCAAGGTGTCCAAGCCGTGATCAGCGAGGAACTGGCGCAGCCGCCATACGCCCAACGACGTTGCTACCGCGAAGCGCATCTCACATTCGAGACGGGGGAGAGCCGCCGGATTAGGCAAGGGCGAAATCTTCCAAGGCCGGCCTGAAGCCGATGGAATATTGAGAAGTGCTGAAAGGAAGTTCGTCATTTCCGTTCCGCTCAGCAGACAGTCTTCGAGGAATAAAATCCGACGATACTTTTGCTGCTTGCTCGGATCGGAGAGCACTTCGAAGAAGTCCTCGATCGGAAATCGCGGGTAGCGCGCTTTGACATGTTTACTGAACAGGTTTGCAAGAAAGTCCGCGCTCTTACCGGGGCGAAGCCGGTTGACGCAGAGGCAGTCGAATGCGTCTGGCAGGCCATCGAGAGTGACTGCCAGCTTGAGCCGCGCAGGATCCCAAAAATCAAGGCCGCGTAGCAGCCGCTCGCCGAGCCACAACATTCCCATCCGCTCAAACTGCGCCAACCAAGCATCGAGGTGGATCGAATCTATGACACCGTGATACCAGGCGTTTAGACGCTCCGCGATCGCCGATCGCCAATCGAGTCGGCTCTGAACGAGAATGCTTGGCAACGCATGCTCGAAGCTGCTGTGTGACGGGAGTTCGTTCAGAACCCGAAGGTCGCGTCCGTGTCCGAAGTTCTCGTTGTGCAGCACACTATCGAGCACAATAACTCGCGCCGCTTGATCGCGCGGAGCGCTTGCTGCGATTCGCTGGGAATTCTCGCTGCGGAAGCCCTGAAACGGTTTTCGGACGGTGAGAATTCGGATCACTCCGTCGCGCTCCCAATTCGCTGCCGCATGGCGGTTGAGAGCCTTGCGCACCCGCGCCACGCTGCTTTCGAGACAGACTACGAGGATGCGAACAGGAGCTTTCCGAGCTTCAGCGGCTCGGTTTGCGGAGGGCATCGATCACTTCTCCCATCGGAAGCCAAAGTCGGCGCAAGTCGGTCTCGCTGAGCGTGCCGATGACGGCCTGCACGATTCGACGCAGATCGGAGTTGCCGTCGAGCCCCGCAAATACACCCGATGCAGCCGAAAATGGCGCGCTTGCAGGGTTTGGCTCCGCGCGGCGCAGTGGTTGTGTTCGCTTCTTTTCCGCTCTCAGCATGTCCAACGCGCGCTCTGCGGTGGCCCCTTCGATCCCAGCGGCTCCGAGTGATTCGCGAAATTTTTGACAGATTTGATCGAAACGAAACGCCGCCCATTGCTGTCGGTATTTGCCGCCGAAGCCGTAGTTGACCAGCCGCGACCATGCCGGCCAGTAATCTTGCGTTTGCAATGCAGCCTCAAGGGCAGCACGCGCATCTTCGTCAGCGGAAGCGATGAAGGAGCGAGCGATTTCTCGATGGTCCTCCACCGTCAGGCGTCGGATTATTCGCCAAGGCTCTTCTGGTGCCGCAGCGTCCGCTGGCTGGCTGGCAATATCGCCACTTTCAGAGTTCACCGCGAGCGTGCCAGCTTCATCGGCACGTTGGAACAGACGCCACGCACTCGGAGCAGCGGGCATTGCCTGCGGAGATCCGTCCGGCGTAGCGGTGCCGCGAGTGCCATATAAATCGTCGCCACCGTGATCGGCGATTTTCACCACGTCGCCGCTGCAATGTTCTTCGATGAAGCGTCTCATTCCCGGATAAGCGGGATCCCGCTTGAGATCCGGAAACCTGCGACTGAGTTCACTTCCCAAGTGGGCTCCGAGCATCTGGCCGCTGCTGCTTACCGTTGCGATTATGAACTTGGCGATTTGTGGTGCATCCATATTAAAACAACGAAATCCCGCCGGAGAAAACTCCGACGGGATCCGTTTGTTGATCTATTGTGAAAAAAGGTATTTGGCGAATCCCCCCGTCGGGAGAGTTCGCCATTTTCTTGCCTGTTGCATCAACAACGTCGCACGCAGAATCAATACGACTCGCTAGCGACCGACAGCGTCAGGAAGGACCAAGCTGCCCACGACGGCAATCAACATCGGTCGGGCTTTCGCCGCGCCGAGCCCTCAAGATTCACAAGCTCTTAAGAAGCCTGTGACCGTCGCTTGGGAGGAAAATAAGCGCCGCGCGTGCCGTGGCAATCAAAAACTTACGGAATCCGTGAGAGGACTGGGCGAGGGAATCGGGCGGGTGAAAAAGCGGCTCACCGCGATGCTCCCGCCGAGACGAAGAAAAACGCTCACCTTCGAGGAACTTGGTATCGACCGGCTTTTTGTGGATGAGGCTCACCGTGTGGCGGGTCTGCCGCAGACTGCATCGGAGCGCGCCTTCGATCTCTTCCTGAAGGTCCAGCACTTGCAGGAGAAGAACCGCGGAGGCGGCGTGGTCTTCGCGACCGGCACGCCAATTTCAAACACGATGGCGGAGATGTTCACCATGCAGCGCTACCTGCAAATGCAGGAGCTGCGGCGCAACATGCTCCAGCACTTCGACTCGTGGGCCGCGACGTTCGGCGAGACAGTAACGACGATGGAGCTAAGCCCGGATGGCAGCGGCTACCGGCTGCAGAGCCGCTTCGCGCGGTTCGTGAACGTGCCGGAGCTGATGCAGCAATTTCGGCAAACCGCGGACGTGCAGACGGCGGAGATGCTGAAGCTGCCCGTGCCGAAAGCTCGAGACTGGCAAGCAGATGACCATCAGCGCGCCTTGCACACCCGAGTTAAAGAAGTTTGTCGAGCAGCTCGTGCTCCGCACGGAGCGCATCAAGAACGGCAAGGTCGATCCGAGTGACGACAACATGTTGAAGATCACCACCGAAGGCCGCAAAGCCGCGCTCGACCTCCGCTTGATGCTTCCGCACGTCCGCGAAAGCCCAGACTCCAAGGTCAACCGCGCGGTCGAAAAGGCGCATCAAATCTGGATCGACTCTACGGCCGTGCGGGGCGCGCAGATGATCTTCTGCGATCTCTCCACGCCGACCGGCAATGGTTCTCGTTTCTCCGTCTATGCCGACGTGCGCGAAAAGCTCCTGCAACGCGGCATCCCGTCAGAGCAGATCG
>JBBRXP010000068.1:0-27776 GCA_038238555.1 Chthoniobacterales bacterium | reverse complement strand
GGCTGCGTGTGCAATTATCCATTCCTCACCTCCTTCGCGCTTGTGCATCTGCCCGAGGCTGCAAAGTGGGCGCCTGCGACAGCGCCCGTCGTGCAGTTTCAACGCGACCCGAACGTGGAGTAACTGCTGAACCCACGAAACATTTCCCTTCCCCCTATCCGGCCAAACCTCTCCATGAAAAAGCACCTCCTCCTTCTTTCTTCATTCTTCCTTCTTCATTCCTCCTTGGCGGCGGAGCGGCCCAACGTCCTCTTCATCGCCATCGACGACATGCGCTCGTGGGCCGGCTACCTCGGCGACCCGCAGGCGAAGACACCGAACCTCGACCGGCTCGCAAAATCCGGCGTCGCCTTTACGCGCGCTTACACCGCCTATGCGCTGTGCAATCCCTCGCGCACCGCGCTGCTCACCGGCCTGCGCCCCGACACGAGCGGCGTGATGACCAACACCAACGATTGGCGCACCGCCGTGCCCGCCGACCGGCCCTCGCTGCCTGGCTATCTTCATGCCCAGGGCTGGCGCACGATGACGGCGGGAAAAATTTTCCACGGCGGCATGCTGCGGCGCGAAGATTGGGATGACTTTTCAAAAGACAACCAGCGCGAGGAGCGCGACAACGACAAACAGGACTGGTCGCTCAAGCCCGGCAAGTCGCCCGGCGGTTTTCAAATCGGCAGCAACGACATTCATCCCGTCGATTCGCCGGAGGAGGAGCTCGTGGATTTCAAAACCGCGAGCTACGGCGTCGCGCAGATCGGCCAGCCGCACGACCGCCCCTTCTTCCTCGCGTGCGGCTTTCATCGTCCGCATCTGCCGTGGGAAGCGCCGCGGAAATATTTCGATTTGTTTCCGATCGAGAATATCCAACTGCCCGAGGTGAAGCCCGACGATCTCGCGGATGTCTCCGCGGCGGGTCGCGCGGTGGCGAAGCCCGGCGAGTTTGCCGCCATCCGCGATCTAGGCAAATGGCGCGAGTGCGTGCGCGCTTATCTCGCGTGCATCGCCTTCACCGACGCGCAAGTGGGCCGCTTGCTCGATGCACTGGAAAAATCACCGCACAAGGACAACACCGTCGTCGTGCTGTGGAGCGACCACGGCTGGCACCACGGCGAGAAGGAGCACTGGCGCAAACAAACGCTGTGGGAGGAGGCGACGAGCGCGCCGCTCCTCTGGCGTGTGCCCGGCCTCACGCAAGCCGGCGGCGTGTGCGCGCGCACGGTCGATTTCATGTCGATCTACCCCACGCTTTGCGAGGTGTGCGGCCTCCCGTCGCCGCCGCATCTCGAAGGCCCGAGCATCCGGCCCCTGCTCGCCGATCCGAAGTCCGCGTGGGACCGGCCGGCCATCAGCACTTACAAGCCGGGCCACCACGCCGTGCGCACCGAGCGCTGGCGCTACATCCGCTACACCGACGGCAGCGAAGAACTCTACGACCACGATGCCGACCCGCACGAGTGGTCCAACCTCGCCGCCAAGCCCGAGCACACCGCGCTGAAAGCCGACCTCGCGAAATGGTTGCCCGCCGAAGCGAAGCCAGCCCCTGGCAAGAAAAAGAACGGCGCGAAGAAGAAGGCGGAGAAGCCCGCGAATGCGCGATGAGGAGGAAAGTGTGGACGCGCATTCTCTCCGACCCGGACTCGGCATGGCGCCGAAGCGAAATTCCGGCTCTGACCCGAATGGCATGAAGTGAAGGCAGGTTTGGGATGAGTAATGAGCGCTTTTACTCCGGCTTAGTACCTTCGTGTCTTTGTGGTAAAATTCCTTGAAGTGCTCCCTGCGTTGCATTTTTTCAGAGTGAACCACGAAGGCGCGGAGGCACGAAGGGCCAGCGGCAACAGAGATGCGCTTTCAGCACAGGCGAATAACTCGCAGAGGCCCACTTTATCCCGAAACGTCCTTCACTGAATGTTCCGTCGTCGTATCTTTTCATTCTCATTCGCCTGACCCTAATCGGCTGACATCCTAAAAGCGGCAATGGATGTCAGCCGAATGGTGTCAACCGAATGAAGGCCAATGGGATCCCTCGGGGTGTGCGCCTCACCCACGGGGTGGTGCGATTCCTTCGTCATATTTCTTCATTCTCATTCGCCTGACCCCATTCGGCTGACACAGCTCATCCTTTCCGGCGTTTCGATTGAGAGGTTTGTCCTTCCTGTCATCCTTTTCGGCGTTTCTATTGAGAGGAAAGAACATGAAACACATCCTCACTCTCGTTGGGTTCCTTTGCGTTTTTTGCGTCATCGCTCGCGCCGTGGAAGCAAAGAAACCGAACATTCTCTTCATCATCGCCGACGATCAAAACTGCGCGCTCGGCTGCTATGGCAATGAAGTCATCCACACGCCGAACATCGACCGGCTCGCGGCGCTCGGCGTGCGTTTCGATCGAGCGTATTGCAATTACCCGATCTGCAATGCCTCGCGCGTTTCGTTTCTGAGCGGGCGGCGTCCGGAGACGACGCGGGTCTTTGGCAATGGCACGCCGCCGCGCACCGCGCTCGGCGCGGAGTTTCAATTTCTGCCCGAATATTTCCACGCGCACGGTTACTTCACCGTAGGCATCGGCAAGGTCGCGCACGAGAGTTTTCAAGACTCGGTGAAATGGGACGTAGTCGCCGATCCGAGGCACGGCCCGGATCCCGACCCGGACGAAAATCCCGGCGCGAAAAAACCGGACACAAAGCCCGCGCCGAAATCCAAGAAGCAGAAGAAGCGCGAGAAGGCAGCGAAGGCCGCGGCGGGTCCAGTGCAAGAACGCGTGAAGGTGCCGCTGAAATGGCGCGCGACCGACACGAAGGATGAGGAGGAACCCGACGGCATCACCGCGCTGCGTGTGGCCAAGCTGCTCGAAGAGCATCGCGACGGGCCCTTTTTCATCGCCGCCGGTTTCCACAAGCCGCACCTCTCGCACACCGCGCCGAAAAAATACTTCGAGATGTATCCGGCGGAAAAAGTCCCTGCGCCCATCGAGCCGGAGGGCCACACGCGGGACATCCCGCGCGCCGCCATCCCGCCGCAGTATTTTCCCGGCCTGAGCGAAATCCAGAACCGCTCGATGATTGCGCACTACTACGCGGCGAGCACCTTCATGGACGCGCAGGTCGGCGTGGTGCTTGAGGCGATGGACCGGCTCAAGCTGTGGGACAACACCATCGTCATCTTCATCGGCGACCACGGCTGGCACCTCGGCGAGCACGGCGGTTTCTGGGAAAAGATGAGCATCATGGAAGAGTCCGCGCGCGCGCCGCTCCTCGTGGTCGCGCCGGGCCGCAGGCCCAACCAGCCGTGCGCGCGGCTCGTCGAGTTTGTGGACATTTTTCCCTCGCTCTGCGAGCTGGCCGGCGTGCCGCAGCCGGGTGGACTGGAAGGCGCGAGCTTCGTGCCGCTGCTCAGCGATCCGCAGCGCTCGTGGAAGCGCGCCGCGTTCTGCGTGGTGAGCCGCGTGGGCGCAAAGGATCTCAGCAAGCTGGGCCACAGCGTGCGCACCGAGCGCTTCACCTATACCGAGTGGTTTGACGGCTCGAGGCAACTCTACGACCACGACGCCGACGCAAAGGAGTATGCAAACCTCGCCCACGACGAGCGCCACGCGAAGACGCTCGAGGAGATGAAGCAATTGCTCAAAGACGGCTGGGAGGCGGCGCGGCCTGCGCAATGAAATTCCACCCAAACCATGAAAGTCGCACACCCCATGATGGAGTTTGAGATCTATCCGGTGACGCCGCGCCGGCGGCTGCCGCGCTTCCGCGTGCCATTGCGGCCGCGGGACAAGGACGTGTTGCTCGACCTGCAAGCCGTGCTCGACCAGTGCTACGCCAATGGGCGCATGACCTGCGGATCGACTACGCGCAGCCGCCCGATCCGCCGCCTGGCGAAGCGGATCGCCAGTGGGCGGCTGCGCTGGTCGAGGCGCGCACGTCGAATCCGTAGCTGCCGATCATGAATGCTCCTGCTTGCAACATCAAGGTCTGGAACGCCGAAGCAACCAAACCGTAATCGCGCGATACATTTCCTCATCTCCCGGATCGCCCGAGAAAGACTCACCAAACCAGCCATGCACCCGCGATTTCCCGCCCGCCTTCTTCTCGCCGCTTTGGCCGCGAGCCATCTTCACGCCGCCGAGGTGACGCGAAAACAACCCTCGGCGCCTGCGCCGTGGGCCGCATGGGTGGAGCCGGATTTTCCGTTTTTCTCCTCTTCGCTCGATCTGCGCGACACCGCCCCGAACGCGATCCCCTGGAACATTACGCCGCGTGGCATCGTGCTCAATCTCGGGCACGAATGCTGGGTGTGTTTCGATACGGACCTGCTGCGCGTCTCGGCGATTTGGTCCGGCAAGGAGGTCACCGCCGAAGCGCTCGCGCAGCTCTCGTATCAAGTGGATCGCAAGACGCTCGGCGGGCAGAGCAAACTGCCGAAACCCGACGGGAAAATCTGGATGACCAACGGCGTCTATCCCGGATGGCAGACGGGCTCGCACATCTCGCTCGACGATCCGCGCGCGCCGCAGCCGAGCAAGGAGGAGCCGGGGCGCGGCCCGCTCGCGGCGGAGGCGGGGCGGTTCAAAGCGGTGCGCCTGGTGGGTAGCGACGCTGTGCTCGAATACACGGTGGCCGGCGCGACGGTGCAGGAATGGATGACGGCGGGCGAAGGCGTGGTGCAGCGAAATTTCCGCGTCTCTCCGTGCGGCCAGCCGCTCACGCTCCTCCTTGGGCGCAAGCCGGAGAATGGCTCTGGCGCAGCATTTGCGGTCTCCGGCGGCGCGGCGATGGCGGACGAGGAGGAAGTGGTTGCGGTGCGCGTGCCCGCGCACACCGCGCCGGTGGAGTTCTCCGCCGCGATCGGCAGCAGTGTCGTCGCGCCCGCAAAATTTCCCGCGCTCGACGCGCCGAGCGCCGTGCGGTGGCCGCGGGAAGTCACGACCAAAGGCGCGCTCTCCACATCGAAGGACGCCTACGTGGTGGACGACATCGCGCTGCCGCTCGACAACCCGTGGCGGCGCAGCGTGCGCCTCGCGGACGTCGCGTTTTTCAAGGATGGCACCGCGGCCGGCGTGACCTTTGATGGCGATGTGTGGACGATCCGCGGCTTGGGCGGAAATCTGGACGACGTGCGCTGGAAGCGATTTGCCTCCGGCCTGCACGAACCGATGTCGCTCGCCATCCGCGACGGCGAAATTTTTGTCTTCGACCGCAACGGCATCTGGCGGCTGCGCGACACGAATGGCGACGGCGAGGCCGACGTGCATGAGCTTTTCTCCAATGTCTTTCCGCAATCCGCCGAGAGCCGCGAGTTCGCCAATTCCATCAAGCTCGCGCCTGACGGCTCGTTTGTGATCGCCAAGGGCGGGCAGCAGGCCTCGACCGTGAGCAAGCTCAACGGCAGCGTGCTGCGCGTCGCGGCCGACGGGCGGAGCTATACCGTGCTCGGCTATGGATTTCGGCAGCCCTACGCGGGAGTCAATCCGCGCACGGGTCTGGTCACGGCAAGTGACCAGGAGGGCAACTACACGCCGACGACACCGCTGCACATCGTGCGCGACGGGCAGTTCCACGGCTTCCTCAGTGAGCTGCTGCCACACGAAAAATATCCCGCGCCCATCGCCGATCCGCTCACGTGGATTCCGCACGCGGTGAATGCCTCGGCCATCTCGCAGGTGTGGCTGCTCGATGCGAAGATGGGGCCGCTCAACGACGCGCTCGTGCACATTAGTTTCAACAAGCCGGAGATTTTCCGCGTGCTGCTCAACAACCGCGGCTCGAAGCCGCAAGCCGCCGTGGTGAGCGTGGCGAGCGGGTTTAATTTTCCGCCGCTCAACGGCATGGTGAATCCCGCCGATGGACAGCTCTACATCGCGGGCTTCCAAGTCGTGGGCTGGGGCACCACCGTGAGCCGCCCCGCCGGGCTGGCCCGCGTGCGTTACACCGGCGCGCCGGTGACGTTGCCGCGCGAAATCGTGCCGATGGACAAAGGCGTGCTGCTGCGCTTCGACGTGCCGCTCGATGCTGGCAAGGCGCGCGACCCGGAGAGCTATTCGCTCGCGAGCTGGCACTACGTTCGCACCTACAAGTACGGCTCGCCGCAGCTCAAGGCCGACGGCACACCGGGCCAGGACTGGCTCACAGCGAGCAGCGCGTATCTTTCGCAGGACGGGCGCGGCGTCTTCATCGGCGTGCCCGAGATGAAGCCGGTGATGCAACTGCGCATCGGCTGGTCGCTCGCCACCGCGGGCGGCGCGAAGTTTGAAGACAACGCCTACACCACACCTTACGAGCTGCCGACGTTTGATCCGCAGCGCGAGGGCTTCGGCGGCATCGCCGTGGGGCTCACGCCGCGCGCCGCCGTGGCGCAAGCCGGCGGGCCGGTGAGCGTGGAGGAAGGCCGGCGGCTCTCGCAACTCCTCGGCTGCACCGCGTGTCACGCCATCGAAGGCGCGGACTTCTTACACATCGGCCCCACGTGGAAGGGCCTCTACGGCAGCAAGCGCGACTACATTACCGCCGCAAAGAAAAAGGGCACGACGGTCGCGGACGACGCTTACATCCGCGAGTCGATCCTCGAACCCTCGGCAAAGGTGGTGGCCGGTTTCGAGCGCTTCGAAGCCGGGATGCCCATCTACGCCGGCGTGCTCAACGACGCGCAAATCCAGTCGCTCATCCTCTACATGAAGACGCTGAAGTAACGGCGGGGATTCTCATGAAAGAAGGCCTCCCCTTTTTTACACTCGTCGCGCTTCTATGCGGTCCACTCTCCGCTGCCGACGCGCCGCCGTTTGAGGAAATTTTGAAGATCGATGTGCACGCGCACATTTTCGAAGACCTCCCGCAGTTGGTCGAGATGCTGCGCCGCGCCAACACGCGCATGATCAATATCTGCAACCGGGGCCGCGACGGACATCTCGAGACGATGCACCGCATCGCCTTGGAGCTTTATCGGAAATATCCGGATCTTTTTCCGTTCGCCTCGACCTTCGATCTCACGCGCCTCGAAGAAGCTGGCTATGCGGACGAAGTGATCCAATGGCTCGAGGGGACATTTCAAAACGGCGCGGTGATGACCAAGATCTGGAAGGAAGTCGGCATGGAGGTGCAGCGGAGCGACGGCTCGTTTGTGATGCCGGACGATCCGGTGTTTGATCCCATTTACGCTTACCTCGCCAAGCGCGACCGGCCGCTCATGGCGCACCTGGCCGATCCCATCGAAGCCTGGCTGCCGCTCGATCCGAAGCGCGCGCACTACGCCTACTTCTCCGCCCACCCCGAGTACCATCTCTACGGCAGGGCGGGCTACCCGACTCACGCGCAATTGATGGCCGCGCGCGATCATGTGCTGGAAAAGCATCCGCGGTTGACGGTGATCGGCGCGCATCTCGGGAGTTTCGAACACGACACCGACGAGCTCGCGCAACGGCTGGATCGGTATCCAAATTTTTTTGTGGATTGCGCGGCGCGCACCGGCGATCTCGCGCGGCAACCCAGCGCGAAGGTGCGGGCCTTTTTCCTGAAATATCAGGACCGCATCCTTTATGGGTCGGATATCAACTGGAAGCCGTATCGCGAGACGCAGCCGCTCACGGGCAAGCAACGGCAGACCTTTGCGCACCGGCTCGAGGATCGCTACCGGCAGGACTACCGCTACTACGCGGCGAGCGGCCCGGTGGAGTATAACGAGGAGACCGTGGAAGGCCTGGCGCTGCCGCGGGAGGTGCTGGAGAAGTTCTATCACGGGAATGCGGAGCGGCTCATTTTGAGAGAGACTGCGCGGCGCTGAATGGACCGCGCGGCGAGTGCGCCGCCGCTACAACAGGGAGTCGGCGAGGCGGGCGGTATTTTGCAGCACCTTCAACCACAGCGGACGACGAGCCCACTTTTTCGCGGTCAACAGTTCGCTGCTGGCAAAGTAGCGCTCTTCGATCGCGCGCAATTTTTCCACCACCTCGGCGGCGTAGATGAGCAGGCTGATCTCGTTGTTCAGCGTGAAACTGCGCAGGTCCACATTGCTCGAGCCGATGAAGGCCACCGAGTCGTCGATGCTCATATGCTTGGCATGGAGAAAGCGCGGGCGGTAGCGATGAATGTGCACGCCGGCTTCGAGCAGCGCCTCGTAGTAAGACTCCTGCGCGTGGCGCACAAAGCGATGGTCGGCCCGCGCCGAGACGACCAGATGCACTTCCACGCCGCGCAGCACCGCGGTCTGCATGGCCTGCAGGAAGGCGTCGTCGGGAATGAAGTAGGGCGTGGTGATGGCGACCCGCTCGCGGGCGCCGTGGATGAGCGCGACCATGGTCTTTTGCGCATTGGCGTAGCGGTAGCCGGGGCCGCTCGGCAGCGCTTGCGCGGCGGCGGTGCCGGGCTGTGTGGGCGCGGGGAAAAGATCGGGCGTGTCGATGCGCTGCTCCACTTCGATGAAGCGATCGGCCAGAAAGATCACCTGCAACTGCGAGACCACCGGCCCGCGCACCCGCACGGTGAGGTCTTCGCTCACGAGGCCGGGCTCGCTCTCGGCGTCGGCGATATTCTGCGAACCCGCGTAGCCGATGCACCCGTCGATGACCACGATCTTGCGGTGATTGCGCAGATCGAAGCGCGCGGCTTTTTGCCGGAAGATGCCGACCGGCAGCATCGCCAGCACGGAGACGCCGCCGGCGCGCATCTTCGGCGCGAGCCGCTTGAGGGCGCGCGCCGAGCCGGCTCCATCCATGAGCACACGGCACTTCACGCCGCGGCCGGCCGCGCGGATGGCGGCATCGGCGACTCGGCGGCCAGTGGCGTCGTCTTCGAAAATGTAAAAGAGCAGGTGCACGTGAATGCGCGCGGCATCGATGTCGGCGATGAGCCGCGCGATCATCGCCTCGGAGTCGTCGATGAGCTCGAAGGCGTTGCCATCGACGATGCCGAGGTCGCCGAGATTGCGCGCGAGCGTGACGGCCTGGCTGAGCTCGGGCGCGATGTCGGGCTCGGCGAAATGCGCGTTAACCAGCCACTGATCGAGCACGGCGCGGATGCGCGCGCTGGCGCGAGTCTGCAGCGCGAGGCGCCGCCTCGGAAGCGAGATGCGGCCGATGGCCGCGTAGATCGCCAGGCCGAGCCAGGGCTCGAGGAAGATAAGCAGCAGCCAGGTGCGCGCCGCCGCGGGATTGCGCCGCTGCGGCACGTAGAAAAGCATCGCGATGCGAATGGCCCATTCGCTCAGGACGAAAAGCCAGCTCCACTCAAAGGGCAGCGCCATCGCGTCAGTGTTCGGCTTCGAGCGCCTGTCGGGCGGCTTGCAGTCCGGCCCGTTGCGCTTTGTCCACTTTCGGAAAGTGCAGGCCGAGGTCTTCGAGCGTGTCGGTGATCGCCGCGGCCACTACCAGCCGCGTGAACCACTTGTGGTCCGCGGGCACCACATACCACGGCGCGTGCGGCGTGGCGGTGTGCTGGATCATGTCTTCGTAGGCATCCATGTATTGGTCCCACCGCGCGCGTTCCTGCACATCGTCGGCGGAAAATTTCCAGTTCTTCGCGGCCTCATCGAGCCGGCTCAGGAAGCGCTTGCGCTGCTCCTTGCGCGAGACGTGCAGAAAAAATTTGCGCACCACCACGCCGTTGCGTGTGAGGTAACGCTCAAAGGCCACGATGTCTTCGAAGCGTTCCTTCCAAATGTGTTTCGTCACGAGTTCCTCGGGCAGGCGCTCGCGCGCGAGCATCTCGGGATGCACTCGCACGATGAGCGTTTCCTCGTAGTAGCTGCGATTGAAGATGCCGATGCGGCCGCGCTCGGGCAGGCACCGCATGCAGCGCCAGAGGTAGTCGTGATCGAGCTCTTCGTTCGATGGCGCCTTGAAGGAATAGACCTGGCAGCCTTGCGGATTGATGCCCGACATCACGTGGCCGATCACGCTGTCTTTGCCCGCCGCATCCATCGCCTGGAAGATGAGCAGCAGCGCGCGACGATCCTGCGCGTAGAGTTTTTCCTGGAGATCGCCGATCCGCGCGACGCCCTCGGCCAGGAGTTCGCCGGCATTTTCGCCGGATTGAAAGTGGCCGGTGTCGGCGGGATCGAAATCGTCGAGGCGAAATTTCCTGCCGTGCTGGATGCGATACGGGTTGGCGAGTTTGGCGGGTTTCATCGGTGTGGTTGGGAGCGGCGCGTCATGGCGTCGTAGGCGGCGTACTTGTACAGGTCGCCGAGCGTGGGGTAGTTGAAGCACGCGCGGTCGAAGAGTTCCGCGCCCGCGCCGGCAAGCATCGCGACGAGCCCGATGTGCACGACCTCCGTGGCCTGCTCACCGATCACGTGCACGCCGAGCAGCCGCATCTTTTCGCGATCGAAGAGCAGCTTCAGAAATCCGGTCTCGTCGCCGATGATTTTGCCGCGCGGATTATCGATGTAACGCGCCCAGCCCGCCACGAAGTCGATGCATTTAGCGCGCAGCGATTCCTCCGTCTCGCCGGCCATGCTCGCCTCGGGGATGGTGTAGATGCCCGTGGGCAGAATCGTGGCGAGATTGGCTTTGGCGGCGAGGGAAAAGGCGTGGCACATCGCGATGCGCGCCTGCTCAACGCTGGTGCCCGCCAGCGCCGGCGCGCCGATCACGTCGCCCGCGCCGAAGATGTGCGGCACGGCGGTGCGATACTGCGCGTCCACTTCGAGCAGGCCGCGCTTGCCGGGAGTGAGGCCCGCGACGGCGAGCGCGAGGCTCCCGGTATTGCTGCTGCGACCGGCGCACACCAGCACTCCATCGCACTCGAGCGTGGCGCCGCTGCCGAGCGTGAGCGCCACTGGCCCCGGCCCCGGCGCCACGCATTGCGCCACGCGTTCCTTCCAGTGAAATGCGATGCCGTTCTCGACCATCGCGGCGGCGAGCGTGCGCGAGACTTCGCGATCGAGGAAGGGCAGCAGCGCGTCGCGCCCGTCGATGAGGTGCACTTCCACGCCGAGTGCGGCAAAGGTGCAGGCGTATTCGCAGCCGATGACGCCGGCGCCGATGACCGCGAGCTTTCGCGGCAGCGTGGTGAGCTGGAGGATTTCGTTGGAGTCGTGGATGCGCTCGTCGGCAAACGCAAACTCCGGCGGCCAAACCGGCGACGAACCCGTGGCGATGAGGATGACCTCGCCGCGCAACTGCGTCTCCGCGCCATCCGGCGCGATGACCCGAACGATGTGCGGATCAAGGAAGCGTGCATCGCCGTGAAAGCGCTCGACTTTCTCGCTGCTCAAGACCTGCGAGAGGCGCGCGCGTTCGTCGGCCGTCACGCGTTGTTCGTGATACATCAGGTCCGTGATCGTCGCCTCGCGCCGCAGAGAAAGATCGACCCCAAAGAGCCGCCGCGAACGCCAGCCTGAAAGCGCGAGCGCCGATTCGCGCAGCGTCTTGCTCGGAATGGTGCCCGTGTTGATGCCCGCGCCGCCGAGCTCCACTGCCTTCTCGATGAGCGCCACGCTTTTGCCCGCGCACGCCGCGACATCCGCGCCGCTCGTGCCCGCGGGGCCACCGCCGATGACGACGAGATCGTAGGAATTCAAAGATGTTGAGAGTTGAGAGTTGAGTGTTGAGTGGCGCAACCAAGGCGGCGCGCGCAGCGCCATTCTTCCATCACTCAACACTCAACACTCAACACTCAACTCTGCCCGATGCCCGTGCCGCTTCTCGATCTCAAGCTCCAATATGCGCCGCTGAGAGGCGAAATCCTCGCGGCCATCGCGGAGGTCGCCGATTCACAGGCACTGGTGCTCGGGCCGAAGACCGAAGCCTTCGAGCGCGCCGTTGCCGAGTACTGCGGAGCTCCGCACTCCATCGGCATGTCGAGCGGCACGGACGCGGAACTGGCGCTGCTCATGGCCCTCGGGATCGGGCCGGGCGACGCGGTGCTCACAACGCCCTACACCTTCTTCGCCACCGCGAGCTGCATCGTGCGGCTCGGCGCGCGGCCCGTGTTTGTCGATATTGATCCGGCGACTTACCTCATCGATCCCGCGAAACTTGCCGAGGCGCTGGAGGAGACCGCCAACGTGAAGGCCATCATCCCCGTGCATCTCTTCGGCCGGTGCGCGGATATGGCGGCGATCATGGCGCTGGGAAAAGCGCACGGCATCCCCGTGCTCGAAGACGCCGCGCAGGCCCTCGGCGCGCGGCATCCGCTCGGCGCGGCGGGCGCGATCGGCGAAGCGGGTTGGTTCTCCTTTTATCCCACAAAAAATCTCGGAGCATTCGGCGACGCCGGCATGGTCGTCTGCCAGGACGATGCGCTCGCAGGAAAGCTCCGCGCGTTGCGCAATCACGGAATGGAGCCGCGCTATTTCCACAAATGGGTGGGCGGCAACTTCCGCATCGACGCAATTCAATCGGCGATCCTCGGTGTGAAGCTGCCGCATCTCGATGCATGGAGCGCCAGCCGGCGGGAGCGCGCCGCATTTTATCGAGAAGAATTCGCGCGCGCCGGGCTCACCGAAAAAGTCGCGTTGCCCGCGGAGCCGCATGGCGATCGGCACATCTACAATCAATTCATCATCCGCAGCCCGCGCCGCGACGCACTGCGCGCCCATCTCACCCGTGCCGAAATCGGCACTGAGATCTACTACCCGCTGCCACTGCACCTGCAGGAGTGCTTCCGCGATCTGGGTTACAAGGAGTGCGATTTCCCCGAGTCCGAACGCGCCGCCCGCGAAACCCTCGCGCTCCCAATTTACCCCGGACTCACCGACGACCAGCAACTCCGCGTGGTGGCCGAGATCGCGGCGTTCCATCGCGGATAGAATAGCCGTGACGAGTCCTCGGCAGTCCAGAGTTGCCCGGCCCGGCGCGCGCCGATAGAGTGCATGCCATGCCCGTCCACGATTGGACTCGAAGGACCGCCGGGACTTTTCACGCATTTCATCTCGCGTGGATTTCCGAAATTCAGCGTGTGCTCAATGGCGGCCTTCTTCCGCGAAGTTATTACGCGCTGGCCGAGCAAGTCGCCGGCGAGATCATCCCGGATGTGCTCACGCTCCAGGAACAGCGGGACCCGGATCTCGAGCCGGACTTTCTCTCCCACAATGGCGATGGCAACGGAATGCTCGCCGTGGTCGATGCGCCGCCGCGCGTGAGCGTCACCGACAGCATCAGCGAGGCGATCCTGCTCACGGCGCGGCGGCGGCAATTGGTGATCCGGCACACTACGGGTGATCGCATCGTGGCGCTCATCGAGATCGTTTCCCCCGGCAACAAGGAACGCGACGGTGCCATGCAATCCTTCATCGACAAAGCCGCGGCGGCTCTCGATGCGGGCTATCACTTGCTCATCCTCGACCTGCTGCCGCCCGGCCCGCTCGATCCGCGCGGCCTGCATGGCGTGCTCTGGGATCGGCTCGGCGGTCGCGAATATCGGCCCCCGCCGGACAAGCCACTCACGCTGGCGGCATACACCGCGGGCTTGCTCGTGAAAAGCTACGTCGAGCCCGTCGCCGTGGGCGACGCGCTCATCGACATGCCGCTCTTCCTCGATGCCGGCCACTACGTGAATGCGCCGCTCGAAGCCACCTACCGCGGCGCATGGGAAGGCGTGCCGCAGCGCTGGCGGCGGGTGATCGAAGCGCAGTAGTGTCGCATTCGATAGCAACGCTGGGTGGTGGCGGAAATTGCGGCGTTTCATTGCGGATCCCGGCCTTCTCAGCGCGCCGCCCTTTTGCAAACTCACTTCGCCTTGACTCGCACTTTCTCACTCCGATCCGGGATCGCATCCGCTTCGGGAATCCGTGGATCACTCGGAATGAAATGTCCTCTCATAACCCGTCATAGCTTTGATTCTTCGCCCTGGCCGCTTCTGGCAAGGTAGGGATTCCTCGCCGGATTTCGCGGTCATAGGCAATGTCTCCCCAGATCACGCCTTCCTTGGTCAATCTCCGGCGCAGTTCGAGCAATTGATTGGAGCTTTGCGTGTATTGCTTTTGGTGCGCGGCGCTCTTGTCCTGCTTAAGTGCATGGGCGGCTATCAAGACCTCACGAAGAGCTTGTAGTTCATCGAGTCCTCCTTCGAGGAAGTGGATGCGCAGGGCGAAGCCAGGTTCCTCCTCACCTCGCAAAGCTTCTCGGGCGCGGCGCAGGAAATCCCGGCCTTTGGCGAGCACCTCATCGGTATATAGATAAGGGATGATGGCGTCGCTGCCAGGAATGGGATGCAGGGGGAGCGCATGTTCGGCACATAGCTTTTCATACAGGCCTTGGGGATTGACCGAGACCACTCCGCCGGCCGCCACGGGATAGCTTGCTTCCTTGGAAAAGTCCGCCCAATACCGAAAATAATCGACCATGATCGGCTTGGCCCGGCCAAAGGCGGACGCATATTCCTCCACGAGCGTTTCGATGGATTGCTCCGGGCCCTGGAGCAGGCGGGCAGTCACGTAGTATCGCAGGCCCTGCGCGCCCCAGAAGCCCAGGAGTGAATCGGAATTGAAACCGATCATGCCATGCTTTGCCGCAAACTTAATGAAGCTACCTTCCGCTTCGAGGGGAAGATAGGGCGCATCGACTCCGCCCTGCCACCAGTTTGGGCGAAGAATCAATTTAGCGCCCGCGTCCGCCCAGCCTTTCCATAGGTCGGTAGTATAGGAGGGAACCAGAGCTACCACGAGCGGCGCCTTTACCTCGACACCGGGCGGAGGAGGATTCCGGTAGCTACTGTAAGCTAGCGTCGTGAGGACCACCTTCGCGTTCAACGCAGAGAGGCGCGCGTGGACCGAATTCCAGAAATGGACATAACGAGCCGTGAGCTGCCCCCGGCCGTTCCAAATATCCTCGGCGCTTTGCTTTTGCGGAACATCCCACGCGCACGTTTCAGCGCTGGTATCGAAGCCAACGCCATCGTTGGGCGCCACGCACCAATAGGGCGGACACCCTGCGGCGATATATTCCGCGGCGATGGCATCGATCACTGCTGGATTGGCGAGCCTTAGCTTCACTCCGCGAGCACCACTCTGCGCGACCCCCGGAGGAGGAAGCGCAAAGAAGTCGGGATGGGCGGCGCCATATTTGGGCAACCAATGGGTGAAGGCGTGAGCGATCGTGGTCCGAAACCGATCGCCCAACTGCTGGTTCTCCATCCATTGGAAGGCCTCCGCATGTTCACGTTTCAGGTCGGCTTCCGGGAAGAGCTTGCTTACTTTCTCCGGAAGCAGCGAGGCGCGAAAGGCCCGGAGTTCGAGCGGTGGAGTGTATCGCACATCGAGAGGCGCAAGGTGGATGGTCTTGAGCTTGGGAATGAAGGTTCCCAACTCGCCCGGCCAAAGCCAGCGCACACCGATGCATTGTTCTGCCAGATAGTTGACGGCCCAGAGGGTCGCTGGAGATCGTCCATGCGGAGTCAAGGCAGCATTGGCCTTGTAAATGGTGTCCTTTCCAACCAGGTGAACGGAGTTCGATCCTGTCTTGATGGCGAAAGTTTCTTCAGGCAACTCCGCCGCCTTCAAACTTATCTCAGCATTAGCGCGCTGCTCTCCCACGAAGATGGATATGACATCGCGCTGCGCGCTGAATTTGGCTCCCCGCAGGATGGGCACCTTGGCGCCGGAAGATTTTCCAATGTAGGTCGCCAGCTTCTCAGCCGCCTCGATCTCAGTGTCCGTAGCCATGTCCGCGAGGACGATGGAAGTCTGCAGCCGTCCTTCGGACACGAGCGCTAGCGGCTTCTGGCTGGCGGTGGCAAGCGGGGAGTCTGCCGCCCGAAGCGGTGCCGCCGCTGCCATGACGAGCACGAGGGAGGAGAAGAAGCGCATAGTCAGGCAGCCGACTGTTTCGACGCAGCTCTGTCAAGAGGTTCGACCTAAACGCAGAGGCACAAGTCTTGACAGAAAACGGAGGCACGATTGCTCGGCGAATCTTTCAAGCACTGCGGGGATGACATCCTTGAGCCAGCGCGGGCGCACGGTCCGCGGGATCGCGGCGTTTCGTCGCAGTTGGAAAGAGAAAACCCAAGACGTTCGCGCCGCGCCGGGTATTCTCGCAGCCATGCGCACTCCGCCTTTTCTTCACGTTTTGCTCCTGCTCGCCGCGAGCGCATTTGCCGCGGAGCCGCCGGATGTGCGGCGCATTTTTGCCGAGCACTGCCTCGAGTGTCACGGGCCGGATAAGTCCAAGGGCGGACTCACGCTCACTTCGCGCGAGAATGTACTCAAGCCGCTCGAGAGCGGGGAGCCGGCGGTGGTGCCGGGCGACGTGAAGGGGAGCGGACTCATCGCGCGCATCCTCTCGCACGACCCGGAGGAGCAGATGCCGCCGAAGAAAAAGAAGCCGCTCGCGCCGGCGGAGATCGAGGCGCTCAAGAAGTGGGTCGCAGAGGGTGCGGAGTGGAAGGTGCATTGGGCTTACGCGCCGATCGCGCGCTTAACGCCGCCGGAAATTTTCAATTTTCAATTTTCAATTTCCAATCCCGTCGACCGCTTCGTCCTCGCGAAGCTCGAAGAAAAGAACATCAAGCCTTCGCCGGAAGCGGACCGCTACACTTTGATCCGCCGCCTCTGCTATGACCTGCTCGGCCTGCCGCCGACGCCGGAGGAAGCAGATGCCTTCGTGAATGACACCGCGTCCGATGCCTACGAGCGGCTCGTGGATCGCGCGCTGGCTTCGCCGCATTTCGGCGAACGCTGGGGCCGGCATTGGCTCGACCAGGCGCGTTACGCAGACTCCGACGGGTACGAAAAAGACAAGCCGCGGCCCGATGCGTGGCGGTATCGCGACTGGGTCATCGACGCGGTCAATCGCGACCTGCCCTTCGATCAATTCACCATCGAGCAACTCGCCGGCGACCTGCTGCCCGACGCGACGCCGGAGCAGAAACTCGCGACCGCCTTTCACCGCCAGACGCTCACGAATACCGAGGGCGGCGTGGATCAGGAGCAGTTCCGAGTCGAAGCCACCTTCGATCGCACGGAGACTACGGGGGCCGTGTGGCTGGGCCTCACCGTCGGTTGCGCGCGCTGCCATTCGCACAAGTACGATCAAATCACGCAGCGTGAGTACTATCAGCTCTTCGCCTTCTTTAATAATGCCGACGAGAGCAAGACGAGCATCGGCACCAGCACGGAAGCGGTGGCTGAGTACGAGAAAAAGAACGCCGACCACGTCGCGCGCTTGAAGCCGCTTGAGAAAAAACTGGCGACCGTGCGCGAGGGACTCGCGGCGACGCTGCTGGATTGGGAGAAAGAGATCGCTCCACGGCTCGCGGCCGCCGAGGGCAAGACCGCGGAGTTGCACCCGCTCGAATTGACGAGCGTGACGAGCGCGGGCAAGGCCGGGTTTGCCCGGCTCGACGATGGCTCGTGGCTGGCGAGCGGCGAGCAGGCGGCGGCGGATACTTACACGTTGGTCGCCGAGTTGCCCGCCGGCATGATCAGCGGGCTGCGACTCGAGTTGCTGCCCGATCCATCCCTGCCTGGCCAAGGGCCGGGGCGCAGCGAGACCGGCAACTGCGTGCTCTCGGAGATCGCGGTGGTCGTGAAGGACCAGCCCATCGCGCTGCACTCGCCGGAAGCAGACTTTAGTCAGAAGGATTGGCCCGTGACTGCGGCGCTCGATGGCAAGCCGGAAACCGGCTGGGGCATCGCGCCGCAACCCGGCAAGGCACATCACGCCACGTTTCAATTTGTACAGCCGCTCGATGGCGCGCGGCAGATCGTCGTTTCGCTCCTCCAGCAGTATCCTAAAAAAAGTCACGCGATCGGCCGCTTCCGTCTCGTTGCGCTCAGCGGCGAAACGCCCGAGAGCATCGCGCCAAAAGAAGTGCGCACTCTCGTCGGCACGGGCTCGGAAAAATGGACGGCGGAAAACAAAGAGGTGCTCGTGAACTGGCTTCAGCAAACGGATCCCGGCGCGAGCCGCGTGGCCGCGGAACTGGCCGCGGCCCGCGCCGCCGCACCGCCGCCGCCGGTGCTTGATGTGCGAATTCTCACCCAGCGCGGCCAGCCGCGGGATACGAAGATTCTGCACCGCGGCGAATTTCTTTCGCCCACCGATCCAGTCACTCCCAGCACGCCCGTGGTGCTCCCGCCGATCGTCGCGCGCAATGGCGGACCGGCCGATCGGCTCGACTTGGCGCGCTGGTTGGTGAGCCCGCAAAATCCGCTGACCCCGCGCGTGATCGTCAATCAATTTTGGGCGCACCTTTTCGGCGAAGGCCTCGTGCGCTCGCTCGGAGATTTCGGCGTGCGCGGCGACAAGCCCACGCATCCCGAGTTGCTCGACTGGCTGGCGAGCGAGTTCATCGCGCGCGGTTGGAGCCGCAAGGAATTGATCCGCCTCATCGCGACCTCCGCGACTTATCGGCAGCGCTCCGAAGTGCGGCCCGAGCTGGCCGAGACCGATCCGCTTAATCAACTCCTCGCTCGCCAGAACCGCGTGCGCGTGGAAGGCGAGATCGTGCGCGATCTGCACCTCGCCGCCAGCGGCCTGCTCTCGGAAAAGATCGGCGGCCCGAGTGTCTTCCCGCCGATGCCGCCGGAAATCGCGGCGCTAAGTTACGCCAATAATTTCAAATGGACCGACGCTACCGGCGACGACCGCCACCGCCGTGGGATGTACACTTTCTTCAAACGCACCGCGCCGCACCCCGACCTCACGACCTTCGACTGCCCCGACGCCAACCTCGCCTCCATCAAACGCAGCGTCTCCGACACGCCGCTCCAGGCGCTCACCACACTGAACGCGCAATGCTTTGCCGAAGCCGCGCAGACGATGGCTAAGCGTCTCCTCGCCGAACCGCTCGCCGACGACGAAGCGCGGCTCACACGCGCCTTCCGCTTGTGCGTCGCCCGCCCGCCGCACCCGCGCGAAGTCGCCGCGCTCCGCCAACTATTGGCCACCGCCCGCGAGTACTACGCGCAGAGTTCCGACAAAGACGCCGAGCCCGCCGCCTGGACTGCCACCGTGCGCATCGTGATGAACACCGACGAATTCATCACCCGCGAGTGAGGGCTGTGGCTTGCCGGGAAGCGCGATGCGCGTAATCTCCGCCGTATGACCACCATCGCCGAGATCGAAGAAGCGGTGAATAGACTGAGCGAAGACGACCGAGCAGAACTGCTCCTGAAAATCGCGGGTTCATTGCACTTGCGCGGCGCAATGCCCGAGCCGCGGATCTTCAGCAAGGAGGAGATGGACGGATGGGTCGAGGGCTGGGCTCGAATCCGATCCGAACTCGGTTTGGTGGCCGATGTGTGGGTGCCCGATCGTCCAGTCGTTTTCGACGTTCCGAAGGATCGGCCGATTCTCTTCACGGCTCGGCCTACGCTGAAGTTCTCCTCACGCTCGGCCGCCGTGACTTTCAAAGGCGGCTCGGACGGCAATTTTATGAACTGAAAATAAGAACGCCTGGCGAGTTCATTGAGGAGCACGTGCATTGGACGCCTTGAAACTGTCACAGCCATGAACCCACTCGCCCACTCCATCCACCTCACGCGTCGCAATTTTTTCACCACCGCGGCCAGCGGTCTCGGGATGCTCGCGCTCGGCTCGATGCTCGAGGGCGACGGGCTCTTTGCCGCGCCCGCCGCACCGGCCGATCCGCTCCTGCCGAAGCCGCCGCACTTCGCGCCGAAGGCCAAGAATTGCATCTTCATTTTCATGGAAGGCGGGCCGAGCCAGCTCGATCTCTTCGATCCCAAGCCAAAGCTCAACGAACTCAACGGCCAGGCTCTGCCCGATTCGCTGCTCAAAAATGTGCGGTTCGCTTTCATCAAGAAAGAGACGGCGCGCCTGCTCGGCTCGTCGCGCAAGTTTCAAAAATACGGCCAGTGCGGAATGGACTTCAGCGACCTCGTGCCGCATCTCGCCACGTGCGCGGACGATCTGCTCATGGTGCGCTCGATGCACACCGACCAGTTCAATCACCACCCCGCGCAGCTTCTCATGCAATGCGGGCGGGCGACCTTTGGTCTCCCCACGGTCGGCGCGTGGCTCAACTACGGGCTCGGCAGCGAATCGCGCGATCTGCCCGGTTACGTGGTGCTCGCCAATGGCCGCGGCACGAGCGGCGGCACCACGCTGTGGCAATCCGGCTTCCTGCCGTCGGTCTATTCCGGCGTGCTCTTTCGCAGCAAGGGCGACGCGGTTTTGAATTTAAAAAATCCCGCGGGCCTGCCGCCCGAGTTGCAACGCGCCGGGCTCGACACGCTGGCGGAACTCAATCGCGTGCATCTCGAAGAAGCGCGCGACCCCGAGATCGCCAGCCGCATTGCCGCTTACGAACTCGCCTTCCGGATGCAGAGCGCGGCGCCAGAACTCATCGACCTTTCCAAAGAAAAGAGCGAGACTCTCGAGGCATACGGCGTGGATCGCAAAGATCCGGCGATCAAAGCCGTGCGCGCCGGAGGAGGCCCCGACCAGTATCGTTCCTTCGGCACCAATTGCCTGCTCGCGCGCCGGCTTGTCGAGCGCGGCGTGCGCTTCGTCAATGTCATCCACGCGTCGTGGGATCATCACTCCAATCTCGACCAGGAGCTTCCTTTCAATGCTGGAATGGCGGACCAGCCCATCGCCGCGCTCATCCGCGATCTCAAGGAGCGCGGACTGCTCGATGAAACACTCGTGGTGTGGGGCAGCGAATTTGGGCGCACGCCGCTCGGCGAGAATCGCGCTGGCAATACAAAGAATGTCAGCGGGCGCGATCATCATCCGTATGCCTTCACCGTGCTCATGGCAGGCGGCGGCATCAAAGGCGGCCAAGTCCACGGCGAGACCGATGAGCTCGGCTGGGGCGTGGTGCGCGATCCAGTGCACATCAATGATTTTCACGCCACGCTCCTGCACCTTTTCGGCCTCGACCACTTGCGCCTCACCCACCGCTTTCAAGGCCGCGATTACCGGCTTACGGATGTGGCGGGTAATGTGGTGAAGGCCTGGGTGGCATAAGCTCGCGCCTGGCGGCGCCCCTCGTTTCCGCAAGAATGGCATCCTTTACGGGGCGGCTTTGGTTCAATAAAAGGCCGGTATGAGAACCTATTTGGCGGTGTTATCTGGCGGGGGCGGCGTTCGCGGAGGACAAGAATGGGCTTCGCGTAGTAGTTACAAAAAAGATCCTCGATCGTGCCGACGGAAAATCGACTTCCTACACCAAGGAGATCAACCGGAGCATGGCGCTGAAGGCTGCGATCAAGAACATCTCCAGCAAAGAGCTGCCCGCGGGGAAGGTGGAATCCGTCCTCGTCATGCGACGATGGAGCCTGTCCGAAACGCATACCTTGAACCGTTACACCAAGCAGCTCGACCTCGGCGCCATGAAGGTTGCGCAAGAGGTGGAAATGCTCGTTGGCGAATATCACATCGGCGGACATATGCACGGCACTTCCGATACGCATGTGGATCAGATCGCCGGCTGGAAGATCACCTTCGATCAGAACGGTAAGAAGACGGAGTTTCTGAGCAGCTCAAGCTTCGACTCGCTCAACAAAAAAGCGGTCGATGCCCAGAACTGATGGTCGGGCCATGGATACGTCATGGTGTTGCCCGTTGCGCTCAGGCTGGATTTTCGCCCTTCTCTCTACAATCTCTTCGGCGCCTTCTCCGGTTCAACCGGAAGAACTCCTTCGCCTTGACGGGCTAGTTGATCTCGATGCGCGTTTTCAGCGCGCGTTGCGCTTTGATGAGGTTGTCGTCGGCCGGCACGAGTTCCGAAGACAGATAGGTTAAAGACCTCGCGGCTCACGATTCATCGAACAGTTCCTTTGAGCGCTCGAAGGTTCGTTTGATTTTCTCGACGTCGAGTTGCGCAGGAAATAGAAAGCCGCGCCGCCCTGGATGGCGACAACGAACAGGAGGCGGAGTTTCTTCGTGAGGACCATCCGGCTTATTTCCACAGATGCTGCGAACTTTCGCTTGAGCACTCGTGGTCTTGTGGGACTGTCCGGCTCGGAAGTTGCCAGCCGAGCCATCGCGCTCCACCCCTTAACTCTTCTCCCTCCGATTCCCCTTCGCCCGCCCATCGCCATGCATCCTTCAAAACTCGTCCGCTATGTTGCCCTCGCAGCGGTTCTCTTCCCTTTAGCTCCAGCACGTGCGGTCTTCCCGCAACTCGCGCTGAAGCCAGTGGTGCTCAAGCAAATTCACTCGCCGACCACGATCGCCTTTGCGCCGGATGGCAGTGGACGTCTTTTTGTCTGCGACCAGCCAGGGAAGATTTACATCATCCAAGGCGGCATGATGCTCCCCACGCCGTTCCTCGACATCTCTTCCACGGCTACCAACGTTGCGGATCGAAAGGTCATCTCGCTGGGGACGGGCTACAGCGAGCGGGGTTTGCTCTGCGTGGCCTTTCATCCGGGCTATGCAAATTCTGCCTCGCCTGGTTACCGAAAGTTTTACCTCAATTACATCAAGACCTACGTCGCCGGTGTCGATCCCGCTCCAAACGGTCCAGGCACGCCGGCAAATGCCGTTTCAGTGATCGGGGAGTTTCAAGTCTCGGCAGGCGACCCCAATGTGGCCGTTCCGAGTTCCGAGCGCCGGATGTTGCTCTATACTCAACCGCAGAGCAACCATAACGGTGGTCAGCTCGAGTTCGGCCCGGAGGTGGGTCCCAGTGGCGAGAGGTATCTTTACATTGGCGTCGGTGACGGCGGCAGTCAGATGGACAACGATCTCGGCCACACCGGTGGGAACAACACCAATCCCCGGCCCACAAACGGTCTCGGGAACGCTCAGGATAAGACGAGGCTGTTCGGCAAAATCCTTCGCATCGATCCGCTCGGCACCAATGGCCCCGGGGGGCAGTACGGTATTCCCGTCAGCAACCCATTGGTCGGCGTTGGCGGTGGCGTGCGGGAGGAGATCTACAGTTACGGAATGCGCAATCCGTGGAAATTCTCTTTCGACAAACGCCCCGGCGGCACGAACCGCCTGTTCTGCGGCGACGTCGGTGGAGACCGCACCGAGGAAGTCGATCTCATTGTCTCCGGCGGAAACTACGGCTGGCGTTACAAGGAAGGCCTCGAGTTTCCACTCTTCTCCTCGGGCGCGCCGACCAATCCGATGATGCTTCCGCCAGCGGAAGTCGCCGCGCTCATTGATCCCATCGCCGTGTATGCGCATCCGGGCCAGACGGTCGGTAGCCCGGCACTGCCGCAGCTCGGCCTTTCTGTCACCGGCGGTTTTATCTATCGCGGCTCCGCGATCCCAGCGCTCCAGGGAAAATACGTCTTCGGGGACTACGGCACCACTGGCGGGGCGTCTGATGGCCGGATGATGGGACTTGAAGAGACATCAGCCGGCAGCGGAGTCTTCACGCTCACGCAAGCCATTCCGTTCGTGAACAGCACGAACCCCATCGTCGGTCAGCGCATCCTGTGCCTCGGCGAAGATGAAAGCGGCGAGATCTACGTGGGCCTGAAAACCAATTCGGGAGTGCTGACGCTCGGCAGCGACGGGAATCCCGCGGGCGGCATTTACAAGATCATCTCCGGCGTGGTGACGGCGGCGCTGACTCCTTCCAAAGACAACACCATTTATTCGGAGAACACTGGCAACAGCAACGGGCAGGGCTTCCTCTACGCGGGCCAGACCGGCTCGAACGCCAACTACAGCAAACGCCGCTCATTGCTGGCCTTCGACGTCACCGGACAATTGCCAGCGGCCGCCAGCATTCAAGGCGCGCAACTCAATCTGCAAGTCAATCTCGTGAGCAGCGCAAATCCATCGCCCACTAACATGTCGCTGTTTCGACTCACCGAAGACTGGGGCGAAGGCGCCTCTGATGGCAGTGAGCCGGGCGGGCAAGGCGCGCCGGCTGAGACAAACGATGCGACGTGGTCGGATCGCTTCTTTAATTCCAATCCTGCCCGGCTGTGGGCCAACGCCGGCGGCACCTATGGTCCCACTGCTTCCGCCACGACATCCGTCGGCTTTACCCTCGGGACGTATTCCTGGAGTTCCGCGCAGCTCGCCGCCGACGTGCAGGGATGGGTCAATGCACCTGCCAATAACTTCGGCTGGATTCTCATCGGCAATGAAGCTTTCCACGTCCCATCCGCGCGCCGATTCGACAGCGGCGAGACGCCATTCGGAGCGCCGCCCACCCTGCAAGTAAGTTACATCGGCACGCCGGAACTCTCGCGCCGTGAGACGTGGCTGCAGCAGTATTTTTTCGTAGGTAAATTCGTCGATGACCTCGCCGATCTCGACGGCGATGAGCTCGTCAATCTTTTCGAATACGCATTCGGCTACTCGCCGAATACGGCCACCACCGCGCCGGGCGTGCCCGATGCCGGCTTGAAAGTTTCGACGGCATATGCCGATCCCGACACCGTCGTCACCATCACCTTCCGTCGCGATCCTCGCGCGACCGATCTTACTTACACGCTCGAGGCCAGCGACGATCTTACCAATCCCAACGGCTGGACTGGAGTCGTGCAGAGCGCGGCAGGCGGAAATCCGTTTGGAGACGACTATGTCTTCGAAGCCGATGCGGCAGGCGAGGCGCCCATCAAGGTCGTGACGGCGCAGGAGCTTCTCCCCGGCGCCGGCAAACGTTTCTTCCGGCTGCGCGTCCAGCGCCAGCCTTGATCGGCGGGCATCACCGCTTCTTGCGCACCGGTTGTGCGCGCTGCACTTGCGGTTGTTCCTTGGCAATGAGTTGGCCGTTGGCGTCGTAGTCGTCGATCCGCGCGACCTGCCCCGCGCCGTCGTAGTTATACACGCGCTTGCCGAGCGGTTTGTCGTCTTTGGAAAAGAGCCGCGCCTCGAGCACGCGGCCCGTCCCGTCGCGCCGGAAGAGTTCCTTGTAACGCACGTTGCCAGCGGCATCGAAATGCACGGCGCCTTTCGACCAGTTTTTTTCGTCGAAAAAGAAGCGCGTCTTTTTCAACACGCGCCCTTTGGTGTCGGCGATGGTCTCCGTCATGGAGTGCGTCTCCGCGTCGATGACCTTCGACTTGATGGTATCCTCGCCGAGCGCGGGGAGCGACGCGGCGAGGAGGAGGGCGGAAACTTTCACGGAGACGCGAGTGTAGCGCATCGCGATCAATCGCCGAGATCGAAGATAATTTCATCCACGCGCTGATCGTGCGCTTCGGTCGGAAGATCGTCGCGCAGTTGCGCCGCAAAACACACGCCGAGTTTCACGGTGCGCAGGGCGCATCGCGCGAGCAGGCGATCGTAGAAGCCGCCGCCTCGCCCGAGCCGCAGGCCCTCGCGAGTGAAGGCCAGGCCGGGCACGAGGATCACGTCGATCTCGGATGTCGCGACGCGCGGAGCGGCGGAAAAATCGCGCTCTTCGAGTTTCCATCCGGCACCCTCGAGTCGTGTGCAATCATCGATGCGCACGAGTTCGATCTCAGCGCCGCCGATGCGCGGGAAGCAAAAGACGCGCGCGCTTTCGTCCCGCCACAACGGCGCGATTCGCGGCTCGGAAGCGAGCGGCACAAAGGCGCAAACCACTTTCGAATTTCGCCACGCTGGATGCTGCTCGATGCGGCAGCAGATGCGCTCCGATGCAGGCGCGCGCGCCTTTTCATCGAGCGCGCGCAAAGCGCCGCGCATCTCGGCGCGCAGTTCGTCTTTGTTCACGCGGCGAGCATCCCAGTTGAAAAAACGTGCGCGCGGACGCGCAGGCGACAGGAGTGGCGCCTCTGCATGAAAGCGCGGCCCAAGGAGAGGCGACACTCCTGTCGCCTCCATGCTCCGGTCCTCTTGTGATGAGTAAGTCGAAAAGTCATCGAGGCGATCCAACCTCAACTAGACGCGGCACGATGAAAGCTGACAAGCCTGTGAAACCATTTGGCCCGTCATGTTCCATCCGTTTATACTCTCCGCCGTGCCCAACCCGTTCGCCCGCAAGACGGAAATCAAAAAGTCCGCAAAGCCCAGTGGTGGGCCGGTCGCCGCCCCGAACGGATCGCAGAAAGCGCGCAAGGTCGGGCTCAAGCCGGAGAAAGATTGGCACAAGCGAAACTTTGTGACCGAGGTGCTTATCCCGTCCCTTTTTGCGCGGCGCGCCGGCCTTCACGCGAAGCCCGCGTTTCCGGAGTTGAAGGATGGTGAGATCGGCGTCACGTGGATCGGCCACGCCTCGTTCCTCATCCAGACCCAGGGACACAATCTGCTCATCGATCCGAATTGGGCGCGGTGGCTCAAGGTCATCAAGCGCGTGCGCCATCCCGGTCTGCGGCTGCGCGATCTGCCGACCATCGACCTCGTGCTGGTTACCCACGCGCACTTCGATCATCTCGACCGCAAAACGCTGCGCGGTATCGCGGCCAATCAGCCCATCGTCGTGCCCTTCGAGGTCGGCAATCTCGTGCACGACCTCGGCTTCCGCACCGTGCACGAGCTGGATTATTGGGAGGCTTACGAACAGGGACCGCTGCGCATCACGCTCACGCCTGCGCACCACTGGGGTGCGCGCGTGCTGCACGACACGCACCGCGGCTTCGGCGGATTCATCATCGAAGCGGGAGGACGCACCATCTTTCACTGCGGCGACACGGCGTACTTCGACGGGTTCAGCGAGATCGGCCGCCGGCATCCCATCGACCTCGCCCTCCTGCCCATCGGCGCCTACGAACCGCCGAGCGGCCGCGAAGTGCACATGAGCCCCGAGGAGGCCATTCGCGCCTTCGTCGAATTGGGCGCGCGACGCATGGTGCCCATGCACTACGGCAGCTTCCGCCTAAGCTACGAACCGCTCCACGAGCCGCCCGCGCGCCTGCTCGCCTGCGCGCGCAAGCAAGGACTCGAAGGCCGCATCTCAATGATGACCGAAGGGCAGCCGATGGTGTTTTGAGTTGAAGGCGACGCGCGGGCGACTACGCTGACGGCATGAAAGTCGCCAAGAAGTCGCCAAAAAAACTTCCGACACGCAAAGCGTCCGGTCGAGCCACCCTGACCCTTCCCGCCGCCACTTATCAGGCAATCGACGAACTGCGCGAAGACGTTTCTCGAAGCAAATTCGTCGAGGAATTGATCGCGCGGGAAAAACGGCGGCGAGATCGTGAAGCATTCGTCGCTCTCGTAAATTCGCAATGCACCGAATCGTATCGGCTGGAGACATTGAAACTCATGGCCGAGACTCCCAGCCACGGCAAGAGATGAGGCTGGCACTTTACGCTTCGACACCACGGGCTTCGGAGCCTTCCTACGTCTCCGTTCAGGACCCGAGTTTTTCTGAACTGTTGACCGTGATGGTCTGCCCGATGCGACGGAGACTGGAAGAGGGCCCCTTCCGCGTCACGATTGAATGGACCGGATCGAAATATGTCGTTGCGACAGAGCTGACACGACATGTCGATCGGACCATTTTGCGTCCATTCGGCGAGCTCGATGAAGAGTCTTCGCAACGCGTGCTCGAGACTTTCCTCAGGCTCTTTCCCCACGATCCCTAGCGCCGCGTCACTTCCCCAGCGCCGCATTCCATTTGTCGAGGTTCGCCTTTTGCGCGGCGAAAAGTTCGTCGGTGGGATCGAGCACTTCGATCTTCGTGATCTTGTCCCCTTGCGCGATCAAGTTCACCACGTCCTGGCCCTTGGTTACTTCGCCGAAGACGGCATGCTTGCCGTCGAGGTGCGGCGTGGGGACGTGCGTGATGAAGAACTGGCTGCCATTGGTGCCGGGGCCGGCATTGGCCATCGAGAAGAGGCCGGGCTTGGTGTGTTTGAGCGCGGGGTGAATTTCATCCGCAAACTTGTATCCCGGGCCACCCGAGCCGGTGCCGGTGGGGTCGCCGCCCTGGATCATGAAGTCCTTGATCACGCGATGGAAAATCGTTCCGTCATAATGTTTCGCCTCTACATATTTCATGAAGTTTGCAGTGGATATGGGGGCCTTGGCCGCATCCAAT